>NZ_PJNH01000002.1:0-309326 GCF_002844535.1 Halalkalibacillus sediminis
AAAGCCAATCAAACTACTTTTATTGGAGAGTTTGATCCTGGCTCAGGACGAACGCTGGCGGCGTGCCTAATACATGCAAGTCGAGCGCGTGAAGCAAGCAGATCTCCTTCGGGAGTGACGCTTGTGGAACGAGCGGCGGACGGGTGAGTAACACGTGGGTAACCTGCCTGTAAGACTGGGATAACCCCGGGAAACCGGGGCTAATACCGGATAACATTTCGGATCGCATGATCCGAAAGTGAAAGATGGCTTCTTGCTATCACTTACAGATGGACCCGCGGCGCATTAGCTAGTTGGTAAGGTAGTGGCTTACCAAGGCAACGATGCGTAGCCGACCTGAGAGGGTGATCGGCCACACTGGGACTGAGACACGGCCCAGACTCCTACGGGAGGCAGCAGTAGGGAATCTTCCGCAATGGACGAAAGTCTGACGGAGCAACGCCGCGTGAGTGAGGAAGGTCTTCGGATCGTAAAGCTCTGTTGTGAGGGAAGAACAAGTGCCGTGCGAATAGAGCGGCACCTTGACGGTACCTCACCAGAAAGCCACGGCTAACTACGTGCCAGCAGCCGCGGTAATACGTAGGTGGCAAGCGTTGTCCGGAATTATTGGGCGTAAAGCGCGCGCAGGCGGTTCCTTAAGTCTGATGTGAAATCTTGCGGCTCAACCGCAAGCGGTCATTGGAAACTGGGGAACTTGAGGACAGAAGAGGAGAGTGGAATTCCACGTGTAGCGGTGAAATGCGTAGATATGTGGAGGAACACCAGTGGCGAAGGCGACTCTCTGGTCTGTTACTGACGCTGAGGCGCGAAAGCGTGGGGAGCGAACAGGATTAGATACCCTGGTAGTCCACGCCGTAAACGATGAGTGCTAGGTGTTAGGGGGTCCAACCCTTAGTGCTGCAGTTAACGCAATAAGCACTCCGCCTGGGGAGTACGGCCGCAAGGCTGAAACTCAAAGGAATTGACGGGGGCCCGCACAAGCGGTGGAGCATGTGGTTTAATTCGAAGCAACGCGAAGAACCTTACCAGGTCTTGACATCTTTGGACCACCCTAGAGATAGGGTTTTCCCTTCGGGGACCAAATGACAGGTGGTGCATGGTTGTCGTCAGCTCGTGTCGTGAGATGTTGGGTTAAGTCCCGCAACGAGCGCAACCCTTGACCTTAGTTGCCAGCATTCAGTTGGGCACTCTAAGGTGACTGCCGGTGACAAACCGGAGGAAGGTGGGGATGACGTCAAATCATCATGCCCCTTATGACCTGGGCTACACACGTGCTACAATGGATGGTACAAAGGGAAGCGAGACCGCGAGGTTGAGCCAATCCCATAAAGCCATTCTCAGTTCGGACTGCAGGCTGCAACTCGCCTGCATGAAGCCGGAATCGCTAGTAATCGCGGATCAGCATGCCGCGGTGAATACGTTCCCGGGCCTTGTACACACCGCCCGTCACACCACGAGAGTTGGCAACACCCGAAGTCGGTGGAGTAACCTTTTTGGAGCTAGCCGCCGAAGGTGGGGCCAATGATTGGGGTGAAGTCGTAACAAGGTAGCCGTATCGGAAGGTGCGGCTGGATCACCTCCTTTCTAAGGAATTTTTAAGGAGGCGTCAGCGCTATTTTGTTTAGTTTTGAAGGTTTTCGAACCTTCATTATATATATCTAGATGAAGTTTTTTTAAATTAGAGACTTCTGACTAGATATGCACCTTGAAAACTGGATAAGAAGATAAAGCAAGAGCATCGAAACGAAACAAAGCATCTTTATTGCATAGAAGTTAAGTGAAGAAGAGCGCACGGTGGATGCCTTGGCACTAGGAGCCGAAGAAGGACGGGACTAACACCGATATGCCTCGGTCAGCTGTAAGTAAGCGACGACCCGGGGATGTCCGAATGGGGAAACCCGCCATCCGTAATGGGATGGCATCGATCACTGAATTCATAGGTGATTCGAAGGCAACTCGGGGAACTGAAACATCTCAGTACCCGAAGGAAGAGAAAGCAAACGCGATTTCCTGAGTAGCGGCGAGCGAAACGGAATTAGCCCAAACCAAGGGGCATGTCCCCTTGGGGTTGTAGGACACTCCACATGGAGTTACCAAGAGAGAGCGTAGATGAATCGACCTGGAATGGTCAGCCGAAGAAGGTAAGAGCCCTGTAGTTGAAACGCCCTCTCCTCCGGAGTGGATCCTGAGTACGGCGGAACACGAGAAATTCCGTCGGAATCTGGGAGGACCATCTCCCAAGGCTAAATACTCCCTAGTGACCGATAGTGAACCAGTACCGTGAGGGAAAGGTGAAAAGAACCCCGGAAGGGGAGTGAAAGAGAACTTGAAACCGTGTGCTTACAAGTAGTCGGAGCCCATTAACGGGTGACGGCGTGCCTTTTGTAGAATGAACCGGCGAGTTACGATCTTCGGCAAGGTTAAAGGGATGACCTGGAGCCGCAGCGAAAGCGAGTCTGAATAGGGCGAATGAGTCGAGGGTCGCAGACCCGAAACTGTGTGATCTACCCATGTCCAGGGTGAAGGTCAGGTAACACTGACTGGAGGCCCGAACCCACGTATGTTGAAAAATGCGGGGATGAGGTGTGGGTAGGGGTGAAATGCCAATCGAACACAGAGATAGCTGGTTCTCTCCGAAATAGCTTTAGGGCTAGCCTCAACGTGAGAGTCTTGGAGGTAGAGCACTGATTGGACGAGGGGCCCCTATCGGGTTACCGAATTCAGTCAAACTCCGAATGCCAATGACTTATCGTTGGGAGTCAGACGGTGGGTGATAAGGTTCATCGTCGAAAGGGAAACAGCCCAGACCGCCAGCTAAGGTCCCAAAGTATGTGTTAAGTGGAAAAGGATGTGGCGTTGCTTAGACAACCAGGATGTTGGCTTAGAAGCAGCCATCATTTAAAGAGTGCGTAATAGCTCACTGGTCGAGTGACGCTGCGCCGAAAATGTACCGGGGCTAAACACATCACCGAAGCTGCGGATAATCCGCATGGATTATGGTAGGAGAGCGTTCTAAGGGCTTTGAAGCCTGACCGTGAGGACAGGTGGAGCGCTTAGAAGTGAGAATGCCGGTATGAGTAGCGAAAAAGAAGTGAGAATCTTCTTCACCGTATGCCTAAGGTTTCCTGAGGAAGGCTCGTCCGCTCAGGGTTAGTCGGGACCTAAGCCGAGGCCGAAAGGCGTAGGCGATGGCCAACAGGTTGATATTCCTGTACCACCTCCCATCCGTTCGAGCAACGGGGGGACGCAGGAGGATAAGGAAAGCGCGTCATTGGATGAACGCGCCCAAGCAGCGAGTGTGATGGATAGGTAAATCCGTCCATCTTTAACATGAGCTGTGATGGGGAGGGAAATATAGTACCGAAGTTCCTGATTTCACACTGCCAAGAAAAACCTCTAGCGAGGATGGAGGTGCCCGTACCGCAAACCGACACAGGTAGGCGAGGAGAGTATCCTAAGGTGATCGGGAGAACTCTCGTTAAGGAACTCGGCAAAATGACCCCGTAACTTCGGGAGAAGGGGTGCTCACCCAGACCACGTGTCTGGGGAGCCGCAGTGAAGAGGCCCAAGCGACTGTTTATCAAAAACACAGGTCTCTGCGAAGCCGTAAGGCGAAGTATAGGGGCTGACACCTGCCCGGTGCTGGAAGGTTAAGGGGATGCGTTAGCCGCAAGGCGAAGCGTTGAACCGAAGCCCCAGTAAACGGCGGCCGTAACTATAACGGTCCTAAGGTAGCGAAATTCCTTGTCGGGTAAGTTCCGACCCGCACGAAAGGTGCAACGACTTGGGCACTGTCTCAACGAGAGACCCGGTGAAATTATACTATGCGTGAAGATGCGCATTACCCGCGACAGGACGGAAAGACCCCGTGGAGCTTTACTGTAGCCTGATATTGAATGTTGGTACAGCTTGTACAGGATAGGTAGGAGCCTTGGAAGCCGGAGCGCTAGCTTCGGTGGAGGCATTGGTGGGATACTACCCTGGCTGTACGGACATTCTAACCCAGAGCCGTAATCCGGCTCGGAGACAGTGTCAGGTGGGCAGTTTGACTGGGGCGGTCGCCTCCCAAAAGGTAACGGAGGCGCCCAAAGGTTCCCTCAGAATGGTTGGAAATCATTCGAAGAGTGTAAAGGCAGAAGGGAGCTTGACTGCGAGACCTACAAGTCGAGCAGGGACGAAAGTCGGGCTTAGTGATCCGGTGGTTCCGCATGGAAGGGCCATCGCTCAACGGATAAAAGCTACCCCGGGGATAACAGGCTTATCTCCCCCAAGAGTCCACATCGACGGGGAGGTTTGGCACCTCGATGTCGGCTCATCGCATCCTGGGGCTGTAGTCGGTCCCAAGGGTTGGGCTGTTCGCCCATTAAAGCGGTACGCGAGCTGGGTTCAGAACGTCGTGAGACAGTTCGGTCCCTATCCGTCGTGGGCGCAGGAAATTTGAGAGGAGCTGTCCTTAGTACGAGAGGACCGGGATGGACACACCGCTGGTGTACCAGTTGTTCCACCAGGAGCATCGCTGGGTAGCTACGTGTGGTCGGGATAAGTGCTGAAAGCATCTAAGCATGAAGCCCCCCTCGAGATGAGATTTCCCATTGCTTCGAGCAAGTAAGATCCCTCAGAGACGATGAGGTTGATAGGTCCGAGGTGGACGTGTGGTGACACATGGAGCTGACGGATACTAATCGATCGAGGACTTAACTTCAATATTTGTGGTAATGACGCTTTGATTCGTGCTTGCGCTTTGATTCTTATCTAGTTTTGAAGGTGTATAAAACAACTTCATACTTGTCCGGTCGCTATAGCAGAGAGGTCACACCTGTTCCCATGCCGAACACAGCCGTTAAGCTCTCTAGCGCCGATGGTAGTTGGGGTTCTTCCCCTGTGAGAGTAGGACGCTGCCGGGCAAACAATCATTTTCTCTACTACTGATTGCAAGATTAAAATATAGTTTTTCGTATATTTTAATTTTTTTATAACTAGTCAATACTAAGATGTGTTGATGAACATTCCAGCGTAGCTCAGTGGTAGAGCAATCGGCTGTTAACCGATCGGTCGCAGGTTCGAATCCTGCCGCTGGAGCCATTCGCTTCCTTAGCTCAGTCGGTAGAGCGCATCCATGGTAAGGATGAGGTCACCGGTTCAAGTCCGGTAGGAAGCTCTGTTGAATAAGTTGTCAATTATACATAATTGGCCCGTTGGTCAAGTGGTTAAGACACCGCCCTTTCACGGCGGTAACACGGGTTCGAATCCCGTACGGGTCATCCAATTAAATATTTGCCGGCCTAGCTCAACTGGTAGAGCAACTGACTTGTAATCAGTAGGTTGGGGGTTCAAGTCCTCTGGCCGGCACCATTTTCAAATGGAGGGATAGCGAAGTTGGCCAAACGCGGCGGACTGTAAATCCGCTCCCATCGGGTTCGTAGGTTCGAGTCCTACTCCCTCCACCATATTGGGCCATAGCCAAGCGGTAAGGCAACGGTTTTTGGTACCGTCATGCGCTGGTTCGAATCCAGCTGGCCCAGCCATCTTCATAAATAAATTAAATTACATAAAAAAACATGTGGGGCCTTAGCTCAGCTGGGAGAGCGCCTGCTTTGCACGCAGGAGGTCAGCGGTTCGATCCCGCTAGGCTCCACCATATAATATGTTTACAAAGTTAGAGTTGTTTTCCGATTAGGAAAGCAGCTTTTTTATTTGTATATTGTTATATCTACTTTGAACATACTACCATCAGTTAGGAGAAAGCCAATAAACGTAGATAACAACCATCTAATCTATAAGATCTTGCGATAAATCAGTCATGAGTTGACTCATAGTATGACTTTAAGGTTTTTCTCCTGCATATTTATTCAATTTCATGTCCAGTTGAACCAAAGGGTGTATGCGGTTACAATTATTCTGGAATGAAGGGGGTTTTCAGCTTGAATAAAAAGATAAGTATATTGGGTGCTCCAATTACGATCGCTCAACCGAATGGTGGAGTTGATTTAGGTCCAGATGCGATCCGACATACTGGGCTAGTGAAACGTCTGGAGTCTTTAAACTTAACAATTAGAGATTATGGAAACATTCCTGTCCCAAACAATGGTACAGATAAAATTAATCCAGAAACAAATTTAAAAAACCTTGAAAAAGTGGCGCTAGGAAATGAAATGATTGCCGAAAAAGTCAAAGAAGTAAGCGAAAGCGGAGATTTCCCATTGATTTTAGGTGGCGATCACAGTATTGCTATTGGGTCTATAGCAGGTCTCCATGATCAATTTAAAGACTTAGGTGTTATTTGGTATGACGCACATGCAGATTTAAATAGCGGGGACACTTCCCCTTCAGGAAATATTCATGGAATGTCTTTAGGTGTAAACATCGGTTTTGGAAATGAAAGGTTAACTAGTATTCGTGGAAAACAACCGAAGTTGAAACCAGAAAACATTGTCATAATGGGAGCTCGCTCGATAGATGATGGTGAAAAAGAACTGATCGGGGAACGAGGTATAAAAGTTTTCACAGTTCATGATATTCAACAAAAAGGCATTGAAAAAGTTATGGTCGAAGCGATCAATTATTTGAAAGATCGTGTAGATGGAATACATTTGAGTTTGGATGTAGATGGCATTGACCCTGCACATACTCCTGGTACAGGGACACCAGTTGAAGGTGGACCTAGTTACCGTGAAACGCATTATGCAATGAGTCTTCTTCACGATTCAAACCTTTTAACCTCGGCTGATGTGGTGGAAGTTAACCCGTTACTCGATGAAGGTAATAAAACAGCTGAAGTTGCTCGTGATATGATCGCGGCATTTTTGGGTGAAAAATATAAATAAACATTTACGAAAAATCAAACTGTTATTCAACAGTTTGATTTTTTTATATTTACAAAAAATATTTAAAATTGAATTTAATTATTTGGAAAAAACAGTTATAATACATTGGTAATTATTTTTCTAAAAAAATTAGTTTTAATTTGAAACTTTTTCTGTGGTCTATTCGTATTTATTGTTAGACCGCGTTTCAGGCGGGGGATATTCATGGATTTTTGGCTGAGTCAACAAATCAAGCAAATTAAAAAAGGGAATAATGAAGCATTCGGTGAATTGATTGATTTGTATCAGCAAAAAATCTATCAGCACTGTTACCGCATGTTGGGGAACCATCACGATGCACAAGAGATAGCACAAGAAACCTTTTTTAAAGCATATAAAAACATTCATACTTTCAAAAAGCAGAAGAAATTTTCACCTTGGCTGTACCGTATCGCTACGAACTTAGCCATTGATTACATGCGCAAAAAGAAACCAATCAGTATCTTAGATAATGAAATTAAAGGTTCTGAACAATTGACGATGCTCGACCAAATAGAATCGAATGAGCCTTCTCCTGACCAAGCATTTGAGAAGAAAGCAACGAATGAGGAGTTACAATATCATTTGCTTCAGTTACCTGAAAAATACCGAGCTGTGATTGTTTTGCGTTACATACAAGAACTATCCCTACAAGAGATTGCAGACATTCTTGACCTACCGCTAGGGACTGTGAAAACACAAATACACAGAGGTAGAGATGTCTTGAAAAAAATTCTCCATGAATCAGTAAGGAGCTGAAACCATGGCATGTACGAATGAACAACATTCACGTATTCATCGATATTTTGATAGAGAAATGACTCACAGCGAAGAAATTGAACTTAAGCACCATTTGATGGAATGTGAAGAATGCCAGAGAGACTTCCAAGAACTGAAAAAAGTACATGATGATTTATCAGCAATGGAATCCATCGAGGCTCCTGATGATCTGAAGAGCAATATCATGCAGCAACTACCTGAACAAACTAAAGTGAAACGCTATTCTAAATCATTAAAAGAGCACCCATTCATAACGGCAGCGGCGGTATTTCTCCTAATGATGTTCGCTACCTGTATTGTTCAGTATCAGGCGGATCAGCAAATCTCTTTATCCAAGCATGAAAATGTGAAGATAGAGGGTGACACAGTGATCGTCCCAGAAGGTGAAGTGATTGAGGGAGATTTTGTCGTGAAAAATGCTAATGTCGTTCTTAAAGGAAGGGTTAATGGTAACTTGACTTTAGTAAATAGCACGCTTATTGATGAAGAAAGTCATCATTTTGAAGGCACTTTCAGTTCAGTCAACCATCATGTCACAGGCGATGTTATCGAAGTGAATGAGTTCTTTGGATGGGTCAACCATAGGGTTCAATCCAATGTGAAAGATTTAATTACATTAGTTACCCCTTAACAGTACTTGGTGATCAAGTACTGTTTTTTAAATGAAATTACCAGCGAAAATCCTTATTGTTATAAGAAAATATGCTATAATTGAAATATCGTGTGTCACGAACGGGTAGTAATAATAGTATACGTTATTGAATTTTTTGCATGGAGGAAGTGTGGGCATGTCCTGGGAAGAACTGGATTTATTGAATTTACTACGGAACATGGTCGATATTGCGATCGTATGGTTCGTTATATATAAACTTTTTACATTAATACAAGGTACAAAAGCCGTTCAATTACTGAAGGGTATTTTTGTTGTGCTTGGTATATGGTTTTTTAGTTCTATCTTAGGATTATCAACAGTCCAGTGGTTGGTATATCAAGCGATTAACTGGGGTTTTCTAGCAGTTATCATTCTATTCCAACCAGAGCTTAGAAGAGCTCTCGAACAATTAGGACGAGGTAGTTTCTTCGGTAGAAGTTCTACTTCAGAGGAGAAAGATATAAGCGAGACAATTGAAGCAATTTTAAGATCTTGTAATTACATGGGAAAGAGAAGGATTGGAGCTTTGATTTCAATCGAACGCGAAACTGGTATGGGGGATTACATAGAGACAGGAGTACCTGTCAATGGTCGCCTAACCAGTGAATTACTCACCAATATTTTCATCCCGAATGCTCCTTTACATGATGGTGCGGTAGTGATTCGAGGAAACGAGATCGTAGCAGCTGCATGTTATTTGCCTCTAAGTGAAAGTCCTTTCATCTCAAAAGAATTAGGAACCCGTCACCGCGCTGCAATGGGGGTCAGTGAAGTCACAGACGCTCTAACCATCATAGTATCTGAAGAAACGGGAAGTATTTCTTGTACGAAAAATGGGGAGCTTCATAGGAAGTTAGATGAGGATGCTTTAAGAAACATCTTACAAAAAGAACTGAACCCTAACCTAGACTCGGCTTCATCTAAGTCATGGAACTGGAGGGGGAAGCGAGATGGATAAGTGGATTAAAAGCCCTTGGTTTACGAGAGTCGTTTCGTTATTTTTAGCATTGTTGTTGTACATGACTGTTTATTTGGATGAGGCTAATACTCAACGATCGGCAGATACATTCTTACCCTCTGGGTCTGAGGATTCGGAAATTGTTGAAAATGTGCCACTTCAGGTGCTTTTGGACGGTGAGGAATATGTTGTACGAGGAGTCCCTGATACTGTAAACGTTACCTTAGAGGGTCCGCGAAGTGTAATTACTCAGGCTAAAAGGCAACAGAACTTTGATATACAAATCGACCTGAATGATTTGGGTCCTGGAACTCATGAAGTAGAAGTACAGCATTCTGGCGTACCGAACCAATTATCTATATTCATCGATCCTCGCACAATAGAAGTTACTCTTGAGGAACGCGAAACTATGACCTTACCTGTTGAACTGGATTATGTAGGTCGTAATGGTGTGGATGATTCTGAAGTTTTCGCCTCAGAGCCTATAATAACTCCATCTGAAGTGGAGGTAACAGGTCCTAAGTCAATCATCGAGAGGGTGGCGATGGTTAAGGCTATTGTCGGGTTTGCTGACTTAGCTCAAGATGGACTAGCACAAAACATCCCGGTGAAAGTATATGATACAGAAGGAAATGAATTGAATGTATTTGTGGAGCCATCAAATGTCAACGTTGAGGCAGACGTTTCGATCAGTGATAAAAGGTACCCAATAACATTTGAAAAAACTGGCCAATTGAGCGAAGATCTAGTTCTTCAGTCAATAAACGTCAACCCAGTTTCTGCGACTCTATTTGGTACAGATGAGCGCATAGATGAGATTACTAGATTAGAACCAATAAACGTTGATTTATCAGAGATAACAGAGACCACGACTAGGGAAGTGGAATTACCTCTCCCTTCAGGAACAACTAAAATAGAGCCTGAAAAAGTCGAAGTTGAAGTGGTTGTTGAAGAAGCTATAGAAGAAGTATATGAACAGGTTGAAATTGACATTGAAAATTTAGAAGATAGAGAGATTACTTTTATCGACCCAAATGAACCAGAAGTTGATTTAACAGTAATTGGCACTGAAGATGTGTTAGAGAATCTCGACATAAACGACATAAAAGTATGGATCAATGTCGAAGATTTTGTTGAAGGTGAAGGTTATGCAGACATCGAAGTAGAAGGACCTGAAGACATCAGAGTGAGAACAAGTGAAGAACGAGTAAGAATCAGGATCGAATAAAACGGGGAACACGATAAAGGTAATGTGAAGGAGAGAAACGTCATGGGAAAATATTTCGGGACAGACGGCGTCCGAGGGGTTGCCAATACTGAATTAACACCAGAACTAGCATTTAAGTTAGGAAGATACGGAGCTTACGCTTTAACAAAAAATTCTACTGAAAAATCAAAATTGATGGTAGGAAGAGATACGAGAGTTTCTGGCGAAATGTTAGAAGGGGCTTTGATTGCAGGTGTTATGTCTGTAGGAGTGGAAGTGATGCGTTTAGGTGTCATCTCCACACCAGGAGTTGCTTACTTGACTAAAGTTTCCGGAGCTGAAGGAGGCGTCATGATTTCAGCTTCCCATAACCCTGTAGAGGACAACGGAATCAAGTTCTTCGGATCAGATGGTTTTAAACTTTCAGAAGCTCAAGAAAATGAAATTGAAGGTCTACTAGATGCTGAACTTGATGAGCTTCCTCGTCCGGTAGGAGCTGAAGTTGGACGGATTGAAGATTATTTCGAAGGCGGACAAAAATACCTTCAACACCTGAAGCAGACAGTAGATCACGATTTTGATGGAGTGAAAATCGTACTCGACTGTGCCCATGGTGCGACTTCATCCCTTGCTTCTCATCTATTTGCGGATTTAGAAGCGGATACGTTAGCAATTGGTGCATCTCCAGATGGGTACAATATTAACGATGGATACGGTTCAACTAACCCTGAGAAACTTCGTGAAACGGTGATCGAACAAAAGGCAGATATTGGTCTAGCTTTTGATGGTGATGGAGATCGCCTAATCGCGGTGGATGAGAAAGGCAATGTCATCGATGGCGATAAAATCATGTATATTTGTGCTAAATATTTTAAAGAACAAGGTCGCTTGAAACAGGATACACTTGTGACGACCGTTATGAGTAATATAGGACTATATAGAGCGCTTGATGAATTAGAGATTGCTAACCTTAAAACATCTGTCGGAGATAAATATGTGATGGAAGAAATGCGAAAGCACGATTACAACCTTGGGGGCGAACAGTCCGGCCATATCATTTTCTTAGAACATAACACTACAGGAGACGGTATGCTTTCAGCTCTCCAACTTGTGAATGTTATGCAGGATAAAGAAAAGTCATTATCTGAGTTAGCTGGAGAAATGACGAAATTCCCGCAAGTATTGAAAAATGTCCGTGTAACGAATAAGCAAGAGGTACAGATGAGTCAGGTTGTTAACGATGAGATTGATCGTGTAGAAAACGAGCTAGGCGATAAAGGTCGCGTACTTGTACGCCCTTCAGGTACGGAACCAGTTGTTCGTATCATGGTGGAAGCACCAACTAAAGATGAATGTGAAAAATATGTAGAACAAGTGGTAAAAGTAGTAGAACAATCATATGGTTTAGAACAATAGATGACTCAAGAGCATAGAGGATATGTCTCTATGCTCTTTTTTTCATACTTTTTGAATGTTCAACTTTGTTAAAGGATTAAAGTATGTGAAACTAAGGCTTTCACCTTTAAGACTTGGCGAGAAGCCAAGTTTTTCTCAAAAAGGATTGACCAAATAAATAAAAGTAATTAAAATATGCATTAGCTTGTTTATGCAAGCCTTGATTTGGGAATGGAAAGGAGCATAGTGGTTAAATAGTTTTATAAGCGCCTGAACTATTTCAATGGACGGAAAAATTGAAGTAGTTGACGAGGAGGAGGTTCATCGATTCATCGGCGGATGCCTCCCGGTTGAGATCACAACTGTTAAGTTGTCAGTGAAAACGTAGAGGCGACTCTATGCACAACCACTGATGACATGATCATCCAAAATAAATTATTAGCGAGAAAGGGGCAAATGTCTTGCCCCGAGCAACACGTTTGCCTCTTTCGACGTAGGAGGTAACACATAATATGTGCGGAATTGTAGGTTATATTGGAAATCAAGATTCAAAAGAAATTTTATTGAACGGCCTTGAAAAGCTTGAGTACCGTGGTTACGACTCAGCTGGGATTGCTGTTCGTTCATCTAATGATGTGAATGTTTTCAAGGTAAAAGGTCGTATTGCGACACTTCGTGAAGCGGTTGACAATAGTGTGGAGACTACAACTGGTATCGGTCACACTCGTTGGGCGACACACGGGGAGCCGAGCGCAACGAATGCTCACCCTCACCAAAGTACAAGCGAACGATTCACATTGGTTCACAACGGCGTAATCGAAAATTACCTAGAATTGAAAAAAGAATACCTAGGTGATATTCAATTCGCAAGTGAAACTGATACAGAAATCATTGTTCAGTTAATCGAGCATTTTGCTAAAGAGACTGGTGACACGCTTGAAGCTTTCCGCAAAACGGTAAGCAAGCTGCACGGTTCTTATGCATTAGCTGTTATGGACAATGAAAATCCAGACGTTTTATATGTAGCAAAAAATAAAAGTCCATTACTTGTCGGCCTTGGCGACGAATACAATGTCGTAGCAAGTGATTCAATGGCTATGCTTCAAGTAACAGATCAGTTTGTCGAGTTGATGGATGAAGAAATCGTTATCGTTAAGAAAGACAATGTGACGATTCAACAACTAGACGGGACGGTAATGTCTCGTGAACCATTCACAGCAGAACTTGATGCAAGTGACATCGAAAAAGGAACTTATCCTCATTTCATGTTAAAAGAAATCGACGAGCAACCATTCGTTATGCGTCGTATCATCCAAGAATACCAAGATGATCAAGATAACATTAAACTAGATGAAGATGTACGCCAAGCAGTAGCTGATTGTGACCGCATCTATATCATAGCAGCAGGTACCAGCTACCACGCAGGATTAATCGGAAAAGAATTTTTAGAGAAAATCGCGCAAGTACCAACAGAAGTACACATTGCGAGTGAATTCTCATACAATATGCCACTACTGTCTGAAAAGCCACTATTCGTGTTCATTTCACAAAGTGGTGAAACAGCAGATTTACGTTCTGTACTAGTAGAAGTGAATAAGTTAGGACACAAAGCACTTACGATCACAAATGTGCAAGGTTCTACCCTTTCTCGCGAATCGCATTACACACTACTACTACACGCAGGACCAGAAATCGCTGTAGCATCTACAAAAGCATATACAGCTCAAATGGCTGTCTTAGCAATCTTAGCGGTCGACACAGCACAAGCAAAAGGTCTGACATTAGACTTCGATCCGATGAAAGAGCTAGGAATAGTAGCGAATGCCATTGAAGCTCTATGTGACCAAAATGAAAAGCTAGAACAAGTAGCAAAAGATTATCTATCAACGACACGTAATTGCTTCTTTATCGGACGTGGATTAGATTACCACGTTGGGTTAGAAGGTGCGTTGAAATTGAAAGAAATCTCTTATATTCAAGCTGAAGGCTTTGCTGGAGGAGAACTCAAGCACGGTACGATTGCATTGATAGAAGAAGGTACTCCAGTAATTGCACTAGCGACACAAGAGCATGTGAACAGCTCGATTCGAAGCAACGTATCAGAAGTTGTTACTCGCGGAGCTAATGCGTGTATCATCAGTCTTGAAGGATTAGAGCGTGAAGGAGACGAAATCATCCTTCCAAGCGTTCATACGTTACTAGCACCGTTAGTATCAGTTGTACCAATGCAATTAATCTCTTATTACGCTGCACTTCACCGCGATTGCGACGTTGATAAGCCGAGGAATCTGGCAAAATCAGTTACGGTTGAGTAATAGGATTAGGTCATAAAACAATTGTGGCTTAATAATTAAGTTGTATACTTAACAATTAAGTTATATACTATACAATTAAATTATATACCAAGTGGCACTAAATTACCTCCCACCTTATGTATAGAGCTTATAGTATTAAAAATGCACACTAATTTTAGTAACGGGTTCCGTTGTGAGGTGCAAAACGTTAAATCGCAATTAAAATCACAGTGCAATTAAGAATAGAATTCGCACTAAATTCACAATTAATAATTTCAAAAAAGGGACTTAGAATTTTTCTAAGTCCCTTTAACATCGGTTTCCCATCTTCAACTAACACCTATATTTAGCTTAAGATTGTATAAAAAATTAAACAACAAAAGGAATTAAAAGAGCTAAGTCTAGTCAAATTTTAGCGGATCTTCTATCCCCATTATGTAAGTTTTCTATAAATTAAGGGTATAGAAAAACATACAATGATTAGTATAATTGGAATTAAACCTAACCAAACAAAATCATTATCGCCCACTTACTTTTATTCTATCCTGCTCTGTAATCGCTCAACTAATGGGGTAAATGTTTTGATCAATTTGACTTGCATTTTGATTATTTATAACCATTAAGTACATTTTGTCAGCTTTAAACTTAAAGCTTTTAATTTCTTTTATTAACTCCTTTATAAAAGGTTTAGAAGAATGGTCATAGACCTCAAAGTAATCAAAAGTATCAACTGCAAATAATAATGAAATTCCGCTATAATCCTTTAAGCTCTTTTTTTTAATATTTTTAAGAACATCTTTTAAATAATCGTTTCCTCTGGCATTTAAATTTTTGTAATCACCAAAACGAATATCCCCATAACCTCGTGAATTTAATCTCTTAGCGTCTTGGTATTCCCATTTCCCATCTATGTATGAAGTCAATTCAATGAAACTCTCAGTATCATCTTTTTGAACAATTGAAGCGTCATAGCCTTGGTTGCCCAAAATAATTTTACACTTGGCATAGTTATCAACAAATCTTGATTGACTAAACAAATACAATGGATAAAACTCTTCAATGAATTTTTTAACCTTTCCAGTTTTGAGCCTCGCTATGCTGATATACTTTTCATTGTTATTTATTATTTGTTTCTTTTTTTCAAAGTACAACTTCATTTCTTGTGGTGTTCTATACTCTTCAAGATCAGTAAATAAATCATCTAGATTATTCACCTTATCCCCCCTACAAATTCCAGAATGGAACATTAATTGAGCTAGTCTCAGTTGAACGGTCTCCTTTAGAGGTGTTACAGCTATCACATAATAATTGCATATTTGAAGCGTCGTTTGTACCATTAACATTTAAAGGAATGATATGGTCAATATGAATTTGGTTCTGACTTCTTATCAAATTAGAAAGGTCACAACGACAAATTACACAAGTTCCTTTATCTCTATAAAAAACAGCTTGCTTTAACCATACTGGGAAGTTTTGTCGTCTTAGCTTTTTCTTTTGAGTTAAACATTCTGGATATTTCCTCATTATGTAGTTCATTTCTTTTTCAATAAGCTCAGAAAGTTTAAAATGAAAATCATGGAGAAAGTTTCTGTCTTGGAAAATAAACTGAAAAGCTGAGTGAACGATTAAATCATTTATCTTTGTACTATTATCACTCGCATAATCTATCCATTTTTCAATAACTTCAGTACATCCACAGTCAAAATGTCCATGTTGGTCACTACACTTATCAAAGTCTGGCTCTGGTAGGTCTGAAGATAAATTAACCTCATTAAGTGTTCTTACAATAAACTCATATACTTGTCTTATATCATCACCATTTTTACTCATGGTATCAATCTCTTCATATATATCTTGAAAAAAAGACAAGTAATGATGAATAGCTGTTACTTTAGTTGGCTTAATTACACTATCAATAATCTCTTCTTTAAAACAGTCAATAGCTTCCCAGCCATAATCCCAAAAGTTCGTTACTGCAAATCCAGCTAGACCAACTCCAGAGCTAAGAGCTAAATGTTGTTCTTTTGGAGCCATTGCACTACTTCCTTCCTTAAATTACTCTTCCTCTTTGTTTAAATCATTTTCTTGATTACTATACGGGAAGTTAAAATTGTTAGATTTTATAATTAAAGCGAGCTTTGCCAACTCTGGTTTTCTTTCATCTGATATTAAGTGACCTTGTTTATTTGTAATATGCTGCAACAGTCTTATGAAAGTAAGAGAGTACATTGTAATTGCAAGGTTCAACAACTTCTCCTCAAGTAGTGGATCAGTTCTTGACATGTCCAAAATAAAAGCACCAGTGTTAGGAAGCTCTTTGATAGGTTTTCTATAAATTACTAATGAAGAAATGTCTGAGTGCTCGTACTTGCTCCCCTCTCTATAAAACATCATGTAATGAGCAAATAAAAGCTCGTCAGTTAAAGCCATTTCTTTTATATTCAAAAGTCTTCTATCAACAACTTCTCTATGTTTACCTTTTATTTTCTTTTTAGTTGTAAAGCCCTCGCTCTTAAGAAGGTTCTCATATTCCTTTATTTTTTTATCTAACTCTTGAGGTGTTTCTTTTAACCAGTCATTTTTTAAAGCCTTCTTAATATCATAAAGGAATGAAAGCTCAGCTTTAGTTGGCTGTATCTTATAATTTCGATATCTTTCTCCATTATGGTCATTACATAGATAATCAATTAACATTGTATTGTTTAGCATCGATCTTACTAAAACATAAGCTTCCTCAGCGTGACTATTTTCAATAAGTAGTAAAGCGCTTTCCAATAAATTCGATTGTTTAGCGTAAAGTGTAACCACTTCACGAAAATACTCATAGCCTTCCATAATTATATATGGTTTATCTTTATGAAGAAATTTTGTAGTAATCTCTTCTATTAAATAATTAGCGTATTGGATTTTTTCTTCTTTATTCATTTTGTCACCTCTATACCATATTATAACAGTTATTCTTTTTAATAAAATGAAATTAAAAGGAGAGAACTAAAGATTACAACCTACTCCGTTATTTATGTCAACCCATGTGATTTATAGTGTGATTTTAATAGTGAAAACCTTGTATAACACCAAAATAAAACAAGTGAATTCTAACTGAGAATTCACTTGTGAAATAATATATGTTTAACCTGTGCACACCTCTGAACGAAACCTATTGCTAATTTTATCCTCGATTTTTATTTGTTAAGATCATTCTTTATCAAAGCTCGCTCTTCATCTGTTAAGTTATACAAATTAAAAACAATATCATCTATTTGTTTTTTAAGTTTATTATACTCTGTACTTTCTTTATTGCAGTACATTATTTTCCCAACTAATGTTATTAACTCAGAATCATTAGAATTTGCTAGTGGAGCCTTTCTTAGATAAATTGGTTTTATTTCATAGTCAAGATATCGTTTTGAGAATAACCAATTGAATAAGCTTGAATTTAAAATACCTAAAAGTCCATAAATGTTAAACCCTTCCTTGGCTATTATATTGCTTAGCCTATTTAAATTGTATTTTTTCTCAGTATCAATAGTTGCAATAATCCTATCATTTAATGAAAGGTTTCTTGTTCTCACTATTAGAATCTTTGGCTCGTAAAAAAACTTTTCTGATGGAAGAGCTCTACCTAATTTTCCTTGAGATTTCACAAATTCTTTATCATACATTATATATCCATCAGTTCTTACTTCGCCGTATTTTGAGATTCCACTGCCTGGTACCATAGGATGATACCTATTATCAACCTTACTTACATCAGTGAGCTCATTCTTAATATACCCAGTATTAATACCAACACCAAAATCAAAGCCATGTTCGATTGGAGGGAATTCATTAAATAATCTATGAACCAAGTTGTGTCCTTTTTCATTAAGTAAACAATCAAAAGCATAATTCTCATTATGGAAAAATCTTCTTTGATCGATATAGTAAGAATCTTTATTTATACTAGTACTTTTTGTTTTATTCATTGGAATAACTTTAACTTGTTTTAGAGCCTTTTCTTTAGGATTATTATTAATTAGATATATAACAGTGTCCACTGTAGCTTCTTTAAATATGTTAGGACCTAATGGAGCAATTAGTTCTAGAGTAGAATTATATAAAATATACTCTCTAGTTTTCTTAAAAGATTGCTGTAGCAAAAATGAAGAATTAGTTATTAGACAATTATAACCATTAGGAGCTAAAAGTTGAACCGAGCGCTCTACAAAGTATTTATATAAATCAAAATTACCATCAACATTAAAATAATTAGTTTTATAATAATCTTTTAATGATTTAGTTAAATCAGCCTTTCTGTAAACATATGGTGGATTACCAATTATAATATCAAACCCAATAAACTTTCCTTTATTATCAAGAACTTCTGGGAATTCGAATCTCCATTCAAATGATTCTTCATACATCTTATTACTTTTAATATCATCAATTTTTTTCTTATGGCTATTAATTTGATTCTTTAAGCTTTTTATGTTTTTGTTTCTCTCTATCTTTTCTTTCCTTGATAATTCGAATAAAGAGGTTTGGTTTTCAATTAAAAATAGCTTTTTTTCAAGGTCCGATAATTTTAATTGATCAGGAAAAGTAACATTACTCTCAAAATTGTTTTTGATTTCAGATATAAGGATCTCTAAGCTCCTCTTTTCTTCTTTGTTTGTTGCGTTACGATAATCATCTACAGCTTTTAGATATTCTGATACATTTAGTTTGCTTTTTTTTGTTATTTTTCCCAAAGGCGCATCTAAGGGATATCTACTAACTAACGAATTCCCCCATTTAATATTGATATCTATATTAGGCAATGTTTCTAGCTCAGTTGAATTACCATTATCTTTATAATAGGCATTCTTCAACAATTCAATCCATAACCTAAGTCTACAGATGTTTACGGAGTTTGGGTTAATATCAACCCCAAAAAGGCAATTTTCTATAATGGATTTCTTTTCTCTAAATATCGTCTCTTGGATTCTTTGACTTTCTCTATTAGTAGGGTGGTATTCAAATAATATTCCATCTTCATTAGTTATTATTAATTCATCGTTAATTACTTCAAGGTGATAATCACGAAGCGTTCTACCACTTTTGTCAATAAGAATCTTAAGATCACTCTTTATAGCAATTAATTCATTCAAGGCAGAAACTAAAAAGTGACCTGACCCTACTGCAGGATCACATATTTTAATACTATTTATAATGTCATTAGCTTCTTTTTTATCAGTAATTTTATTAAATAATTCATTAAAGTTGTTACAATTCCAATCTTTAGTTTCGTTAAATTTTTGAACAACTTTTCTTCTAATAGTCTCCCTAGAAATAAACATAGTTATATAACCAGGGGTAAAAAATGAACCATCTTTATATCCATTTATTTTTTCAAAGATTAACCCTAGAACTGAAGCATTAATTATTGTTTTACTCTGTTCTTGTATTTTTTCATTACCTTCAGAACTAAAATCGTAGGCATTTAAGAATTCAAATAAATATTGTAATGTATCAAGTTCGCCTGTTCTTTTTTTTCCTTTATGATCGAGTAATATAGTTTGCTGATAGATAGGAAGCGTTTGATCACGTAATTGACTAATGGTAAAACATGAGTGTTCAAGCTCTGTAGGTTCAAATAAAGAACTATTTAAGTATGGTACTGTCTTAAACTTTTTGGTAACTTCATCATTTCTTTTGTGGGTACCTTTAGCTAATACGTTAAAAAATAAGTTATTCAGCTCATCAAAGTTCCTAACCTTTTTTGAGTTTAGGAATAAATAGCTTTGATCGCCTTTATGGAAATTTACTAATTGTCCTTCAAGTAATTTCATAAAAAGCACCCTATTTATCCAATTTAAAACGAGTTCAAGAGAAACGTTAAACAACCTATCTTCATTAGTTTTGCCGAATCTATGCGGCTTTTCAAGCCTAGAAAGTTTATCTAGGCTTTCGATTTGCATTATGGTATTTTCCATAAGGGAGCCATTGTTTCTTTTTTGGGTGGGCATTCTTTGTATTATCTTTTTTCCGTTATCAGCTTTTTCAGATAGACCAATTATGTATAATAATTCGGTATAAAATTTCTTGTTTAAATTATTGCTATCATTTGAAAACGGTAACTTGAGTAAATGTGTCGGTGAGAATAGTTTATAAAGCGTAATTAGTTTTTTCTCATTGTTTTCATTGTTAACTAGTTTTAAACCATCTGTGATATTGACGTAAGTGAACTCTAGATTATCAATTACAGATTTTATTGCTGGTTTGGCTATATTTTGATAAAAGAATTGAGTAGTGCTACCGCTTAATCTCTGATTTTCAAAGTCCATGAACTGGTTTATTAATTCTTTGTTATTAGCAAATGCATTCTCAAAAATGTTTGCATCAAATATGAACCATTCATTAAGATTGGTAGCGATAATTTGTTTGATTTCATAATTACGATTTACTACTCTTTCTCTCAAATAATAAAGCAAAAGCTCATGCATTGCTTTAACATTAATATTGTCTTTACTTAACATTTC
Organism: Halalkalibacillus sediminis; assembly: GCF_002844535.1. Lineage (NCBI taxonomy): Bacteria > Bacillati > Bacillota > Bacilli > Caryophanales > Bacillaceae > Halalkalibacillus > Halalkalibacillus sediminis. Next base: position 20,629 of record NZ_PJNH01000002.1, read on the forward strand.
TGCATTATTTGATGGGTTTTTAACTTCTAAGATTACACCTACTGTATGACTAGTATCTTTTCCGTTATAAATTACTAAATCACTTCTGCCTTTAGTATTTATGAAGTATTGATTTTTATAATATGTGTCTTTTAAAAACTGTGTTATTAAATTCTTATGGTACTCTTCTGTTTCCCCGACACTAACACTTTCTAATAAGGTTCTAAAATTTCTTTTAAAGCTATCAAATTCATCACGACCTGGTTTCTCTTTTAAAAAAGCTTTGTTCAACGATTGCCTAGGTGTATAAATATTGTTTTCCATTGTGTGCCCTTCCCCCAATTACATTTTTTAATTTAAAAACTTATATAAAATTTTAACATTATCTCGGCTCAATAGAGAATCCACCGCCACAAAAGTTATTAGTTGTCTTATCAATTATCCCGCTTAAACCTCACTAACTCTTTTGCCTAGTTAGTTCTTAAGACTAATATTTAATTGACTAGTCTACACTTCCATTTTTCACTTCATTGGCCTGTCATTATCGTAAAAAACTATGGACATATCCTTGATTTAAAATATGTTTTATATTCGCATCATAATTAAAGTCGATTATTTCTGAAGGCAATAATATTCTAGGGGTTTCATGATTCAGCCATAGGTGATCTGAATAGTTCCATATATATTCTGTAAACGGTGATATGACTAATGGAACTATATAATCGATTTCACTCGGAACCTCATAATTAGTTCCAACTTTTGATTTTGAAAGCCAAGTAGCTTTAACATCAACCTGTTTTAATGCTTTTAGCATCTTCATTTTACGATGATCTAACGATTTCTTATCACCAATAGTTCCATACATTAAAGACATTTTATTGGATTTACATTCACATATAAATAATACATTTTTATATATAAAACTCACATCAATTTCTTTTTTTGATCCATCTTTTTGTTTAAGTTCTTTTTGAGATACCCAAATATTAAAACTATTTTCACTAATTTTATTTCTAACATATTCCTCAAACAGATGTCCCTTTTTAGTTTCATCTGCTCCAATAATATCAGTTATAGATAACAATATTGGTAAAAGAGCGGAGTAATCAACTATGTAATTAGAGCCTTTCATTTGATTAGGAATTAGTAAAGGTCTTGGACTCATCGTCTTAAGATTTATTTGACTTAAGTTACTTCTATTTAAAGTTAGTTCTTTCAGGACACTTTTAATCTCATTTCGACTTATATCATTTTGTGCAGGAATGAATTTTTTAAAGTTTTCATTCTTGGACATAACTAAAAGCTCATCTGTATAATTGTCAATTGAAGATATATATTTATACGATCTTTTAATCATTTCTAATGTGTAATGAACTTTCAATGAATCTTCTTCTTGAATGATACATTTGAAAATTGCTTCTGATACAACTAAATAACAAATATAAACAAACGATTTAAGTGTAAAATTATATGTATTTTCGAATTCATTTTCTAAAAACTCATGTGAGGTATAATAATATAAGAAATCAAATGGTAACCAAATGAAATTTGGGATAGGACTTTGAGTAAGACTATCTTCTATTTCAAGAGGTAAGCCAAACAGAACGTGAGACGGAAATATTTTGGTGGAAATTCTTTGTGTATTATATTTCGGTAAGAAGGATACTGTTTCTGATGTAGCTTTGAAATTCGATAGAGCAGAACCTGTTCTTGATACAAGGTCATCTATAGTTCCGCCTCTTTCATCGTAAATTTTCATAAGCTTTTCTGTTTCTTCATCATTCCCTACCCATAAATAATCAGACTGAACATGTAGTGTTCCCCCTTTATTTAACCTTCTTTCACATACAGTTGTATACCAGTATTCAAATGCTAAAGCTTCTAATGAATATATTTCATTAAGTTCATTTATTCCAAATTCACCTAAGAAAATACCATATAAGTTTTTTGGGAGGAAGTCACCTATGTTAGCCTGCCTGATTGCTTCTAAATAATTTCCAGATGCTACCTTACTTATATCGATAGGCTTTTTTGCTGTACCATATACAAGTTCTGAATTTGTATATGATTTGCCATACTTAAAAAAAGCTGTTTCTAATATATTTCTATAAAGCCAAACTGTTACACTTGATTCATTTCTGAACGATGCTATAGGTCCAATTCTTCTATATAAATGAAGCCAATAGTAAGTGCTTTTTTCCGATATTACTGATTTCATTTTATCCTCAAGAAGTGTTTGGAGCTCGTGAATAATCTCTAAAGCATCATCCGAATTAGCGAATGGACTTTTTTCAAAATACTTAAATGTTATGAATTTAACAGTTTTTCTACTTAATTTCAGTCTTTCTTTTCGGTTGAAACGTCTTCTCAAATACATGAATAATATATTGTGATAATCAATATGAAAGTTATTGTCATTCAAAAATATTTCCTCCCTCCTAATAAAAACGAGAAACCAACCATTCGTATTTAAATAATTTTTAGGGAATGTCTGTTCACAAAAAAGAAGCAAACAACTTAATGTAAGTTTAAATATAATTTCCAGAAAATACAATACCATGACTTAAATGTTTATAACTATGGAATAATATAAATCACCTTAACTGATACTATATATAGTGTGTTTATGGAAAAAGTAGCACAATATATTGCGCTAATATTCAGAATTTTGTTATAATTAATAATAAGATCTTGTTGAAAGTAGGTGATTTATTTGTCAAAAAGAAAGATGGGTTGGTCAGAAAAGAAAATTGAACGTTATATAAGTGAAGGTAGAGGTCAGGGTGAATTAAAAGATTATAAACCGTGGCTAACAACACAAAGCTTTTCCACTAAAGGAAATAGCCCTCGATTGCATGGTTGGAAGACAGACAGGATGCATGAATACTTTTCAGACTTAGAAAAGTTTTATTTTTTCATCCTAGAATGGTCAGAAAAGGTAATAGATATAAGAGAACAATATCCAATCCTAGATAGAGCAATGACTGCTGATATTGCAGCAGAGTTAGGAGCAAAGCATCCATGTGATCATAGTACGGATTGTTTTATACCATTTACTACTGATTTTATGATAACTGTTGTTTCTAGAGGTAAGAAAACCTTTTTGGCTAGACAAGTAAAACCTAGTTCACAACTTGAAGACCCTAGGGTAATTGAGAAGTTTGAGATTGAGGCGGAGTATTGGTATCAGAAAGGTATAAATTGGGCAATTGTTACTGAAAAAGATATTTCAACCCCTTTAGCTAAGAACATTATGAATGTGCATAAATATTTTCATTTAGAAAACCAGGAGCACGAAGAGGATGCACAAAGACTTGTAAAATATTTAGTTGAAAAGAAAAACACTAATGGGTATTGGAATTTAATAGATTTAGCGGATCAATTTGATGAATTGAACAATTCTTCAATGGGAACATCACTTAATTACATACGACACTTGATCGCAACAAAGAAAATATCTATTGACATGTATAAGAACTTCGTTCCTAGAAACGTCCTGTTGGAGGAAGTTGAAATACCTGATCAAGTTTTATATAAGGGTGAAATAAATAATGGATTTATTAGTTAATGAAATTATAAGGGATAAAACAAATGAGATAAACTATAGAGTTCTTTGGATAGATAGCAATAATACTATTGGTTATGTAATTGATATAGATGCAAAAAATGCTCTACCTAGAAAGATTATAGTGGCTGAAATAATTCAAGGTATAATAACGGGTGATAATAGTAAGATTAGAGAAGATGAACATGCTAAAAAGCACATTTATAGAAACCCTTCTCAGAAAGATATAGAGAAGAAGGACAAAGCTTGGGAGGTTATTTCAGACATTATCTCTTTGGAACCAGACATATATTCAAGGAATAAAAGAGGTAAATATATAGATAGGGTTATTCAAAAACACGGAACAACCAAGGTAACTGTCTATAAATATTTAAGGAAATATTGGCAAAGGGGCAAAACCAAGGAGTGTTTACTACCTGACTATGACAATGTAGGTAGAAATACGCCTAAAGAGAATAGAAAAGGTGGTCGTCCTAATTCCAAAGGTTACAGAACCCGTAATATTGATGAACAAACCCAAGAGATATTCAAGAGAGCGTATAAAAAGTATTATTTGAACCACAAAAAGAATAGTTTATCGTACGCATATAAAATGATGATTAGAGAGTTTTATGCAATAGATATATATTTTAAAGATGGTCGTGAACATGTCATTTTAAACGACGAAGAAGAGCTGCCATCAATAAATCAGTTTCGTTATTGGTACCGTAATTTGATCTCACCAGATGAAGGTATTAAAAAGCGTGAAGGGTTCAAAGCATTTGAAAGAGATTCAAGAGCTTTGTTGGGATCTTCTACTTACGAAGTGTTTGGTCCTGGGTCTAAGTACCAAATAGATGCAACACCCTGTAATGTTTACCTAGTTTCTAGATACAATCAGGAATGGATTATTGGTCGGCCAGTTTTATATTTAGTAATAGATGTTTATAGTCGAATGATAGTAGGCATGTACGTTGGATTAGAGGGGCCATCCTGGATTGGTATGATGATGGCATTATATAATACAGCTTCAAATAAACAAGAATTTTGCGGAAAGTATGGAATCACTATAACCAAAGAGGACTGGCCCTCTCAAGGGTTACCAGAAACAATTGTGGGCGATAGAGGAGAGTTAGAAGGTCTAAATATAAATCAAGCAATTAATGGATTAAACATTAGTATTGAACTAAATCCAGCATATAGACCAGATTGGAAAGGGATTGTAGAAAAGCTACTTGATAAATCTCAATCGAATTTAAAGCCATTTTTACCGGGGTATGTTGATACGACTTATAGGGAAAGAGGCATGAGAGATTATAGAGTTGACGCAGCATTAACCATTGAAAAATACACAGAAATCATTATTCATTTTATTCTGCATCACAACAAGAATTTATATATGGCTAATTATACTAGAGATAATGAGATGATTCGTGATGAAGTTAAGCCTACACCACTAAATGTTTGGAGTTGGGGAATAAAGAATCGAACCGGTAAGTTAAAAGAAGTAGATGAAGATATATTAAAATTTTATTTGTTACCAACTCATACAGCTTCTGTGACAGCAAAAGGTATAAAATTTAAAAAGCTGTTATATAATTGTGCTTCAGCATTAAAACACTCTTGGTTTTCAAAGGCAAGACAAGATGGGACCTGGAAAGTTAAAATCTCTTATGATCCAAGAAACTTAGATCAAATTTTTATTCATAAAGATGACCCCAAATATCCATTTGAAGTTTGTAGCTTATTGGAGCATCAAGAAAGTTATAAAAGTAGAACATATGAAGAGATCCTTCAGCTTTTTGATAATGAAAAAGTCAATTACTCAAATTCAAAATTTGATATTTTACAAAACGAGGTAAATTTTATGGAGACTATAGAATCCATTGTACGAGAAGCAGAACAAAAGAAGAACGAATCAGAAAAGTATGCGCCTGTAAAATCGAATTCAGAAAAAACAAAAGGGATTCGAAGAAATAGAAAAATGGACAAATTGATGACTAGACAAGATGAATATTTTAAATTAAGTCAAGAAAATGAATTAAGTTCTGAACCTCCAAAACAGAATGAAAGTAAAAGCAATGTTGTTAAGTTGAATAATAAGCAACCTTCAGTAAAAGATCTGTATATGAAAAAAAGGATGAAACGAAAAAATGAGGAATAACGAAGATAATTTTATAAGGTTTAATAATGGGAAAATGGGGATAAAAGCTACGTATTTAAAACAGAACTTAACTGAATATCAAGGAAACCCCTTTATTGAGGCCCTCCCCCCTATTCTGTCTATTGAAGAAGCTTATGAGTTATTAAGTTATTATCCCCCTTATGATAATGAAGAGCGGAATTTACCCGTTCATCAGAGACTTCATGCGATCTTGCGCTTAAAAAGAGTATTTGAACCGCTTGAAAGAACTTTAGAATTGGAAAAGACATTCTCCAAGATAATTAGGCATAGTTATATTAATCGAAATCCTTTAGAAAAAGAACACATTGAAATTCTTAGTGAACTCTATAGTAAATTATCAACCGGATCCCAAGACTTAACATTGAATAGAGACCTCCGTCCAGCTTCGTTAAGTTTTTCTATTATTGGTTATCCCGGAGTTGGGAAATCTTCTTCAATTGAAATGATATTGGCGCTTTACCCACAGGTTATTGTTCATCGTGAGGGCCTTAATGTTATTCAAATAGTATGGATAAAATTAAACTGTCCTCATGATGGATCATTAAAAACCTTATGTATGTCATTCTTTCAGAAGATTGATGAATTAATTGGCTCTGATTATTTATATAAGTTTGGTCACAAGAGAAACTCTATTAGTTCAATGATAATACATATGGGTCATTTAGCGAAGCTGCACGGGATAAGTGTTATCGTAATAGATGAAATTCAGCATTTACTCACCTCTAAAGGTGACGTTCCTGAGCAAATGATGAATTTCTTTGTGACTATAGTTAATGAAATAGGTATATCAGTTGTTATAGTTGGAACAATGAAAGCTAAAGGGCTCTTACAGAAGGACTTTCGACAGGCTAGACGTTCAGCTGATGTTGGTAACATTGTATGGCAGCAAATGAATAGGGACGAAAACTGGGACGTCTTTATGATGAGTCTTTGGGAATATCAGTGGACTAAAAATGTTACACCTCTTACCGAGGATTTTTCCAAAATTCTATATGAAGAAAGCCAAGGAATAAAAGATATAGCTATTAAAATCTATATGATTGCCCAAACTAACGCAATAGTTACAGGCTTAGAAACAATTACCGAACCATTAATTAGAAGCATTATTAATAATGAATTAAGTATAGTTAAACCAATGATTGATGCTTTAAAAAAAGGTGACATAAATCGACTGTTGCTGTATGATGATTTAAATCCATTTGATGTTGAAAATTATATCAATGAACAAATTGAGTATGAAAACATCAAAGAAAAAATGAGAAGTAAAGCTATTGATGAACAAAAGAAAGTCCAAAACGAGAATCGTTCAATATCTGCTAAAGTAATAATGTCGCTTGTGAATTTGGGAATTGAGCCAGAAATTGCAGAACAAACAACTGAGTCAATAATTAAAAAGAAGAAAAACTATAAGGAAACTGAATTAATGCAGGTGGTTTTATCACAGGTTGAGAAAAAGAAAGAAGAAACACGAGAACCAACTAATAAAGATAAAAAGGGACTTGAATGCCGGTTGAAATCGGTTATAGAAAATGGGAGGAACCAGAAGCAAACTGCCTATGAATCATTGTTAGAAAAAGGGTATATAGCTTCTCCGAGTGAAGACTTTTTGTGAGGAGCTGAAACATTGTTAAGTCAATTTCCTACCATTTATGATGATGAGCTACTTTATAGTATATTGACTAGGTATCATATCATGAGTGGTAATACAGAAGTTAAAACTACACTTAAAGAATTGGTTGGAAAAAAGAAGGTCAAAGTATCTCCAGATTTGCCAACGGATTTGTCGTATTTATGGCAAGTCACATGTCATTTTAATATTTGGAAGAATACAAAACAGTTAGTGAAAAAGCATACATTCTTTAACTATTATCATGCTTTTAACAAATCTAAAGGTAAGAAAGTGATTAATTATCTAACGAACACAAAAGAATATCAAAATATCCATACGTCTTTTGGTCAAGTAGCCAATAGCATTAAAGATCATAAGAATTTGCAGTTATGTCCAGATTGTTTAAAGGAAGATTTAGAACAAAAAGGTGAGGCTTTTTGGAGATTAAGCTTTCAACTACCCAGCGTTAAAATTTGTTTAAAACATAGTAAGTCATTGTACTCAAGTTCAGTATTATTTAGGAATAAGGATTTTGAATTTTCTCAACTTCCTTCTCTTAATGATATCTATTATCTTGATGTTAAAGAATATAGTGGCACTGAGAAGATCCATTTGAAATATCTTGCAGAAGAGAGCCTCAAACTACTCAGTGGTAAGTATTCATTTGAAATTGGGACTATAGCTTTGATATACAAGAAATTATTATTCCTTCATGGGTATATAAGTCCTAAAGGGTTTGTTTATCAAGAGAAATTAGCTAAAGATTTTATTGATTTTTATGGTGAAGAATTCTTAGAACAATTACAGTCTAAAATAGAGCCTTATAAACAAACATGTTGGTTAAAAACTATTACACGGAAACATCGGAAAGCTTTTCATCCGCTTAGACACATGCTCCTTATAAACTTTTTTGGTGAAACTGTAAATTCAGTTTATAAAATGAATGAATTAAATTCAACACCATTTGGTCTCCCACCGTATCCTTGTTTAAATCCCGCATCAAACCATTATAAAGAATATAAAATAAATAATGTTTATGTTACACGCTGTTCCAAAACGGGGAATCCGATTGGCACATTTTCTTGCAATTGCGGTTTTGAATATTGTAGAAAAGGTCCAGATCAAGAGAAAGAAGATAAATTTAGAATAGGTCGAGTAAAGAAATATGGGGATGTGTGGATTAACGAAGTAAGAAGAAAAATATACAAAGATAGAATAAGCTATCGCCAATGTGCAAGGGATTTTAATGTAGATACGAACACTGTAATTAAATACGCATCTGAAAAAATAAGGTGTTCAAAAAACAATGATTTGAGCCAAATTAGAGATCTTAGTATTACGAAAAAGAGTGAATGGTTACAACTCATAAGTAAGCATCCTCTGAAAACTAAAACTGAATTAAGGAAGCTCAATCCTGCTTTGTATATATGGTTATATCGACATGAAAAGAATTGGTTCTTTAAGAACTCTACAACAGTGAAGAAAAGTCGCAAAAGTGTCGTTCGTGTCGAATGGGGACATAGAGACGAAGTTATGTCTAAAGAAGTGCCAACAATCATAACTCAACTTAAAAAAGATACCCCTCCCATTAGAATAACCAAGAGAAGAATTGGAATTGCTTTGGGAAATTTATCGTTAATAGAAAAGAAATTAGATTATTTACCGAGTCTTAAGAGAAAGATTGAAGAAAATAGTGAAAATATTAGAGATTTTCATTATAGAAAAATTACATGGGCAATTGATGAAATGATTAAGAGTGGCGAACCACTTAGGGTTTGGAAGGTTAGGAGGGTTGCAGGTATTAAAAATATGGATGAAGAATTACGCCACTATATATTCAATGAAATAAAAGAATTAATATAATTAAAAGGGGTAATTACACTATGATTACTTATTTCCCAGAACCTTATCCTGATGAGCTTTGGTATAGTGTTTTAGCAAGGTATAAAAAGCATATGGGAATAACAAAGAAAGTCCATCTTAATTCAGATCTTAAGAATATCAGTTCAGCTACAAATCGTTTGTTACCCCACAGGTTAGAATTAAACACATCAAAGTTATTACATTTCGACTTTATAGACAAGGAACAAATTATACTTAACCACACACTTTATAATATTTGCTCCTTCCTTGAAGAGGATGGAAATAAAAAGAGACTCAAGGAATTTTTGCTTGGAGAAAATAAAAAAATTCCGAGAGATTTTAATACATTAGGGAACAAGCTTCAATTTTGTGAATCATGTAAGAATGAAGATATTTATAAGTATGGTGAGGCATATTGGCATTGTACCCACCAACTGCCAGGCGTTGTTACGTGCTATAAGCATAGGAAGATACTGATCAAATCCAGTGTGAATACTTATGAAAAACATAATGACTTAATTGATATAAACGATGCTGAAATAGAAAATCCTATACCAAATCTTAATTCCAGACACATTGAGTTGTTACACAGAATAACAATTGAATTGATTAAGATGAACAGTTCTACATATCATATTGATTTTAATGACTATCAAGAAAAAATGTACTCTCTTTTCTATTCAAATGGTTATACTGACATGAACGGATATTATACATTTAAAGCTTTTAATGAAGATTTTTCCCGTATCTATTCTAATGAACTCATTCAATATTTAGAAAATAATATAAATGAGTCTAACTCCCCTTTATTTTCTGATTCTGAAAGAATGTTAAAAGCAAGAGAGCCTATATGTTTTGTCATGATATATTTATTTTTCGAGGAAAAGTTAGAAAGTATAGTCGATACTAAATTTACTTCCCCACTAGGTTCTAAGCCGTTTAAATGTAAGAGCCCATTTTGTAATGAGAAATGTTATAACTATGAATTCAATTATTTTAAATATGGCATTAGACTCAAAACCTTTTGTAGTTGTGGTTTTGTTATAGAGGAAACTTTTAAAAATAATAAAATTAGTAAGTTTGTAAACAGATATGGACTACATTATGGGGAATGTATGAAATATTTATTATTTGAGGAAAACCGTCCAGTTGATGAAATAAGTAAAATAATAGATGCACATCCATTAGAGGTTGAAAAGTTTCTAATGAGAGAATTAGTAGGTTTGTTTAGCCATGAGGAAACACTTTACTATGAGAGAAAGTGGGAAGAATTAATAGAACAATACCCCGGAGCCCCTAAAGCTGAACTTAAGCATCATGATTTCAAGCTATATGCTTATAAGTACAAGCATTCTAATTTAAGAAAATTTGATTGGTATAGGGACTTAGAAACAAATAGTATTGATATTGATTGGGATGAGCGAGATCGGTTGGTATTTGATTATGTGAAGAATGAATTTGACCCTGCTATAATTAATTTAGTTAAAGACGATTTATTCCTAACTTGTTACGATCTATATATAGAACTTGACTATTTAAAATTAACAGGTGACTTCTTCAAGGGAAGAAGTGATAAAAAGATGGATGAAGCAATGGACAGGATGGACAAAAATATGGATATTTATAAAGGGTGAAGTTAGGCTTTTAAATGCTAGTCTGCTGTCTGCTATTAAAGATTGTTTACTTCTTTTGATTAACCTTTGAATAATGGTTTAAGTAAGTTTAATTAGGAATGTATTAAAATCAATATTTTAGCACTTGTTAAAGTATATGACTTAATTATTCATTAACAGGTTTTGTGTGGAGTGACTAAGGAGTCGTATAATTTACAAAAAGGTTATATAATCAAAGACATAAAAATATTGTGGTAAAATATAGAAATAAACGGTGTGATTAATTGTCACCGTTTTTTTTTTTCGGAAAATTCACCTTTGGTATTATATTTGGATAGCTACTTGTATAAAAAATGGTATATATGGAAATTTATTGTTCGTAATTCCACCTTAACCTAGTAGAGTCTATGGTATAATGAAAAAGAACGCTTGTTCTTAATTTAGAATAAACATACAGGAGGGATTAAACTGAACTTTACTAGAGAAGACATAGACAATATTGAATCTGATGTCATCAACAAGTTCTTCAAACAAACCTTACCTAAACAAGGGTACTCCATTCGAGAACCACAACTTACATATGCTCAAAAAATATTACATACATTAAAAAAACAAGAAAATAAGTCACTTGTTATAGAGGCTGGTGTTGGAACAGGTAAATCCTTTGGCTATTTAGTTCCTCTACTTCACTTGCAAAATGAAGCACAACGCAGATTTAAATTTTCAATCGTTCTTTCCACTGCCACTATTTCCTTGCAGGAACAATTGATTAAAGACATCTATCAAGTAAGTAAGTTAATGAACTACCCTGTCCATCCAGTTCTCGCTAAAGGTCGATCTCATTTCCTTTGTTTAGATAGATTACATACTCATTACAATAATAATCCACCTAGTTGGGTGAAAGACTTAGAAGGTCTTAATGGGGATCGTTCAGAACTAGTTGAAAGCTTTCCTGAACTAGATGAAAAATGGGAAAAAGTAAATGTAAAAAAATGCAAACATAGAAATTGTGCATTCTATGAAATGTGTGATTTTATTCATTTAAGGAATAACATCGCACAAGGAAATTCTGTTATCGTTACTAATCACGACCAATTAATTGCAAATGAAAAATTAAAAATGCAAGATCGAAGGCCATTGTTCCCAGTTGATACTGAGATAATTGTAATTGATGAAGCACATAATTTAGAGGAAAAAGCGCGTTCTTCTTTAACAGAAAGTTGGAAAAAAAGTAAATTAATCTATCTCTTAAAGGTATTGGATCGTTTTCTGAGGCGTTCTCCTAGGTACAATGAAACTCGAAAGCAAAAAGATAAAATAGAAACCGAACTTAATAAGTTCTTTCAAGAATTACTAAATCAATGTGTTTCTCAACAAAGCTCTCATTTAAAAGCTGGTTTAGAAACCAATCGATATGAAATAAATCCCGAAGCAATAACCAATTTAATAGCCCTTAAAAAAGAGTTAAACGACTACAATATCTCTGCTCAATTATTAGATACTACAAGTGAGGAACTTGAAGCTAGTACTACCGCAATAGAAGAATTCTTAACTTTTATAGAGATATTAAAGCAAAATGAACATCATATTATTTGGATTGAACAAGTAGGTAAATTAAACTCACACAACATAACAATTAACTCTGTTCCGAAGAATGTAAATGAAGAAATTGCGAATTATTTCTTTGAAGAGGATAAACCCAATACTATACTTACTTCTGCCACTATGTCCACAGAAGGGAATGACAACTACGATAGATATGATTACTTAGTTAATTCAACTGGATTAGATTTTCTAAAGTACAGTCAACTTGAACTTGCAAATCCACTTAAATCTCCTTTTGATTATGATGCGCATTCCTTAATCTATATACCAGATCATCTACCGAAACCTATACACCAAAATTATGAGACCTTTAGGGAAAAAGCCATCCAGGAAATTTTATTACTAATTCAATTAACTGAGGGAAGGACGATGATTCTTTTCACTTCCAAAGAAGATATGAACTTTGTCTATAAAAAATTAGTAGATGAACAATTACCTTGGACCATTTTTGTTCAGCAAGATGGCAGTTCACAGAATAAAACGAAGACTGCTTTCCAAGAAGATGAGCATTCCATCTTATTATCTTCCGGAATATATTGGGAAGGGATAGACATTCCAGGTCAATCCTTAAGTAACTTAATTGTATTTAAACTTCCCTTTCCTGTTCCAGATCCTATTTTAAATTATAAAATGTCTTTGTTCGATTCAGACGGGTTTGATAAAGTTATGGTTCCAGAAATGATAACCAAACTTAGACAAGGTGTGGGTCGGCTTATACGTAAGGAATCGGATAAAGGAATTATTGCCATCCTAGATAGCCGATTGAGCAAACAGGCAAATAATCAGTATCGTGTTCCTGTACTTAACTCTTTACCTATTCGAAACGTAACAGAAGATTTTGAAGAAGTTCAAATATTTACGAAGAGACTTTTTCAAACTCAATTCATTAAATAAGTGACTCCTTTTTATATAAAGTCGCTGTTAAAGTTTAATGTTGTTACAAATATTTCTTATAAAATTAGTTTAGAACTTAATTATTACAATTAAAAATAAATGAAAAGCAAATTTAAATTCTAGTATACAACTTAATTGTATTTGAAATTACAAGAAGTCAACAAATAGAGCGTTTTTGAGTATATAACTTAATTGTTATGCAACAACAATCATTGTAGAGTGACAAGCGGGTCGTATAATCAAAGAGACAAATAGAAATAAACCGGTGGCATTAATTTGTCACCGTTTATTTTTTCGAAAAAATCAGTATTGTAATTAATACTTATAATTTAATACTTTTTGGTACTCCGTTAATGAATTAAATATTTTCTCCAATTCCTCTTTTCTTTCTTTGTGTAATTTTTCTTTGTTAACATAATCAATTCTGTAATATATACCCTGATCTACAAAGTAAATAGTAGAATAATTTTCTGTCTCTGTGTAGTATCCCTTCGTTTTATTATCAATATTTTTGTTTTTACTTAAATCGTAATCTTTATGAGGGAAGTTCCCGAAAATCATTTCTATACGTTCATTTGGATCACTTCTATTGTCTAATCTTAAATCACTTTCTATTTTTCCTTCTCTTTTAAAATAATTAATCCCACTAGTTTTAAACGCATCATGCCTTTCGTTAAATGGAAAATATTCAGGAACTTTGGCTGTGAATGGAAGAGCATCTAACGTTAACTTTGTTGTAGGTACAATGTGTTTTACATCCCCATATTTCACAAGGTAATCCATGTTTATCTTGTTTTTAGTTTCAGCAGTAGATTGTCAATTTGTGATTGCAAAAGCAATGAATAAGAATAATGCCACAATAATTAGTTTTCTCATTTAATCGTCCTCCTATAATATTTTTGGTTTGTATTATTTTGTTCAACTTTTTATTTTATATAAAAAGGGTATTTTAATTTCTTGTTGGACATGTAAATATATAGGTTAATACTAAGGTACCAATCGAAATAAAAGGTAAATATTTTTTCGCTTTTTTGACCTCCTATATTTCACAAAATAAATGGGAGCGAACTCCTCATTGAAGCTTGCTCCCATTAGTTATAAAAAATTCTCTTTTCATTCACTTCTAGCTAGTTTATTTTTGGTTTTGCGAATTTCAATAAAGTTGTAAACCGAGTAAGATATTATTAAAATTACCCCGATTATGAATGCAATAAGAAAACCTGCCATCCCTTGCATCCCAACCCAGCCAATCGTAAAGGTGAGGAAAATTAGCATATAACAACAACCAGCCACTATAATTGCAATGGGCACATTAAAAGGAAATATTCTTTTCCACCCTAAAGCCAAAAATGAAGAAATCAAAAGTATTATAATTGCTATGATGGTATGAAGTGATCCCCAACGGAACCCCGGACGAGACTGTGTTGCTTCACCATAAGTAGTGTCTGCTGTGCTATATAGGTCGTATAGTGTGAATGCTAATGTAACTACGCCTAAGAATAAAAGAATTGAGAATATTGTCCAGTTAATTTTTTTGAAATTTTCTTGATTTTTCATTTTGTATTACTCCCTTCAAAGAGTGAATCACTAACTTGTTTCCTATGTAACTTTCTAATTGTTTAAAAGATTAATTTAACTTATTTTACCATATTTTTTGATTTCTAACTTAATGATACGGAAAATGGAACTAATTATTCCGCCTTATAAAAATGAAGTATGATAATATTTAATTTAGAATGTGCATCGCTTGTTCAGATTGGTAGAGAAGTTTTAAATGGAAAGAGGTAAATGAAAATGAAATGTGCTTGGCCAGGAAATAATCATCTTATGGAAATGTATCATGATAATGAATGGTGTGTTCCTTCTACTGACGACAATTATATATTTGAAATGTTGACATTGGAAGGTGCACAGGCAGGGTTATCATGGAGTATTGTGTTGTCTAAGCGAGAAGCTTATCAAACAGCTTTTCGTAATTTTAATATTAGTTATTGCAAGAAATTAACGGATGAAGATTTACAGAATGTAAAAGAGCAACATAATGTCATTAAACATTTTGCGAAGCTTCAATCCGTTAGAAGTAATGCACAAGCAGTAACTGAAGTCCAAAAAGAATTTGAAAGCTTTTCTTCATTTTTATGGAGTTATGTTGACTACAAGCCAATTATTAATCATTGGACTTCTGATAAGCAAATTCCTACTCAAACATCACTATCTGAACAGCTTAGTAAGGATTTGAAAAAAAGAGGATTTAAATTTGTTGGCCCCGTAACAATGTACTCCTTTATGCAAGCGATCGGCATGGTGGATGATCACATAATAAGCTGTCTTCTCACTCGTCAAATACAAGAAGCGAGAATTAAGATTAATTTTAAAAGGTAGTTATGTTATTGGAGGAGGAACTGTAATGAACTCTGTTTCAAAGAAAAGATTGAAAGCATATTTGATTGATGTAGCTGTTTCAAGTGCTTTGACTGCTGGTGTTGAGTATTTATTACGAAAAAAAGTGAAAAATGAATCTCTTCACAATCTAGTAACTCCGACCGTAGTCATGTGGACGCTTGAGTATGTACAATTGCGTGGATGTGGACAAACGATTGGTTACAAAAAAAAGGGTTTGGTACTTGAGGGTGAGGAAGAATCCAAGTTAACTTCTAGTCAAATCATTAAGCGAATGGGTTATAGGGATACATTAAGCACTTTGAATTATTTAAAAAGCCCTAAAAAGTTCGAAGGCAATGATGGATCATCATTTCCCCATGATCGCTTTTCAAGTACTGTAGTGAAGGAGATATAATGTTGAAAGAAAGATGGTGATTTTCATGCTTTAAATCGGGGCTATTCAATTGCAGTTGTTACTTCTGATGCCGACAATCGCCATCGACACCACTTAAATCTATTCACAATTAATCAAAAGGGAGAGGTAGAAAGACTTCTGCAAATAGGAGCTTCAATGGTTGATTGGGATTATGAAGATGATGCAGATTAAGTAGTCCTAGCTGACCCTGATGGAAATAAATTCTGTGTTGTTTCAACACAAACTGGCTAAATTTCTGATGTTCAAATTTAAGAGATGCATTAAAGTCATTGGAATATACTTTCACCATTATCATCAAGAATATCAACTTCATTTGAGTAGCCAAAATTCTTTAATAATCCATGGTTCTTTTTAAAGATATGTTCAACCATTTCTCTCATTTCAGTTGCTTTTTCAACATTTTTCGAGTTTGATCTAACTAGTGTAGTTGGTATTGTAATTCCTTTAGAAGCACTGTATTCCAAATCCTTCTCTGATTCTAAAAACACCTCATAATTTTGTAATTCATTACTTATTTCTCTCAATATTTGATTAAGTTCTTTTGATTCTTTCTGCTTAATATTATCAACTGGGGTTTCAGCTTGTTCGGGATCTACTATCTCTTGAGAATTAAGAGCAATAGTAAAAGTAATGACAAAAAAGGTAATCAACAGCAAGCCTAATAGAATTTTTTTCATATACATACCTCCTAGTTGAATGGTATGTCCATTACCTGCACGTTATAATATTTCGTGGATGGGATTTTGTTATAATAGGAAAAAATGGGAAAGGAGGATGCAGGATGGATAATGAACAGCCCATTCCCGATTTCTCTCCTCATCCTTTCGCAGAATGGTTTATTATCATTGTGTTAGTTGTACCGTTAATCGCTCTATTGATTTGGATGATTAAAGAACCTGAAGAAGGCTACTTATTTGGTAAACGCTGGATGTTTAGAAGTGAACCGGAGCTTTCAGAAGATGGAGTGTTTTTCACCCGATTGAGTTCTATTATAGCGTTGGCTATAATCCTATTGATATTGTTGGTATTTATTTTTCGTTAAGTAATTTCTCTCGTAATCCTAGATAACTATAACTCCAAACGCAATTGCCCTAATTCATTTACGAATTAGGGCGCAACTATTATAAGCTGATTCTATCTATTTACTCAGCCGTAAAGTTATCTTCAACTTCCCAACCGTAATTTTCAACAACACTTTTAATAGTGTAGGCTGTATCTGTATCCTCTGTCTTGTAGGGGATTGTGACGGACTTTTCATCATTTTTGAATGTATAAGATAACACACGATAATCGTCTTCTTTGACTACCCTAGAAACTTCTTCTACCTCAGTCCAAGCTATACTCGTTTCAGATACAGTCCAGAAGGAATTACTATGAGCTCCATTTTCATCTAAATAGTAATAATGATAAATAGATAAAACGAACATTAAGAAGCCAAATAACAAAAAAGCAAAGTGAAGGGCAGTTAGTTTATATTTTTTTCCTTTCTTTTCAGCATGTCTCTTCGTTAATAAAAATGAGAAGAGAACAAGTGCAATCCAAACCATCCCTACTCCAAAACTAAAGTAAGTGGAGGTAAGGCGTACAAATGATAAATGATCATATGAAAAGAAAAGCATATCTTGTATAAACATAACTGCAGGGAAAGGAATAAAGATCGAGGAGACTAACAAAATGAGTCCCGTCGAAACGATATAAGGCATAAGCCTGTCAGAATCCATCTTATGTATGTTAAACATATCTGATAACCCCTTTTAAACATGAGTTTTAATAGTAATCTACAGTACGAATTTTCAATGGAAATAGTTTCAATTCAAGCACTAATAATCAAATTGTAAAGAGTTATGGGGAAGGGTAGTTTTGGATAATTAGAGTTTTAGTTGGATTTAAAAATGAAATTGTGTAAGAATACGAATAATCAGAGTGGGCACCGTAAATTCAAAGCTTTATTAGATATATCACGTACATTCCACGGTAGGATAAATTTCATATTATTCTAATCAAGAGGGGCGATAGTTTATGAAAGCTGTTAAAGTGACAGGATATGGTGGGGTAGATAAGTTAGAAATCGTTCAACAGGCTATTCCAGAACCTAAAGACAATGAAGTGCTGGTTAAAGTAAAGGCTTGTTCCATAAATAATACTGAAATTTGGATGAGGGAAGGTGCATACGGCACTGGTTCAAAGTCTGGATGGCGACCAGAAGGAGTACAATTTCCTCGAACCCCCGGTTCTGATATTACAGGTAGAATAGTAAAGGTAGGAAAATCAGTAGAGGAGTCTATGCTTGAAAAAAATGTTGTCCTCTTCCCGTTTACATCAAGTGGAGAGAAAGGATTAGAACATATTTCAGAAGATATGTCTTTTATCGGTTCAGAGTATGATGGAGGATACGCGGAATATGTGGTGTGGCCTGCTCACCTTTGTTTTGATATGCCCCTTTCCGATTACATTGAAAGTGCTGTCTTTAGTGTTAGCGGCTTGACAGCATGGCATATGGTAGAACAAATTCAAGTTCAACCTGAAGAGACGATTGTGGTAACAGGTGCAAATGGTGGTGTAGGGTCGTTAAATATACAAATTGCCTCTAAAGTATTTGGAGCTACGGTCATAGCGATTGTCGGCGACTTAAGTTTGGAAGAAAAATTAAAGGAACTGGGAGCAACACATGTATTGTCATATAAATCGGATAATCTTGCTGAAGAAATAATAGCGGTGAATAACGGTCCGATTGACTCGGTATTAGATGTTGTAGGAGATGCTTTATTTTCAACATCTCTACAAGTACTGAAGAAAGGCGGGAAATTCTGTACATCTGGATCTGCTGGTGGTCAGAAGACAGAACTTGATTTTAGAACGTTGTACTTGAAACACATCACTCTTTATGGCTCTGTGTTGGGCACGATGGAAGAATTTAAACGTTTGCTCCAATCTATTTCTGAAGGTAAAATCAAACCAGTAATTGATTGCACTTTTCCTTTAGAAAAAGCGAGGGAAGCTCAAGTTTATTTTAAAAAAGCAGGAAAGTTAGGGAAGGTTGTCTTGCTTCCTGAAGAATGAATATGACTTAAATCATTTCCTATTTTATACGAACCTTAAATGTTCTTTCTTCATCGGTAGACTTTTCTTTCGATGATAATTGATCTTCCTTTAAAATATCTCTGATCTCAGTTAATACTTCACGGTTAGGGTGGGGAGTCTCTTGTAATGGTACACTCTCACTACCCCTTAAATAATTAAATAGCTTTATAAAAAGATAGATAGAAAATGTAATTACAAAGAAATCCACTGCCGTTTGAAAAAATGAACCGTACCTAATAATGACCCCATCAATATTTAATACGAGAAATTTGATGCTTGTCCCACCAACCAACACCCCAAATATGGGCATAATAATGTCATTGACTAATGAATCGACAATTTTGCTGAAAGCTGTTCCAATTACAACAGCAATAGCCACTTCAAACACATTTCCTCGCAATGCAAATTTTTTAAATTCATTCCACATAGAATCAACCCTTGTTTATCGCTATTACTGAATCTTATTCAAAGGAAGTGGTACATATTAAAATCTTCGAAATAAAATTGCCAGTCGAACAATAATGAAATGGTTAATGCTTTAATGGAAAAGATAAGAAAATAAGCGACTCTTTTGAGTCGCTTATTTTCTTATTGATACGTATCACACTTTTTTCCTCACTCATTAATCTAAGAACCTGGGAACAAGAAAAGGGGCTAAACCGTTACTCCGCCAGAATATTAAAGTAGGGTAATTTCACGACTCTCACACTTTTCTCCACGACAGGTTTAGAGGTTCATTTTAATTAACCAGCCATGTTTCGGCATTCCTGCGCACATTCGCGACAAATTTGTGCGCATTCTTTACAATGTTCATCTTGCATATTTTCACATTCAGTTGCACATTGTTCACAAATCTGGGCGCACAGACTACAAAGATTCGCCGAAAAAGAACTATTACGAGACATATAGTGTGAAGCCTGGCCACAGATTTCAGCACAATCTCTTAATGTTTGAATACATTTGACTCTAGCCTGTACATCCGGTTCTTGAAGACAAGCAGTAAAACATTCTTCACAAGCTCTTAAACATTTCAGACAAGCCTCAATACAGCTATCCATAGTAGTAGGTGATGTTGATAATACTCCCATTGTAAAATCCTCCTTTTATTTGAATCTGCGATTATCTTTCCCGAAACTCTTCAATATATGAGCTGACTAATTGATTAAATATCACACTTTCTTCATATTTTTTGGGTATAACCAAGATAGAAGGGGGTTAGAAAGTTGAAGAAAAAAATTATAGGTTCAGTGATAATTTTATTGCTTTTAGTTTTGGGATACAGTAGTTATGAATGGATTTATAATAATGGGGCTGACGGTGAACCAGAATTAGTCAATGGAGAAGAGAGCATTGAAGAATTATATAATGATGATTTTAGTGATAAAAATATAACAGAGTATGACCTAACGGCTGAAGAAGTTGAATGGTCACTAGAAAAGGGTGAAAGTGTTAATGCTTGGACTTTTAACGGTACAGTACCTGGTGAACCCCTTCGAGTAACGGAAGGAGATGTCTTAAAGGTCAACTTAAAAAATAACTTAGATGTTCCGGTCACGATTCATTGGCACGGTGTTATCTTACCTAATGTAATGGATGGTGTACCTGACTTAACTCAAGAGGCTGTTCAACCAGGTGAGACGTTTACTTATCAATTTGAAGCAAAGGACCCTGGGACATATTGGTATCACTCACATGAACATAGTTCTCTACAAGTGGACAAGGGATTATATGGTTCATTAGTAGTTGAAGAACGGGATCAAAAGAACGATTATAACAATGAACAAATACTAATTTTAGATGAATGGGCAACCGATGGAGATCGAGAAAGCTTAACTAACATGCCTGGAACGATGATGGGGGCTATGAGTGGGGATGGAGAAGCCGATACAAAAGAAATGTACGATACTTACACAGTTAACGGAAAATCAGGAAATAGTATAGAACCTATAATCATAGGGGAAAGTGAAAAAACACGTATTAGAATTATTAATGCTGGTTATCAAGTACAAAAATTAAATTTCCCAAAGGGTTCAGTAAAAGTCATTGCTTATGATGCGGCGGATACAATAGACAGCAACAATGAAGCGAATATTATAGAAGTTGCACCTGGGGAAAGAGTTGATTTAGAAGTAAGAAACAACCAATCTGAACCTTGGTTGATATCAAATCTTACTTCAATAAATAAAGGTGTGAATGCCAATATACCGGTAATTACAGATAAAGATGTTGATTACGCAAACCTTGAACCTAATCAAGCTGACGAAGGTAAGGTTATCGATGGGGCGACTATTGGCAACCAGGATCTTATATTTGAAGATACTCCTGACGAAGTTGATGTTAGTTATGAAATGGATTTAAGTATGGGAATGCAGATGGGAGAGGGTATGACATTTCAAATCAATGATAATGAGTACCCTAATACCCCACCTATTAAAGTAGAAGATGGGGACATAGTTAAAGTTGAAATTAAAAATAATGGTCGTTTAAATCACCCTATGCATTTACACGGTCATCGATTTCAAGTTGTTTCAAAAAACGGAAGGAAGTTTGAAGAACCAATGGTTAAGGACTTAATTCACGTTAAACCTGGAGAAACTTTTGAAATTTACTTTAAAGCTGATAATAAAGGTGAATGGCTATTCCATTGTCACGATAATAATCATGCAGATCTTGGCATGATGACCATCGTAGATTATAAAGGGGTATTCTCACCATATGCTAAATAACTCTAACTAGGAGGGAAATTCAATGATGAATGGTGGTATGGGAGGCAACTTATTTGGAAATTTTATATTTAGCTTCATTATGATTATTATCGTTGTCTTAGTCGTAGCAGTTTTAGTTTGGATGTTTAGAAAACCAAATAACCAAAATAATAATAGTTTAAGTTCACATCACCCTGAAGATTCATTAGAAATATTAAAGTCGCGCCTAGCCAAAGGCGAAATTTCTGAAGAAGAATACGAACGGTTAAAAAATAAACTAAGAAGTTAAAATGAGGCTGACCTCAAATGTTAAGCCCTTTTGACTTAGGTAAAAATTATTAGTAAGACTGAAGTGATTATGTGTTTTAACTTTAAATATAAGAATGAATCAATAAAAAAACTCCTCTTCCTTATCAGAAGGTTAAGAGGAGTTTGTTTCTTATGAGTAGCAATTAACTAGATGACCATTTTTTACTTTTACTTGTGAATGGTCTGTTTCAACTGCCTTTTTTGGCTTCAACAATTCTTTTTGATAGCGGTGTCTATTCGCTTCTTCTCGAAGTGAGCTGTGACGGTCTTGCACCATCGATTGTAAAACAAGTTCGTTTTGAAACATGAGTAGTTCCTCCTTTTTTAGAATTTTCATTTTATTTCGGAATCCGTTATATTTTTGGCACCTTTGCTATTGTAACCGATTTGTATGTAATGTAAACAGTATTTTGCTCATCTCATACTTGGGTCGGAGTTCTGTGTGTCACAATTTGGTAAATT
Source organism: Halalkalibacillus sediminis (assembly GCF_002844535.1). NCBI lineage: Bacteria > Bacillati > Bacillota > Bacilli > Caryophanales > Bacillaceae > Halalkalibacillus > Halalkalibacillus sediminis. The sequence goes on from NZ_PJNH01000002.1 coordinate 43,296, forward strand.
TTTTCTGATGGGGCGATCCTTTTCATTAAAAGTAAATGATTTTTGAAACTGCTTCACTTTTCTTTATGTACTTTGAATTCCCCTCATGACTGTGAAAAGTTTATAAAACAAAAAAACACCTATAGGGCTTTAATTAGCCCGATAGGTGTTTTCGTGTCTACTATTATTCTACATCGAAACGGTCGTTGTCCATGACTTTCACCCATGCTTTGATGAAGTCGTTGACGAATTTCTCATCGTTGTCGTCTTGTGCATATACTTCTGACATTGCACGAAGGACAGAGTGTGAACCAAAGATCAGGTCCACGCGTGTTGCTGTGCGCTTTACTTCGCCTGTCTGGCGGTCGCGTGCTTCATATACGCCGCCTTCAAGTGGTGTCCACTCAACATTCATGTCGAGCAGGTTGACGAAAAAGTCGTTCGTCAACTGGCCGGCACGATCAGTAAATACACCGTGTGGCGCGCCTTTGTAGTTCGCACCAAGTACACGCATACCACCGACAAGAACGGTCATTTCGTGTGCAGTCAAGCCAAGCAATTGTGCTTTATCCACCATCATTTCTTCCGGACTTACCGCAAATTCTTTTTGCTGATAGTTACGGAATGCGTCTGCTTTTGGCTCAAGCACTTCGAAGTTTTCTTCGTCTGTTTGTTCTTGCGTTGCATCGCCGCGTCCTTGTGTGAACGGTACATGAGCAGCATATCCAGCGTCTTTTGCAGCTTTTTCAATCGCTGCGCTACCGCCAAGAACGATTAAGTCAGCCATACTGACGTCCTTGTGGAAGTCGTTTTTCACGCCTTCAAGCGCAGATAAAACTTTGTTCAGCTCTTCTGGTTCGTTTACTTCCCAGTCTTTCTGTGGAGATAGGCGTATGCGGCCGCCATTTGCACCACCGCGCATGTCAGATCCGCGGAATGTGTAGGCAGATGCCCATGCCACTTTGACTAGCTCACTGACTGAAAGGTCGGTATCTAAAATTTTCGCTTTAAGATCTTCAATTTCTTGATCTGTTAATTCGTAATTCACTTTTGGAACAGGGTCTTGCCAGATGAAGTCTTCTTCAGGTACGTCTGGTCCTAAGTAGCGATCTTTAGGTCCCATGTCTCGGTGGAGAAGCTTAAACCATGCACGAGCGAACGCATCTTTAAATTCATCTGGGTTCTCGTGGAAACGACGAGCAATTTTTGCGAAATCAGGATCTTCACGAATCCCCATGTCCGCTGTTGTCATCATTGTTTTTACTTTCTTAGAAGAATCTCCCGCATCTGGTGCAAGGTGATCTTCATCAGGGTCCACTGGTTCCCACTGATATGCGCCAGCAGGGCTCTTCGTCAGCTTCCATTCATAGCCGAGTAGCATATCGAAGTAGGTCATATCCCATTTCGTTGGTGTTGGCGTCCAGGCACCTTCAATTCCGCTTGTAATCGTGTAAGGGCCATTTCCTGTTTCATAAGAGCTCTTCCAACCTAAGCCTTGTGCTTCGATCGGAGCGGCTTCAGGTTCATCCTCAACAAGTGAAGCGTCACCAGCTCCGTGAGATTTACCAAATGTGTGCCCGCCTGCAGTAAGCGCAACGGTTTCTTCATCGGTCATTCCCATACGACGGAAAGTATCGCGAATATCATGTGCACTTCCAAGTGGATCAGGTTCACCATCTGGACCTTCTGGATTTACATAAATTAAGCCCATTTGAACAGCAGCAAGAGGATTTTCAAGTTCTCTTTCGCCTTTGTAACGCTTGTTTCCTAACCATTCGGTTTCAGGACCCCAGTTGACATCTTCTTCTGGGTGCCAGATGTCTTCACGTCCAGCACCGAAGCCGATCGTTTTTCCACCCATGGATTCGATTGCAACATTACCCGCTAGAACGAGTAAGTCTGCCCATGAGATTTTGTTTCCGTATTTCTGTTTGATTGGCCATAGCAGACGACGAGCTTTGTCTAAGTTTCCGTTATCTGGCCAGCTGTTGAGTGGAGCGAAACGTTGAGAACCGCTTCCGCCACCTCCGCGGCCATCTTGGATACGATAAGTACCCGCAGCGTGCCAGGACATACGGATGAAAAACGGCCCGTAATGGCCATAGTCCGCAGGCCACCAATCCTGGCTGTCGGTCATCAGTTCATGCAAATCTTTCTTTAAAGCGTCAAAATCTAATTTCTGAAACTCTTCTTTATAATCAAAGTCTTCCCCCAGAGGGTTTGTTTTTGTATCATGTTGATGTAGAATGTCCAAGTTTAGTAGACTTGGCCACCAGTCACGGTTAGTGGTGCCTCTAGAAGAAGGCCCAGGCATTTCTTGATGGGTCACTGGACATTTGTCCATGTTCTGTTGATCTGTCATATCAATCATTTTCCCCTTTCCGTTTTTAAAGTCTAAGTATCAAATGAGTGTGTCTCTAATAAAAATATAATTATCTCAGAGACAATATTCATTCTTACTTTATAATTATAATAAATAATACCTCAAACTAAAAGAAATATGCTGTAGCCTTTTGTTTCATATTTAAATATAATAGCTATGCAGTTTACTCCTAAGCATGAAAGGCCTAATTTCCGTGTTGATATAATCTTCTCCATTTTAGAACACTTACTAGACTTCAATATTAACACAATATTCAAATAACTTCAGAAGATATAAAAGAGACGACCAATAATGTGGCCGTCCTTAATTGAAGGTGGTTATTATAGTTTCTTCACAATCAATACCTTCAAATAATTACTCTGCTTATATTGCTTATTGGTCTTGAAGTCCTGGGGCAGAGAATACTCTTCAAGTATTTGATATTTTTCCCCTGATTCTTTGAAGCCTTTATCTACAAGCTTTTTGAATTGGTTCATGTCAAAGGAAGCGGTGTTTGTAGATGCCACGATGACACCATTCTTTTCTGTAATATCTAACGTATCTTTGATTAAACCTGGATAATCCTTTGCGGTGGAAAAGGTCCTTTTCTTTGAACGAGCAAAACTCGGCGGATCCAAAACGACCATATCAAATTTCTTCTCTTTTCGTTTAGCATATTTGAAATAGTCGAACACATCCATCACATAAATATCCTGTTGTTCAAAGTCGATTCCATTAATACTGAACTGTTCGATCGTTTTACTTTTACTTCGCTTCGCCAAGTCGACGCTCGTTGTTTTCGATGCTCTTCCAAGAGCAGCCGCAACAGAAAACGCACCAGTATAGGAGAAGGTGTTCAATACATGTTTTCCTCGTGCATATTTATCACGAATGACACGTCTTACATCACGTTGGTCCAGGAATATTCCCGTCATGGCGCCGTCGTTTAAATAAACCGCAAAATTCATGCCGTTTTCTTTAACGATCAGTGGGAACTCTCCACGTGTACCTTGGACAAAATCGTCATCATCAATATATTTACCCTTTGTATCGAAGCGCTTCTTTTCATAAATGGCTTTATAATCAATGACTTCTTCTAAAGCACTGATCACCTGCTGTTTATATGAATAGATCCCCTCGCTATACCAATTGATCACATAATATCCGTCGAAGTATTCAATCGTCAGTCCACCAATACCGTCACCTTCTCCATTAAAAATCCGGAAAGTGTTGGTGTACTTGTCATTGAAGAAGGGTTGCCTTTTATTGATGGCGGTTAGAATTCTATTTTTAAAGAAGCTTGTATCAATTTTCTCCGATTCGTTGTAAGTCAACACCCATCCAAGTCCTTTATTTTGCTCACCGTAATACCCTTTTGCTACGAACTGATGGTTTGCATCGACTAGATGAATGATTTCTCCTTCTTCTGAAAGCACCTCAGGGTTCAAGATTGCTTCTTTTCGTATCAAAGGAAATTTATTTTGATATTGTCGTATGAACTTTGTGTTTAGTATTAATTCAACCATGTAATGATTCATCTCCATTTCTAACCCATTATCGCATAAGAATGGTGAAAATAAAAAACATCATTAATTAAGAGTGCATCTAATCTTTATCAAATATTGTGTTTTGTGATATTAGGGGTTATAGCTATGTTAAGATAAATATAAAATTTTTAGAGAAGTTCATCTACAATCAATTATAGTGAAAGTGGATTGGGGGTTTACCGGTGGATAGAAATGAAGAACTGTATCTTATTAAATCCATTGCTGAGATGCTAAATAGAGAGACCAGTATGAAATCTATGCTTCAGCAAGTTTTGAATCAAGTACTAGAACTCACGAACTTACATACGGGGTGGATATTTTTATTCGATGAACAAGCAGGTTTTGAGTTAGCTGCTTTTTCTAATCTACCACCAGCGCTTGATTACCAAGATAGAAAATATATGTGTGACGGCAAGTGTCGTTGTATTAACCGTTACCAAAGTGGAATGTTGAAAAAGGCGACTAACATCATTAATTGTGAGCGTATTGAAAAGGCCATCAACGAAAAAAGGGGAGAGACTGAAGGGATTACGCACCATGCCTCAATACCGATTCAATCAGGAGATACGATTTACGGGTTACTTAATGTAGCCTCTCCATATAAAGAGAATTTTAATGAAGATGAACTGTATATTCTTGAATTGATCGCTCTTCAAATTGGCACAGCGTGTGAACGGATTCGTCTATCTGAACACGAACAGTCTATGCATATCCTCGAAGAGAGAAATCGCCTAGCAAGAGACTTACATGATTCTGTAAATCAACATTTATTTTCAATTATGTATACAGCTAAAGGCACCACCAAGGCGACGGAGAATGAAGAAGTTTTAAGCTCGCTTGAAGAGATTTATCAATCTTCTAAAGAATCACTTGCTGAAATGAAGGACCTGATCTGGCAATTGAGAACAGATAATATTGAAGAGGGATTGAGTAATCGTTTCGAAAACTATGCCAAACGATTAAGAATTCCTATTACTTGTGAAATTAGAGTACAAGATCTACCTAGCAATGTAGAAACTACCTTTTGGAAAATAGGTCAAGAAGCGTTGAATAATATTTCTAAGCATTCAGATGCGACAGAGACTAATGTGATAATAGACCAGAGCGATCGGAATTCATATACATTAGAAGTGATTGATAACGGTCGTGGATTTGACTTGAATGAAGTTTCAGGCCAGGGGATGGGTTTGACAAGTATGCAGGAGAGAGCCAAATTAGTAGGTGGAGAATGTCGAATTACAAGCATTAATAAAAAAGGAACAACCGTAAGTGTGGAAATCCCGATGAAAGAAGGTAAGGCTAATGAGTGAACCAGTTAAACTAATGATAGTGGATGATCATCATGTAGTCCGTCAAGGTCTGGCTTTTTACTTTACGAAAGATAAGCAATTTGAAGTGGTGGCTGAGGGCAGTAATGGATTAGAGGCACTTTCATTTTTAGAAAAAGGTCTAGAAGTTGATGTGATTTTACTTGATTTATCTATGCCTGAAATGGATGGAGTGGAAGCAACAAAGGAAATTAAGCATAGATATCCTCATCAAAAGATTCTCATTCTAACGAGTTTTGGAGATCAAGATAATGTAATTTCTGCTGTGAGGGCCGGAGCAGATGGCTATTGCTTGAAAGACACTGAGCCCGAAGAATTAATATCAGCGATTCAAAAAGTTTTCAAAGGTGATAAGAATATTGACCCCAAAGTGGCAAACCACTTATTTCAACATGTAAATAATGAAGAGTCTGAGGATTCAAAAGCAATACAGGAGCTTACGAAGCGTGAAAGAGAAGTGTTGGTTGAAATAGCTAAAGGTAAAAACAATAAAGAGATTGCGGAATCCTTATTTGTAACCGAAAAGACGATAAAAACACATATTTCAAATCTGTTCTCTAAGCTTCCTGTCAGCGATCGGACACAGGCTGCACTTTTTGCGGTCAAAAATAAGATAGCTAACGACTAGATAAGAAAGCATCTGAAAAATTCAGGTGCTTTTTATTTATTCACCTTTCTAAGACCCTGGTATGAAAAAAGATGATAAATACTACTTAGCACTTTTCAAACCACCCTCCGATGTTAGCCAGCCGAGAATCTTTTAGACTCAGTATTAGTTACAAAAAATATAGGAGGGTAAATATGAGTGTACTAGTAATCAGCGGTTCCGGAAGAGATCAATCCGTTTCCAGTGTGGTTGGAAATTGGATCAGCTCGGAGTTTGGTTTTAAGCATTTCAATCTTTCAAAAAACAAATTACCGGTATTTGATGGAAGTGAACTCACGACCGAATCACAGAATGTCCAATTGATGCTTACAGAGATGAAAAAGGCTGAAGCAATCATCATGATTGCTCCAGAATATCATGGGGCAATCAGTGGAGCTTTAAAAAATGCATTAGATTACACGAACAATGATATTTTTGAGGAGAAGCCAGTCTTGTTGCTCGCAGTTGCAGGTGGAGGAAAAGGAGGCATAAATGCCCTGAATAATCTAAGAACGATTCTACGTGCACTTTATGCAGATGTTAGCCCTAGACAATTCGTGGTAGATTCGGATGCATTGGATGAGCCAAAATTGAGTGAAAATCTATTTGATTGTATCAATGGGTTCCTGCTGAAAAAATCCATTTTTGATCGTCGGGAAGTCAGTGACTATACTTTAAGCGGAGGAGAATTGTGAAGATGGAAATTAAATCAGTTGTATTACAAACAGGAAAATTAGAAGAGATGAGAGAGTTCTACTGTGAGGTATTAGGCTTTCCAATGACCTTGGATGGCGAGGACCGCTTCAGTATATCAATAGGGGATAGTGTACTTGAATACACCTCAAGCGAAGCCCAAGAAAACCCTTTTTATCACTTTGCTTTTAATATTCCACCCAATAAATTTGAAGAGGCAAAATCATGGATCAAGGAGAGAGTAACGTTAAATAAGGAAGAAGGTAAAGACGAAGTGTATTTTGATCATCTAAACGCAAATGCATTATACTTCGAAGATCCCGCAGGAAACATTGTGGAATTAATTGCAAGACAGAAGGTATCAATGCCCAGCATCAGGCCGTTTTCCATTGAGAGTATCATAAATATAAGTGAGATAAGCTTAGTGGTCGATGACGCATTATCAGTTGGGAAAGAAATGCAGGCAATAGGAGTAAAGAGAAGAATCGATAAAGAAGTTGAATCAGGTGTTCTGAATTTCATGGGTGAGCCAGATAACGATTCGTTTGTTCTCTTACTAGAGGAAGGGAGAAAGTGGTTTTTTTCTGATAAAATCTCGATTGCTTACCCTGTTGAGATCACTTTAGATGGAAATAGAAAAATTTCTCTTAACTCAAGTGGAGAGGTTAAAGTAAGTCCTTCAATTGAAGAACTCTAACCACCATGGATAATCGTATTGCCCGTCAGAGATTTGAAAAAAATTACCCATAAACGCCAAATGAACAATGCCATAGTGGCCCAGCGTTGATTCCTTAATAGCATAAGTTGAAAATATGAAGAAATTGATTTTTTCTATTTCAAAATCAAGTTGCTCATGAGCTTGTTCCATCTCTTCCTCATTGAAATTCGTATAATTGATATAGTCTTGTTTCGTTGGGTTTGTGGCGATCGATACAATAATAAAAACGACTAGAAGCGCACCGATAATATACCGTTTTTTAACCTTTAACATATAATCATCACTTCTTTTTCTTAAAATAGTTGTGAAACTAGTTAGGTTTTAACTATTGTATTCTTAAGTACCTCTTTAAATCATTAATAGCTTGCGTGTGCATTCCTTCGTGAAAAATGGTTCTGCTTAAGACCTGTTCGATTGTGAACATCCCCATTTCGGTTGGTGGAAATTCTTCTTCCAATCGATCACCATAAAGTTCTTTGATTTTGGATGTTTGATTCTTCAATAAGTGCTTCAGTTCTTCGAAGGAAGGTGTCTCATCATCGAAGTCGGAGGGAGAATTGCCAAAGCCGAACCAATGGTTGAAAGAGTCAGGATACAAGTCGTCTTTTGTCAGGACCTTAATCCACATGTATTGATCCATGTATATATGACCTAAGTTCCATCTGATATTATTGTTAAACACTTTTGGAATGAGTTCTGCTTCTTCTTCACTGACATTTTCTACATTCGATAAAAGTTCTTCCCGATAAGTTTCAAGTTGATTAAATAACACTTCTTGACGTTGGTTCATGTGAAGCCCCCCCTTATTTCCTATACGAGTATTTCGACATAAAAGAAATATCTCCTTTTCTCAAACCTTGAAAAAAACCATGGGAATCGATATAGACTCCCATGGTGCATGTATTTTATTCTTCTTTATCGTGTTTGAACTTCATTTCTTCTCCACTTTCATATGCTACTTCTAACTCAATTTTTTCAACGTTATCTTCATTGATTTCGAGCTCTTTAAATAATGCTTGTTTCATTTCCTCAATCGAATGTTGACGGGTAAGATCCAGGTTATTAAGTAGGGATTCGATTTCTTCCTTCGCCTGAGAACCTTCAACTTCTTCGTTTCCTCGTTCAATTTCGGCTTCTTCGTTAACTTCATACTCGTATTCCCAACTATCTTGAGAGTTGAAATCAATGCTTAAACCGAACTCGGAGATAGCACCTGGGTCGGTGTTTTGGGAACCTTTATGGTCGAATTCAATGATTTCTCCGGAGTTCAACTGGGTTTCCAGTTCAAATTCTTTTGCCTCTCCCGAAGATAGGTTGATAGCACTAAGCACCTCATCCTTCATGTCCACTAGGGGGCGGTCGGTTGTGATTGAGATCTTGGATAGCAATTCTTCGATTTCACTGGTCGCTTTTTGACCACTTACAGAATCTCCATTATCTCGTTCGATTTTAGTCTCTTCTACGTTATCACGTCTGTAATCATAGTCCCATTCGTTGTCATCAGAAAGTTCAACTTCTAAATCAAACTCGCGGACATCAGCAGTCCCTGCGTTCGATTCAGATTTTTCGTCATCTTTACTTGAAGTGTCTTCTTCTGACTCATTGCTTGTCTCACCATTTGATTCCTCTTGTTGATTCTCTTCGCCTGAAGTATCTTCTGAGTTGTTATCGGTTGGTTCCTCCGTCGTCCCGCACGCAACTAAAAATAAGAAAGTTACAAACAAAATAGATAACTTATTCATGCTGATCACCCTTCTTTGAAATTGTTGTTACTTGTATGTTACCCCGACTTGATTAATAACATCTGCCAGGAAGATTAAAATTTCATGAGGAGAAATTATGTGATAAAAAAAGAGATGCTGGTTCGCATCTCTTTAAGGGTTTAATACTCGGTGTAAAAATTGTTGGGTTCGTTTTTCTTTAGGTGATTCGAGAACATCGGTAGGAGGACCTTGTTCAACAATGTAACCTCCGTCCATGAAAATAACGTGATCAGATACTTGTTTTGCGAACTGGACTTCGTGTGTAACAATAGCAATCGTCCACCCTTCAAGGGCCAAGTCTTTGATAACACTTAGAACATCACCTACAAGTTCGGGGTCAAGGGCAGAGGTGGGTTCGTCGAAAAGGAGCAGCTGAGGCTCAATAGCAAGAGCTCTAGCAATCCCTACTCGTTGCTGTTGGCCTCCTGAAAGCTGGTGAGGGAATAAATCCATTTTATCCTCTAGACCTACTTTCTTAAGTAACCTTTTCGCAAGTTCTTCTACTTCTTGTTTGTTCCTTTTTTGAACGACGATTGGTCCTTCGGTTACGTTCTGTAGCGCCGTTTTATGTGGGAAAAGGTTGTACGTTTGAAAGACCATACCTGCCTTGCGACGTAATGTCAGCCAATCACTCTTAGAAACCTTCTTGTTGAAGTCTATTGAAAGTCCATCATCAAATCGGTACTGCCCCTTGGTCGGTTCTTCTAGTGCATTCAAACAACGGAGAAGCGTGGTTTTACCAGAACCTGAAGGCCCCATAATCGTGACGACTTTGCCTTTTTCTATTTCCAAATCAATGTCTTTAATAACCTCTAAATCACCGAATGACTTGGCTAATCCTTTGATAGATAACAATATGGGCACCTCCTATTTTGCGACATATCTGTTCAATCTCCGTTCGAGCATTTCTTGACCGATCGAGAGGATAAAACATATAACCCAGTAAATGACTGCGGCTTGCACGTATAAGAGCATGAAATCAAAAGTCCTCGCAGCAATTTCCTGTGCCTGACGAAACAGCTCAGTGACAAGTATCAAGGATGCCAATGATGTATCTTTTACTAAACTGATAAATGTATTTGAAAGGGGTGGTACTGATACCCGGCTCGCTTGCGGTAAGATGATTCGCTTCAAGGTAGTTCCATGTGACATCCCGACTGTATAACCAGCCTCCCATTGTCCTTTAGGAATGGAAGAAATCGACGCACGGATGATTTCCGATGCATAAGCTCCTACATTTAAAGAAAATGCGATGACAGCACTCGGAAATGGATCTATCGTCAGCCCAATGCTTCCCAAACCATAGAATACAATGAATAATTGAACAAGAAGGGGAGTACCCCTAATCGCTGAAACATACATCACTGCTGGTGCTCTAAGAATTCTTGATTTTGATAATCTTAGCAAAGCTGTTATAAGTGCAATTGTAATTCCGACTATAAACGAGATAAGGGTCAGTGGAATCGTATATTGAATCGCACCTTCAATCATTGGCCATAATGACTGCTTCACTAGTTCCCAACCATCAGTCCTCTCAGTGATTGAAAGAAGTAAATTATTGAGTAGAAACATCTTCGCCAAACCATTCTTCAGAGATTTCAGCTAGTGTTCCATCTTCTCTCATTTCAGCTAATGCTTCATTAAATGCTTCAACTAGTTTTTCATTTCCTTTGTTAAAAGCGAAGGCTGACTGTGAAACATCTTCTTCTTCAGCAGCAATTTTAATCGTCGGATCATTTGTTTCATTCATGTATTCAAGTACCGCAAGTTTATCGTTAACTGTTACGTCTACTCTGCCTTGTTTAATTAGTTCGATCGATTGGGCAAGTCCTTCTACTCCGATTAATTCTGCCCCGTTCTCTTCAGCAATCGAACCAAAATTACTTGTAAGTGATTGTGCAGACTGCTTGCCTTCTAAGTCTTCAAATGAAGTGATATCCTCATTATCTTCTGGCACGACCACAACTGCCCCTGAATAAGTATATGGTTCAGAAAAGTCGTATTTTTCTTTACGGTCGTCAACATTGATTCCTACTTGATTGGCAATAACATCAAAACGTTCAGCGTTCAAGCCTGCGAACATTGAATCCCATTGCGTTTCGTGGAATTCAACTTCTATTCCCATGCGGTCAGCCACTTCTCTCATGACTTCTACGTCATACCCAGTTAGTTCATCTTCTTCATTGTGGAACGTGAAAGGAGCATAAGTACCCTCTGTTCCAACAGAAATCACGCCTTCATCCATAATTTCGTCATATAGGTTCGAGCTTGTTTCTTCATCGGAATCGTTTCCGCTATTATTTGAATCGGATTCCCCTTCATCCGTGCCACATGCAGCTAAGATTAAGAGCAATCCTGTAATGATCCATAATAAGTTTAATTTTTTCATGTTGAAAACCCCCAGTATTTTTATCGGAATTCTTGGTTCCAAAAGAGATTATATATTAGGTTTTACTATTTGTAAACCAATTAAACTCTTTACTCTGAGGGATTTATATTAATGCTTAGTAAGCTTCTATCAATAAACCCGAATGAATTACTATGGATTAGAAATTGCTAGCGAGTAATCTGAAGTTTCTTTTCTAGATAAAAAGCGATGAATACACCACTGATTGCCATCAAAGCCCATATCCAGGCATGTAGGCTGAATGAAGCTATACCACTGAAATAAGCTCCAACGTTGGCACCGAATGAAATGCATGCACCATAACCCATCAGAAAACCCCCTGCTAGGGAGGTAATCATCAACTTAGGAGGAATTTTACTGAAGCGGATTAAACCGGCTAATGACATGGTGATCAAAGCCCCACTGATTACGCCGAAATTCAACACACTTAAATTATTGAGAAATACGGACTGGTTAAGTGTTTTTACCGGTGCCTCTTCGCCCCAGTAAGACCAAGAGGAAGGATTAAGCCCAATATGCTGAGCAATTTTGGAGCCCCATGTAGTGAAAGCTGCTGTTAGTTTCCACGGACTGCCCTGGACGACCAAAACAGCTGCGTTCAAGCTCGCTATAAGTACTGCACCGACCCAAATAGGCCATGTTCCGAATAAAAATTTGGTCCAACCGGCTCCTTTGGGCATGGGCGGAAGAGCAGGAGGACGAGTTCTCCTTTTATAGATATAAGAACCGACACCGATCAATGTAAAGATTATTAACTGTAATAAAAGTGCGCCTTGAAATCCAAGGGGCGTGTCTTTTGCCAAAGAGATTTGGGGTCCGTTCGGTAAGGAAGTGTTCCAGAACGAGAAATGTACTGCGCCTACTGTGGCACCGATTAAGAAACCTGAAGCAGTGAAAAGTAAGGCAGTTCTGCCACCTTTAGCTGTGTTCATTCTCCCGGGTGCTAGTCCGCTACCGAATTCCATCCCAAATCCAAAGATGAAAGCGCCGATGACAACTCCGGTTGTGACAGGTGAAATTGCTCCATCAGGTAGGTTTCCGGATAAACCTATATTGAATTGAAAAATTAACGTGAATAAAATTGTGACGACAACGAATTTAATCATATGCCCTCGAAGCATTTCGGTAATATGATCTTCCACTAAGTGACGATATACTGTCGCAAAACCGTATCGCGCATGAAATAATGTGAAACCGATAAAGAAACCTATAATAAACAGGAGTACGAATTGCCATCCTGAGTATATATAAGCTTGGTAGGCGATAATAATAGAAATGATAAAGAATATGGCAGTAATGATGTTTTGTGGTTTTCTATAACGTTTTTCGTTTTCAGACATTAGGGTACTCCTCTTATTTAATAATTATCCGAACTCTTTTTGATGTGCTCGCTTTTTTTCTAAATACGCTTCATCATTACGGACGATTTTCCACTTTTCTTCGAATATTTGTGCGGCTTCAGCTTTTTCTTCATCTATATCCCGGTCATTTATTTGACCATTTTCGTCATACTTTTGACCGCCTTTGTAGTTTGCGTATCGTCTCGCGCGTGTATAACCCATTTGCAAAAACTTTCGTGCCATATCCATACCAACAAAGTCGTCTTCTTGTTTATATTGCTCAAAAAGCTCGTGAATTTTTTCGGAGGATTCCTTGGCTTTTTCTGGTGTTTTAAAGCGCCAATGGGGAAGTATTTCACTTTTGTAAGGTTCGACTAATAAAACTCCTTGCTCTCCTCGACCGACTTGATACTGATCAGGATGTTTGCGGAAATCAATATTGTCAAAATCTTTATCGTAGTTGAATGCCATAGATTTCACTCCTTCTTTTTTACATTCCCGAATTTAGACGATTATTAACTATGCGACTTTAACAGGAACAGTGTAAAATGAGACGAAAGAGGGGAGAAGGATTGATATGAAAGAAGTAATTCAAATTATGGAACGGCCAAATACTTTGCGATCGCTTGAAATTGAACTTAAAGAGATGGGAATTAAAAATGGAATGACAGTACTTGTTCATTCGTCATTATCGAAACTTGGGTGGGTCAGTGGGGGTTCACAGGCTGTCATTCAAGCACTCATGAATGTACTGACTGAAGAAGGAACACTTGTGATGCCTAGCCAGAGCGCAGACCTTTCCGATCCTTCTGAATGGGAAAATCCACCCGTGCCTGAGTCATGGTGGCCTATTATTCGTGAAGAGATGCCAGCTTTTGATGCTGAGAAAACACCTACGCGTCAAATGGGTACGATTGCGGAAGCATTCCGTACATATCCTGATGTCAAAAGGAGCAGTCATCCCACGTGTTCCTTCGCTGCATGGGGGAAAAATCGAGATGAAATTATTGGACAGCACGAATTAGCATATGGTCTAGGGGAAGGTTCTCCTTTGAAGAAATTAAATGACTTAGATGCACATGTTCTTTTTCTAGGGACGAGTTATGAAACGAACACTTCTTTTCATCTTGGGGAATACCGTGCTCCAGGAGCTAAGATCGAGAAAGAAGGCTCGCCGATAATTGAAAATGGCAAACGCGCTTGGAAAGTGTATGAAGAGATTGAAATGAAGGAAGACCTTTTTGAAGAGGTAGGCAAGGCATTTGAAAAAGACCATCCAGTGAAACAGGGTAAAATGGGATTGGCTGATTCTAAGTTGTTTAAGGTGAGAGATGCCGTTGATTTTTCTGAGAAGTGGTTTACGAAACATCGTCAAGAAAATTAGCGGGTGGGGTTGGTAATGATTCACTGACATAATCACATTCATTTTTTTCATACTAAGAGTGATATGACAGAAAAGGATGTGTAAAAATGCAAAATAGAAATATTCAGTGGTTACCTGTGATTGCTTCTATCGGTGTCGGAGCTGCGACCTACAGCATGATGACTGGTAAAGGCGGTCAATTGCAAAACATGATGCCCGGCATGATGGGTATGTCTGGTCAAGGAATGCAAGGGTCACAGTCATCTCAGCAACAACCAAATCAATAATGAACTTAAAAAGCACATGTATCCGTTTGAGATACATGTGCTTAATATTATCTGATTAATAATACATCTCGCTCTGACTGATGCAGAACGTGATGGGAAACGGAACCTAAGAACCAACGCTCTAACGCGTTTGTACCAGTCGCTCCACAATAAATCAAATCAACACCTAGTTCATCGGGTAATTTTTTCGCAATCATATGCTTAGGCACTCCTAGGCGAACAGTGGTTTCAAAATTCAGTCCAGCTGGAATCGTAAGTTCCTCTAATAATTCTCCCAACCTTGCTCTAGCCTTTGATTCAGCTTCTGAAACAGCGTTTTTGTATCCACCGACGATAAGCAAATCCATTTGATCACTATCTATTATAGTAGCGATGGTCAACTTAGCACCAAGTCCATTCGCCATAATCACCGCTTTTTGAACCGCATTTTTCGCTGGTTCTGATCCGTCGAATGCGACAAGGATATGCTGGTAAGGTTGATATTGTTCCATTTCAAAACTCCTTTTGTGAAAATCGTTTGTTAAGAAAATTATATCCAACGGTTGAATAATAAACAAGTTGGGCGTGTCGGCTTTATGGGCAATTTTTATAACCTAAAAAGTTTTGGTGAAGTGCGCTGGACTAAATCTTAAATGACTAAAACTACATAAACCGCTGATAGCTTTTTGAAAAAATCACTTGTGACACAAACATACTAATCATTAACCAAGTTACTACAAAGCCTCCAACGACAAATCCTGTCAGTCCTAGCCAAGTGAACGTACTCCAACCAACTACAGCACTCATTATTACTACACCTGGTGCCATCGCAACCAATAAAGCCCTACTTACTGCTCGTTTAATCTGGAATGTTGGCCATGATACTAAATCTAAAAAACCATGAGAACCAACCTTAAACCAAAAATCTCTCAAAATACTTCCGAGTGCTCCAATCAAGATGACCCAAAGTAACAACTTGAACCAAAAAGGTAAGAACCATAATCCAACACACCCAATAACTACTAACTGCAAGTAGACGAGGGTTCTTTGGCTATCTCTTAACAAGCTTTTGATATATAACTCTTTCCACCCATTCTCTGGACTAACTCTTCGGTAAACTCGACCGGATTTCCTGAAAAGTAAAGGGCGTTTTCTAGAAAAACTAAAACGGGATTTTGATAAATATTCAGGCCCACCGATCAGTGCTGATTGGCCGAGCACCATTTGACCCAACTGAGATTGGTGGGTAGTTTCTAGTTCAACCTCTTTTTCAAATCTGAACGGTCGATTGACTGCTAACTTGATATAAATAAAAGAAAAAATTGATGCAGTGCCTATAGCAAAGAACATTGCTCCAACTTGCCCGAGACTAGATATAGTGAAGAATAGGAACAACGCTACTGGTGCTGCAACCCAAACAATTACAAATCGATAAATCCATTTGTGCAGACGCAGGGAAAGGTCGCGTTTAATGATTTGAAAAGGTATATTCATCAACAACAGTAGAAAGAAAAGAAAGGCGATTTCTACTAGATGCCAGCCCATATAGTTTAGAAAAATAGGTAGAAACCCAATGAAAAATATAATCATTCGAAAGAAGCTGACTTTGATCATATGGAGAAGACCTGCCAATTTCAACTCATTAATCCAGCTCCCTTTTTGCCATAGAAACAACATATCTGCGGCTTTGATGTGCGTAAACCAAAACCCGCTTGTCACAAATAAAATAAGTGGGAGTACGATGGTTTGTTCATTAAAAAAGTAACCCCACGCGAATGTTCCCTGCCATAATGTTATGTAGCGATAAATAGCGATAGCCAGTATAGGAATTAAGAAATAGAGCCATACCGTCCAATCAACACTGACCTTGAAAAGTTGGAGCTTTTCTTTCCGGTGAACTTTCAGTCGATGTTTGAATAGGTGTTTGCCGTTATGTAAATTAATCATGATCGTTATCCTCTAATAATTGCTCAAAACAATCAAAAAGGGCGGCATCAGGAAGGTTCAACATTTCTTGCAATTCTTTCATGTCCCCGTTAGCTATCATTTCACCATAGGCAATTAGCAAAAAACGATCGCAGATGCGCTCAGCCGTATCTAGTACATGAGTGGACATCAGAACGCTAGCTCCATTTTCCCGCTCTGCTTCTAATAATTTTAGGAAATCCCGAATAGCTCTAGGATCTAGGCCAACGAAGGGTTCATCGATGATATAAAGCGAAGGACGAACGAGAAAAGCTAAAATGATCATCAATTTTTGCTGCATTCCTTTAGAAAAGGTACGAGGGAGGTGATGCTTCACTTCCCCCAATCGAAATATTTTCAATAATTCACCCACACGTTTTTCCATCTCTGAATCAGTCATTCCGCAAACGGAAGCAGTAAATTGAAAGTGTTCCCACATGGTCAAATCATCATAAAAAACTGGTTGTTCAGGAATGTATGCATAACGGCGTTCATCTTGATCAAATTCTATCGTTCCATTAATATATTCCAGTGTCCCTATCAGGCCTTTGATGGTCGTACTTTTCCCTGCCCCATTCGGTCCCAGAAGCCCCACTAACTCTCCGGGTTTGATCTCGAATTTTATATCTTTGATTACTATTTCATTTGTTTTATAGCCAGCTTCGTTAATATGTACTTTTAACACACTCATGGTATTTGCTCCTTTTAGGGTTTCAATATATTTTTCGCTAAAATCGCAAGCATTCCCTTTAAATTACTACAATGAATTGAGAATTTTATGGGAAGTCGTGCATATAGTTTGAGGGAGTCTGAAGAGAGGTGGGAGAGCTATGGAAAAGTCGAGAGTCTTGACGGTTTTTGGAACCGCTAGTTTACGAGTGGCACCAGATATAGCAGAAATACAAGTAGGTGTGGTGACAGAAGACACCAGTTTAGAACAAGCGTTACAAGAAAATAGTTCTAAAATGAATCAGGTGATTAATTCATTGCTCCAACTGGGCATTCCAGAAGAAGATATCCGAACGACAACTTTTCGTATTCAGCCCATGTATGATTACGTCGATGGTCAACAAGTGTTCAGAGGGTATCAAGTAACGAACATGGTAAGTGTGAGAATATCTGATATTACTCAAGTAGGTCTAATAGTAGATACAGCTGTCAGGAATGGAGCGAACCAAATTTCTGATTTGAATTTCATGCTTTCGAACCCAAATGAAATCTACCGTGCAGCACTATCAGAGGCGCTTCTTGATGCAACAGCGAATGCGATGACACTCACCAATACCATGCAAGTGAACATGGACCCAATTCCAATCCGGGTAGATGAGCTCCCACAATCAGTCAGTCCCGAGCCGAGGATGTATTCAATGGCAGAAGTCACAAGTGGTACTCCAATACAGCCAGGCGAAATCGTAGTCGAAGCAAATATCGAAGCGAAGTTTCAATATGGTAGTGATTACTAAGAGGGGAAACATATTTGGTTCCCTCGAGTTAAAAAAATCGTTTATTTTAGTTCTTCCCAATCAAGCTCATAGCTCTCAACGATTTCTGGAAGGCTATGGTTACTGACCACTTCGTAATAGTTCGAACTATTAGGGAGATAAATTTCCACCACAATGGAAACATCCCTAATGATTTCTTTCTTTCAATTCAATCTTGTCGAGTATTTCTTGGTAATGGAAATCATCCAATATATCATATTCCTCACCTTGTATCGCTATATCATCGTTCACTGTGTCGAAATTAATCCAAAACAATTGATTTGAGTAATAAAAACGAATTTCGTAATTTCCGCTATAGACTCTGTCGTTATTCTTTCGCAATTCCATATTTGAAAAAGATTCTACGAGTGAACGAGCATCATCCCCATCAATAGTTGCTTCTTTTTCCTCACCGGTAGGCGGCAGTCCCTCACCCCTATATATAATCACTGCCCTAGAAATGTCCTCGGTTTCAAATGAAAGTGTTTCATCAAAAGTCTTGAATTGCAATTCCATCGTCACCAAATAAAATATCAATATAACAACAGAAAGAAGCGGGACAAGCCTACCAATTGTTTTGGTTCGAGCGTTTTTGATATTCCAACCTATAACCCAATTAATCCCAGATACCACCAAAATGATTATCATGAACAATGTGAATGAAATCTGTGGGCCTGCTTCGAAATACATAAATATCGCATAGAAACTGGTTAAAAAAATGGTGGAAAAAATAGGTCCAGCCCACCATTTGGTGAAGTATCCTGTAAATATTCCTAAGACTAACGCACTCATCGGTAACGTTAAATGAAAGATTTCTAAGCCCACTTGACCCCCTCCTATTTCAAATGGTTAGTTGCCGTTGTATGGATTCCTTTAATCTAGTAATATTTTTTCAATTCGATCAAGTCATCAATTACTATATCAGCTTGGGAGAGTTCATTTTCACGTGCAAAATCGAAATTACATCCTACCGCGACTAATCCGTTAACTTTTGCAGCCTTTATATCAGAGAGACGGTCACCAACTACCGCACCTTTCTTAATATCGTGTTTATCGATGATCGTGCCAACCAAATCAGCTTTATCCAAGGTGTCGATTTGTTGTATGCTGAATGTTTCAGTGACCCAGTGATCTAAGCCATAATAATCTACAATCGCTTTTAAATATTCCTTCAGCCCGTTACTTGCTATGTAAATAGAGAAATCTTTTTCCTTTAAATAATCGAAGACTTCTTCTACATTCGGGTACAGATCGCCTTCACCATTTCTTATATTCTCAACTAATCTTTCTAAGAAATAATCATTGGTGATTTCTCTTTCTTCATACGAATGACTGGGCATTAAAGTTTCCCAAACTTGGGGTAAAGGTACGCCCATAATATCTCGGTACTGATCTATAGGGGTGTCAGCATCCCATTTACCCAATGATCGTAGATGGTCAAAAGCATCATTAAGTGATAATTCTAGGATTTTGTCTGTTTGAAAAAGTGTTCCGTCCATATCGAATATTAGTGCATTAGACAATGTTTTCTCTCCCTTGATTGAAAAAAATTCTATTTAGTTACATCTATATGATTAACTTGCTTATATTTATCAAATAATTTTTGAGACCACCTTAGCTCATAGGATTCTCCGATTTTTACAAGATTCCATGCTGAGGGGTGTAACTCCATTTTTTCCCTTTCATCTGACTGGAATTCAACTTCTAACAAGAAACGGTTATCTTTTTCGATTTTTTCAACGACTTCAGTTGTGGCAATTCCTTTTGAAGAATAATTATTGTATAGAAAATAACCACCAAAAAGAATTAAAGTGGTCAATAAGACACTTACTAAAATCACATAAACTTTCCTCATATGTTCTCTCCTTCTGAATGACCAGCTGTATACCATTTTGGTATGTCTAACTGAAAATCATCCCATTCATTAAGGGTCCTTTCGGTATATCTTCTAAATGTTTCTTTTTGATCAATCGCGACGTTGTGTGCCCAGACTTCTGCAGAAACGATGTGGATGGCTGCATATAGGCGATGTAACTTCCAGAAATCCGCGGGGACAGAACCGTCATGATAACCATCGAATATCCCGCGTGCAAAGGACACGCTGATCGGTAGAGTGAAATATTCAGTTTTATAGAGTTCGTGATAAGGGTCAGCTAACTTGATTTTTTGCATATCAATGATTCCCTCGAAGCGATTGTTATTAAATATCACATTTGATGGGTGGAAATCATAATGCTGGATTCGCTGTGGTCTGTCTTTCATAAGGTATAGTTGATCATAAATGAAATCTAGTACTTTCAAATGTCTTGGGGAGTTCTTGAATATACTCTCGAAGTCTGGCGCTAGTCTGTAAACTCGCTTGTTCCACTTGGATTCCCAAGACGCCACAGGTTGATCCACTGGACTCGCGTGAAGCTTTTGAAGACCTCTTCCAGTATCTAAGCCAGCCTGGTATTGTTCTTGCCCTGACATCACAGGTAAAACTTCTTCAGCATTCTTTCCTTGAAGGTAATCTAGAATCATATAGGGTTTTGATTGGTACATGCCTAATTCGTGTACATTTGGAATAGAGGCTCCGTTGTTAACAGCTTTTTGAATCAACAAAGCTTGTTCTTCTAATTGTTCTGATGAAACGTCACCGAATATCCTTAAAAGATATCGATCGTCGATTACCCATTTTTCATCATGAGAAAAGCCTTTGTTGATTTTGTGGGCAGTTTTGTATTCATTTAAAAAAGAAATACTATCAAATGTCATCGGTTCACCCTTTCCTTATTACTTCTTGATATTTTCTAAGTCAATTCCTGCTCCGAGGAGCTTTTTTTCTGCATCGGCTTCAATTAAATCTTTGAGGTTTCTTAATGTAGGTTCGAAATTCACGTGCTTCTCCATCATGAAACTCATTTCATACTCGATTTCTTTCCACGTAGAAATGTCTGCTTCGTTGTGTTGTATTTGAGCCTCTAACTTATCTAATGCATTCGCTACCTTCGCTTCGTATGTATCTTTGTGTTCGAACTCGAACCATAAATCGTATAATTCCTGGCCCAATTCGTTATCAAGAGTACTTTTAATATTTTTAATCGCTTGGGTCTCATTCTGTTGTTTTATTTTTTTCAAAGCATCGTCTGACATTGTGTCGAATGTGGGAAGGTCACCAGCTTCTGCTTCTACTAAGTCATGAATAATTATCATTTTTAATAGCTTTTCAATCACAACTCTTTGGGACAATAATGGTTCAACCATTATGGCCATCAATGACACTCTCCACGTATGTTCGGCAACACTTTCCTGCCTGCCGTTCGATAACCAGCTATGCCTTAATTCGAATTTTAAACGTTCTGCAAGACTAACAATCTTTAAGATTTTATGTAATTCGGTTTGCATTTATATACACCCCTTAATCAATTGTGAACTTTATTTTACCATATTTTAACTCGATAGCATGGTTGGGTTTTATCATGTAAAATAATCAGTAGCTTGACTGAAAAGGAGTTTATCTATCATGGATCCATATAAAGAGGGACGTTGGAAAGAACAATTCGAGAAGTTTGAAAAGAGCTTCGAGTTATTAGAAAAATATCAGGACATATCAATAGATAGTGAAATCGAAAGAACTGGAATGATTCATTTTTTTGAAATGTCGATGGAGCATGCATACAGCACACTTTTTGACTATTTGGATGCCAAAGGAAATCCCGTCGAATCGAAAAGACATGCATTGAAGGAAATCAAGGAATATCCTTTCATCCAAAATCACCGGACATGGATGAAAATCTATAACCGCAGGAATTTAGCGTACTACCTATTTACGGAAAAAGTGGCGCGTCAACTCACCCAAGATATTCAAACAACTTATTATCCTGAATTAAAATACTTCTATCAACAACTTTCTTTAGAAAAATAAGCGGCAATCTTGGGGGAATACATCTTGAAAAATTGGAAGCATGCTTGGCTTTTACTTGGCTCTGTCGGTATCTCCAGCATAGGTAACTTCATCTACCTTGTTTCGATTAATATATTGGTCTATCAAATGACTGGTTCAGCGGCAGCAGTAGCAGGGTTATGGTTGGTCGGCCCACTGACCAATATGGTGATGAAATTTTGGACCGGTAGTTTTATAGACTTTCGTTCGAAGCGGAAGATTATGATCACTACATATCTGGCGAGGGCAGCTTTGATTTTATGTATTCCTTTCGCAACGAGTGTGGCTTTTATTTATGCCTTTCTTGTATTGTTAGCAATTGCAAATTCATTTTTTATGCCTTCGTCCACTACATATATTACTCAGATGATTCCTAAGGAAGACCGGAAGCGGTTCAATTCGATTCAATCAGTTATGACCTCTGGAGCATTCATCCTTGGTCCATCAATTGGTGGAGGTCTGATTCTTTTGACTAACATTGATTGGACGCTATGGATGAACAGTAGTTTTTTCATCGTTTCCGCAATATTGCTGGCGTTTATACCTGAAAAGGAAATCATTGACCGGTCGTCGATTCCGAAGTTGACGTTCAAACAAGTATGGAGTGATTTTCATGTAGTGGTGGAGTTCATGAAATCTCAAAAATTTGTGGCCTTCTTTTATTTGGCGTTCATTGCAACGATGTGGTTCACTTTCGCCATGGACGCACAGGAAGTTGTTTTTGCCCAAAGTGTGGTCGGACTTTCAGAATTCGACTATAGTTTATTGATCAGTATTACAGGCATCGGTTCGGTTGTTGCGGCAATTCTCTTGTCTATATTTTCGAAAAAGGTGTCGCTTCGTTTTATGGTTGGCGTAGGAGTGGTGATGACGACTGTCGGTTATTTGTTGTATGCATTTGCCTGGTCATTCTCGTCGATTGCATTCGGCTTCATCATTTTAGGTTTTTTCCTTGTGTTTTTTAATGCAGGGATCGCGACATTCTATCAAAATAATATCCCCACCGATACGATGGGGAGGGTGACAAGCATTTTTCAGTTGATTCAAAGCGTGGGGCAAGTCATTTTCGTTCTTGGAGTCGGTGTGTTGGCTGACTTGATTGCACTTCGGATGACGATTGTTGCGATGGCAGTAGGTATGCTGGTCGTTGCCCTTATGATGGCGATCATGGTTTTCCAGCCGAAACGACAATCATATTTTCAAGAAAACTAGCGAACAAACGCGTCCATATTCGCAAATCCGAGCGTCGTATTGACTTCTCCGTAGATACGCTCAATACTGACATCGGTACCGTTCAACCATTTTTCAAAATCAAAAACAACTGGCTCTTTATCCCCGCCAAGTGTGAACCAAGCCACCTTTTCTTTCGGGAAATAAGCAGTGGTGTGAATCGTACCAGACCAACTTTTGTATTTATCGGAAAATAAATCGAGGCTGGAGTCATTGAAATAGTTGAATGCTTGTTTCGCCTCGGACCACTCGTCTAGGTGATCTTCAATTACAGTTTGACGCTTTTGAGAGTCTATTAAATGGTTGCGATTTTCATCGGTCAGCACTTCGAAATGGTTGGTAGATACATTGGATTCACGTACTTTAACTCCTCGAGGGCTAGCTTCCACGACATACGTAACCTCGCTAGAATCGATCATGACGTAGCTGAATGCATTGCGGTGAGGAATTTCTTTTAATAAAGCAACTGCCTCATCGACATTGGCACACGTCTCCAAAATCATCCGCCCGATCATATAACAGACGAACCCATCATGTGTCTTCTTACGGTGGGTGAAATTATAGCCCATCACCAATCCTTCTTCATTCATTCCATCCATACGGCCAGTAATCCGAGAGGACGGACCGACCACAGCGTATCCGCCATCTGTCGGTTGAAAAAAGGTGTAGCGTCCATCGTAGGTTTGCGGATGAAAATCATAATTCCTGACCATATAATCCGTACCCGTCATAATTGAACATCCACTACGTTCGGGTTCGACACGGTATCCTCCGAAATTCCTCAGAACATCCTCCATCGGCATTTCAAGCCCAGCTTGTAAACCTTCGAACTCGTCCCAGATTTGAGGGGCGAATGTCATGAACGCTTTTTTCGCTTCATCAATATCAATCACGAATCGCGCACGTTTTTTCTTCCACTGTCTGTTGCGATTATGTATTGTTAAAGAGTCCTTTAGCTGTTTCCCTTGTTCGTAGCCGAAATCATAATGATTTCCTCTGAATTGAATCACTTCACTATATATTTCTTTCATTGGTATCATCCTCAATTTTTTTTCTGAACACCGAGATTGTAAGTGATGGAAGGAGTGATGTCAAAATAGTTGTTTCGAGATATGTTGTAAAATATTAGTAAATAGAATAGGATGATGATAGATAATTCGGGAGGGGTTGCATGTATACGACACGCATGATCGAAACGTCGCGAGGAGTATTTGAAGTCTTCGTGAAAGGAGAAGGGGAGCCATTGTGTGCGACTCACCTATATTCACAGTTTAATGAAAAAGGTAATTACTTCGCTGATACTTTTACAGAAGAATTCAAGGTTTATTTAGTGAATTTACGAGGCGCAGGGAATTCAAGTCCGGTAATAGAAGACGATGAAATGAGTATGGAAAGCGCTGTTAAAGATATGGAGTCTATTCGAGAAACGTTAGGGATCGACCGTTGGGCATTTGCGGGACACTCCACAGGCGGTATGCTCGGACTAGTCTATGCATTGCAAGCGGGAGAATCACTGACCAAACTCTTTTGTAGTGGAGCTAGTGCTGACATGAATTATGCCAAACACCCTGACAGTATCTATTGTGCTGAGAATCCTAATAACGAAAGAATGAGAGGGATTCTAGCGTTATTCCGTTCAGAAGACACAACGCGAGAAGAAAGAATAGCTGCTGGAAGAGAATGGGGAGCCATGTCTTTATATCGACCGGAAAAAGCTGATGAGTATTATGCTAAACCGAGTAGCGGGGCAGTCATATCTGAAAGGGTAGATTATTTCAGCTACGTAGATGGGCCAGAGTATGACGTGGTTGAAGACTTGAAAAACATTTCGACACCTACATTGGTAGCTTCGGGCCGACATGATGCACAGTGCCCTCTGGATTGTTCTATTCAAATCGCAGATGGAATTCCTGAGGCGAAGCTCGAAATTTTCGAGGAAAGCAACCACAATGCTTTCGTAGAAGAGAAGGATAAGTTTAAACGGGTGGTTAGTCAATTCAAAGAGATGTAAGGAGGAGAACTGTTGGAAAAAATCGCTATCATATCAGATATCCATGGAAATAAAACAGCACTTGATGCAGTATTAGGAGACATTGAAAAAAGGTCGGTGGATCGAATTTTTTGTCTTGGGGATTTAATAGGGAAAGGTCCACAAGGTTCAGCTTGTATTGCAACCGTTAAAGAGAAGTGCGACAAAGTCATTCGTGGGAACTGGGATGTTTTTATTCAAGAAGAAACAGATAATGAGTTCTTACAATGGTATAAAGATCGATTGACTGAAGATGATTACAATTTTTTAAAGAATCTACCTTTTAACATTGATATCGAATTAAATGAACAATTAATCAGATGTGTGCATGCATCACCACGAAGTGAATTTGAACGAATTCTTCCGTGGCACCCACTAGAAGATCGTTTAACAATGTTTGAAAATAGTGATGCGACTGGAACGAGTTCGTCATCACGTAAACCTGATATTGTCTTATACGGGGATATTCACACAAGTTTTTTACATACATATTCGAACGGTATCCTCTGTAACGTGGGAAGTGTCGGCAACTCACTTGATCTAAATAAGGCCTCTTATGTCATTATTGATGGAAGTCACGGAACTAATGGAATCGAATTTGTAAGAGTAGATTATGACCGAGAAGCGGAAGTCGGCATTGCGAGAGATCTTGGTATGCCAGGACTGGAACCATATCGTGGTGAGATCATGTTCGCAAAGTACCGTCATGCATAGAATCGTTGCAAGGGAGTTCGGAAAGATGATAGAAACTAAAGAAGAAATTAAACAGCTAATCCAAGAAGATCACTGGATGATGGGAATATTGAAACAAGTAAAAGAGTTGAATTTACCCGATTGGTGGGTTTGTGCAGGCTTTGTACGCTCAAAAGTTTGGGATGAGCTTCATGGAAATACCGTGAGAACTCCATTAAATGATATTGATGTCATTTACTTTGATGAAAAGGATACTTCAGAAATAACGGAAAAATATTGGGAGAATGAACTAGAGGTTAAAGATCCCTCAATACCTTGGTCAGTGAAAAACCAAGCAAGAATGCATAGAGTCAACGATCTAGCCCCATACACTTCTTCAGAAGATGGCATCTCAAAATTTCCTGAGGCTGCAACAGCTCTTGGAATTAAGCTTGATCCGATGAATCAATTAATACTATCAGCGCCTCACGGGATTAAAGATGTGGTCAATTTGGAAGTGAAGCCGACTCCACTTTTCGCTGAAAACCTTAGACTTTCCGAGATATATGAAAGCAGAATAGAAAAGAAAAATTGGAGAACAACTTGGAATAAACTACGAATCTACTACGTAGACTAGGAGGTCGTTATGAAAGATTGTCCATTTTGCCATCCTGAAGCTTGGGAGAATCAACAGATTATTGCAGAAAATGAATACTGCCGGTTTATACAAATTCCCCAAGAAATATTGGTCGGTTCTGGTTTAATTATCCCTAAGGACCACCGCGAAACCGTGTTTGATTTAACAAAAGAAGAATGGGACGCCACATATTCCCTCATGCACGAAGTTAAGGTGATCCTAGACGAAAAGTATAACCCGGATGGCTATAACTTAGGGTGGAACTGTGAACTTATTGGAGGTCAAAGCATCCTCCACGCGCACCTACATATCATCCCAAGATATTCAGATGAGCCTTTCGTGGGGAGAGGTATTCGATATTGGTTGAAGGGTGAAGAGAATCGTAGAATATAAGGAGTTTTTAGTCAAAAAGATTTCTTTAAATACCCAATTATTATAAGCACTAGCTGCATTTGTTTTAGGTTGGGAAACGTGACTTTGTTGGGAGAGAATACTTTGGAAATAATTATCGACTATCAATGGGAGATTTTTATCGTAGCTGAAATACTATCTTTAGTAGCTTTACTTTTATTTGGATTCTTAAGGTATTTTTTAAACCAGAAAAAGCTGAGCTTGATCTTCATTTTTGTTTTTCTGGGATTATTAGCGCTAGAGGCATTGTTAGGATTTTTGATTTACCGAGTAACAGGAGAAATGTCCACGTTCCAAATTGTTATTATAATTTTTGTCGTCTACGCTTGTACTTTTGGAGTCTATGACTTTATCAAGCTAGATCGTTGGATGAGAAAAAAATTCAGTCAGTGGCGTGGGGTTGATCTTTTAACAGACAAAGATTATCGGGCCATGGAGCAAAATAAAGACCCTAAATATATCGCGAGAAAATACCGTTATAGCAGCATGATTCATTTAATAATATTTGTGGCAGTTCAATTGATTTTCTGGATTTATGGAACAAGTGGGTTGCTCGAAATGAAGGAATATTTAACTGATTTTTCTTGGATTGAAGAAGGAAGATTTGAAAATTCCCCTTACCCAAATGAGACGATCTATCAAATCGGAATGATATGGGGCATCGTGTTTGTGGCAGACTTTTTGTATTCGTGGTCTTACACGATATTCCCATCTAGTGAAAAGTGAATTTAAAGGTGCTCTATCGGTTTTTTTTGAAACATAACTTTATCCGGTGCGTCTAATTCTTTAAAGGTGGTACAGACAATGAGGAGATTAGTTTTAATACTATCTATATTTTTTATGTTGGCATTTGGATTATTTGCATGCGGAACAGATAATAGTGGTCAATCTAACAGCAACGAAAGACCAAATGATACCGAAGATACTAAGCAAGAGGGTGATTTTGAGGTATCTATAAATGTTGAAAATGAAAACGAAAACCCCGAAGTTCATGCCACGATCACTTATATAGGAGAAAAAGAGCAAAAGAATATTTACCACGGAGGAAGTATATTTTTCTTTAATATTTATCAGGTAAATGGTGATTTCGAACATATTGGAGGAATGAACGAGCCATTACTGACCACAACACTTAAGAAAGATGAAGTTCATAAAGTGGAATTTGACCATCCTAGCTTAGATGAGTTAGAAACTGGGGAGTATGAATTTGAAGCAATTGCTGATTTTTCGTTGGATAAGGATAACTATATAGATAACAAAAGAGAAATAACTGTTTCAAAGATCGTAAATATTAAATAAGTGATTAATGCAATGGAGCGTTCTGAAACTTCAGGGAACAGCATTCGAATTTCAGGGAGCCACCCACAAACTTCAGGGTACCGAATTCAACAAGACTTTTTGCAGTTCAAGCGCCCCTGTGTGCTAATCTTTATGAATTATCTAATGACAAAGAGAGCCGATGTGCTCTCTTTTTTTATTGGAGTATATTTGACCTGCATAAAAATCTTGATTCTTGTTAGCGTTATGCTATTATGGTTATATACTAAACTATATAACCATATAAATGAAAGTGATAAAAGGTGGTGATTCCACGTTGAAGAAGGAATTTGATGAAGGGAAGCCCATATTCCAGCAAGTTCGTGAACAGATAGAAGATCAAATTGTAAATGATCAGCTTCAAGAAGGGGATCAGGCACCATCCACGACTCAGCTCGTCAACTTTTACAAAATCAATCATGTAACCGTGGCAAAAGGTGTGAATCAGCTTGTCGATGAAGGCATTTTGTACAAAAAACGAGGTGTAGGTATGTTCGTGGAAGAAGGGGCTAAGGAAAAACTGGTTCAGAAGCGGAAGAGTGCTTTCATGGATACTTATGTCGTTCGATTAGTTCGAGAGGCAGATAAACTGGGGATTTCTGAAAATGAGGTTTTCGATATGATCAAGAAAGTGAAAGGGAGTGGTTCAGATGACAGTTAAGATAGAAGCTCAACATATTTCATTAAATTATAAAGGATTTAAGGCCTTAAAGGATATATCATTTAGCATTGAAGGCGGGAAAATTATTGGACTTATTGGTAGGAATGGCGCAGGGAAGACGTCGTTATTATCTATAATCTCCGCATTTCAGTATACTCCGGAAGGTTCTCTTCGTGTAAATGGAGAAGAAGTTTTTGAAAATGCAAAGGTTATGCGAGATATTGCCTTTCTTTATGATGCTGATTACTCGGATCAGACGGAGAATGTGAAGGATATGCTTGATACCGTCAAAAAGTATCGCCCTTATTACGATGAAGAGTATGCGATGCACCTCGTGAAAAGATTTAAATTGCCACTCGATAAGGCAGCGAATAAACTTTCGAAAGGAATGCAGTCAGCATTGAATGTCACGATGGGACTGGCTAGCCGTGCGCCTATTACAATTTTCGATGAAGTTTATTTAGGGATGGACGCTCCAACTAGAAATATTTTTTATAAGGAATTACTTGAAGACCAAGAGAAACATCCTCGAACCTTTATTTTATCTACTCATTTGGTTTCTGAGATGGATTATCTTTTTGATGAAATCGTAATGATCCATGACGGGAAGCTTTTATTGCACGAAAATTATGGGTCGTTAGTTGAAAAGGGAGTTTCGGTTACAGGTCACCACAAGAAAGTGGATGAATTCGTGGAAAATAAAGAGATTCTCAATGAAGAGAAGCTTGGAACGACGAAATCGGTGACCATTTTTGGTGAATTAAGTGAAGAGGAACTAGAATTTGCAAGAAAAGACGGCTTGGAAATTGGTCCAGTTTCTCTTCAAGACTTGTTTATTCATCTTACAGGAGGTGAGGAATAATGATGTGGAAAAAAGTGACGGGTGATATGTTATTTGAGCAGATGAAATGGGTAGTAATTTATGTTTTTTTCATCATATTTTTTCACATAGCATTACTGATTTTAGCTGTGAACTATGATTTCGAACAAGGTGATTTCCTTACTTTCTCATATGGATCCGCGCCAATTGTTATGTTGATTGTTGGATTAATGAGTGCTTATACATTTTTGCCGATTTTAGTTAACCATGGAGTCACTAGAAAGGATTACTTTATAGGGGGAGCGATATCAGGAGCAGGTGTTTCTATTATTTTAGCGTTGGTTGCTACAGTAATTTCGCTCGCCGGATATGGAGTTTGGGGATTGCTGAACATACAATATGAAATGGATTCCCTGGTAAACAAAATGGGCGGAAACTGGTTGTCTGCCATCATCTTTTATAGTGTATCAATATTGATCGTCTATTACATTGGCTGGTTGATCGGTGTGGGATACTATCGTTACGGGTGGAAGAAAGGCTTCTTCTTTATAGGAGTGGCAATCGTGTTGATGATGGTGACGGATTTCCTATGGGAAGGAGATATTTATAAAGGCTTTGCAGATTGGTTGCCATTTGCCGGAAGTGAATTTTCTTTACCGATTTCTTTACTAGGATCCGCTGTTTTGATTACAATTCTTTTAGTTGTCATTAGAAGAATAACGAAATATGTATCTATTAAGTTGTAAAGGATGGTATTTGGCCAAAGTATTGCGCCATTATTGGCTCAAATAAGCCTGATTTAATGAAGAAAAGCAGCCACATCGGCTGCTTTTTGTATGAGTGTTTATAATAGCGAAATGATAAAACCAATTACTACGATTAAACCGATAACCATTAAAATTGTACGGATCAAGTTACTCACCGTCCTTTTCGATTGTTGCTTATCAATTCCCCCAGGAAGAGAACTTTTAAACATTTTTCGAGAAGGACGTGCCTATTTGACTATCATGACCGGGCAATTTACTCGCTTAGCGACCTTGTGGCTGACGCTACCTAGCACCATGCTTTGTAAATTGTTTCGGCCACGACTACCTAGTACTACACAGTCGAACATATGCCCATTAGCATACTCGACAATGGTGGGTCCTGGTTCACCTTGCAAGATCACTACCTCATAAGGGATTTTCTTTTCTTCTAATAAACCTTCGATATCTTTAAGTCGCTCGCGACGTTTTTTCGCGATCATGTCCTTGTCTCCAGTATGAAGCACATCTGCTTTGGACTTGGACGGGCTAATAGAATACACAACCTCAATAACACTTTCTGGATTGTCTCTTTCTAATAATCCTATGGCATGTTCTGTTGCACGGAAAGAGTGCTCAGAACCATCTGCTGCTACGAGTACACGTTTATACATAAAATCCCCTCTTCTAATTGACCTTTTCAGTCATTGTATGATTTTTCAGACAAATAGTAAAGATTATTCATTCCTAAAAAAAAGTGGCTATCATCCGGAATAGCCACTTTTAGATTATCTAATGGGAGGAAGCTTTGCTAAGCCCCCCGATTTTGTTTTTAAGTTGTTTGCTCTCATTATTCATACCTTTATAGGCTACTTCGATACCTTGTTGCTCGAATTTTGCTTCTATTTTATCGAGTGCATTAATCGCAGAGTCGTCCCAAAGGTGAGCCTGAGAAAGATCTAGTACCACTCGATCAATCTCTTGGTTGTAATCGAATCTTTTCGGTAATTCCGAAACTGAAGCGAAGAACAATTGCCCATGGATCGCATAAATCTTTTCAGTTTGAGCATCGTTCATTTTTTCTTCAATTGATACTTTCGAAATTTTAGCTGCGAAGAAGATCGCGCTTAGTAAAACCCCTGCTAATACACCTTTAGATAAATCGTGTGTGATGACAACTGTACCAACAGTAACTACCATTACAGTGGCGTCCGATTTTGGTACGCGGTGAATGTTAGTGAGAGAGCTCCAATCGAACGTACCGATCGAAACCATGATCATAACCCCTGCTAAGGCTGCCATCGGAATCTGAACGACGACATTACCTAATGCAATAATCAAGAACATCAGGAAGACTCCGGCAACAAGAGAGGATAGACGTCCTGTCCCACCTGATTTCACGTTGATGACCGACTGTCCGATCATCGCACAACCAGCCATACCACCAAAGAAACCTGTAACGACGTTAGCGTAACCTTGTCCGCGACATTCTTTGTTCTTATCACTTTCTGTATCTGTCATATCATCAACAATCGACGCTGTTAATAAAGTCTCCAATTGTCCAACAATCGTTAATGCCAACGCATAAGGGAAGATAATTGCTAGAGTTTCAAATGTTAAAGGAATTTGTGGCAACATGAACATTGGTAATGTTTGAGTCAATGAGCCTAAATCCCCTACAGTTTTCACGCCAAAGTTGGCAAAGATTGCAATAGCTGTTACCACTACGATTGCAACTAGGGTTGAAGGAACTGCTTTAGTAATCTTCGGTAAAATATAAATGATTGCTAGAGTAAGTGCGACTAACGCATACATGATCCATGTTTCACCAACAAAATGTTGTAGTTGGGAAGTGAAAATCAGAATCGCAAGAGCATTTACGAAGCCAATCATGACTGAGCGCGGCACGAACTTCATCACTTTTGATA
Organism: Halalkalibacillus sediminis; assembly: GCF_002844535.1. Lineage (NCBI taxonomy): Bacteria > Bacillati > Bacillota > Bacilli > Caryophanales > Bacillaceae > Halalkalibacillus > Halalkalibacillus sediminis. The sequence goes on from NZ_PJNH01000002.1 coordinate 75,527, forward strand.
ATTTGAAGACACCAAATAAAATCTGTAGAATCCCTGTTAAAATAGTTGCTGCTAATAAATATTCCAAACCATAATCTGCAACTAATGTAATCATCAGAAGTGCCATGGCACCAGTAGCTGCAGAAATCATTCCTGGTCGACCGCCAACGAAGGCAATCACCACGGCGATACAAAAGGAGGCATACAGGCCGACCATTGGGTCTACACCTGCAATGATGGAAAAAGCAATTGCTTCAGGAATCAAAGCTAACGCTACCACCATGCCTGCTAATATATCTCCTCTTACGTTTCCAAACCATTCTCGTTTAATTGTTTCTAAATTCAATTCTCCACCTCTTCTTTAGTATTTGTTCTCCGTGCAAGCAAACAGAATAATCTTAGCACAGGAATGGTTTTTTTGGAAATCGTCATGTAAGCGTATGTCATCGGGTGTATGCTTCAAATTCCTTCAATTTATTACGATTTTCGACCAAACTTTAAAATATAAAAAACCTCCAACAAATTTGTTGGAGGTTTTCGTCTTAATATCTAGGAATCTAATAAGGTGCAACTGACATTGACAGTTAAGGTTTGGCCACCGCCTCTGTATACTCCCTGAAGTGGGCTTACATCGTCGTAATCACGGCCTGTGCCGATTCTGACGTGATTTTCTAATGCTTCTACATTGTTTGTCGGATCAAGTCCACACCATCCGATTCCAGGTACAATCACTTCTACCCACGCGTGAGTGGCTGAATCTCCTACTAGTGCTGAATCTTCACCTACATAAAGATACCCACTGACATACCGGCATGGGACCAAGTTCGCTCGCAAAATCCCTAGCATGACGTGAGCAAAATCTTGACACACTCCTGCTTGATTATTGATGGAATCCTTTGCTTGGGTTTTCACGTCTGACGCCTCAGTATCATATACGTAGTTTTCATGGATATATTTCATGACATCTAAAGAATATTGGATCGGGTTTGTATTTTCCCCAATAATTTGATTGATTGCTTCCACCTGTTCTTTATTGATGAACGTATAATTCGTCTGATTCAAATAAGCTAAATAATGTTGGTGGAACAATTCAGAATGATAAATATTCCTCATTTCTGGGGAATACTCCATCCGGTGAATGAATGGGCTTTTTTGAATACTGACTATTGAAGTCGTTTTCACTTCAAGATTTTCATGGATTTCGGGGATAAAGAATTTTTCAACTGTATTACCCCATAGATCCACGTGCTCTCTTGTGACCGCAGTAGGATTGATTTCTGTTCGGTAAGACAGTAACCGTTGGCATTCATCTGTTCTTGGTTTCAATCGAATATGATTCAGGCTTTGGTCGACTGGAGTATCATAATGAAATTTATTGATGTGTTCAATCTGGTATTTCATAGAGGCCTTCCTCTCTCAAGTTTGCTTCTGATAAGCCCCATTTACTTTCGGGTCTACTAAATAATATGTTCTAGAAAAAATATCGCCTATCTGATTACAATGTTGTTTGAAATTATTTAAAAAATCAATCATTTCATCCATCGATGAGCCTTGGATTCTTAGTTCTTCTAAATCAGCTTTAACTTCATCTAAAATTCTGAACAGAGATTCAGAGTAAAGGGAAACCTGTCCGCCTTCCATTTCAGATATCGCCTGCTGCACATGTTCAATACAGTAAACGATTGATCTTGGGAATGTATGGTCTGAAATAAGGAACGTCAAAACGTCTTCACCTTTGATCGATGGTGGATATTTTTTTAAAAATGCTTGGTGACCATTGACGAAATGCAATGTTCTTAAGCTGTGATAATAAAATGTCTCATCTTGATCTATTGCATCTTCTTTTAATTTTTCACACATCATGGTTAGGATGCGTGAAGTTTTTTCTGCACGTTCAAGACATTTTCCTATTTGTAAAAATGTATAACTATCCCCTCGTAATAAGGAAGATTCAATAATTCCCTGTGTAGTGAATGAGGACTGGATCAACTGTTTCAACAAATTGTCCACGTCTTTTAGTGTCCAGTCAGTCGAGTCGACATCTTTACTGTTCCAATAGCAGTCATTCAAATGTTCCCAAAGCTCTGTAGGGATGATTTCTCGAGTAGACTTGGCATTGTCTCTTGCAATTCTTAAGATCTGTTGTAACGAATTCATATTGTTCTGATCGAAAGTCAAGTATTGAACTATTGATGAAGGTTCTAATTTCTCATTATTGAGTACGTAATCTTCGTAAGATGAACAGATATCGATGATCTCTTCCCAATCCTTATAGGCAAGTGCTTTTGTATCATCTGCTTCTAACATATCAATTAATCTTGTGGATAAAATCCTTGAATTATTTTCAGCGCGTTCAATATTTTTAGCCATCCAATACAGTGAATCTGCCACACGACTTAACATATATGACTCATCCTTTCTGCAGTACTTTAAGAATGTTTAACTTTGTTAAAGGGTTAAAGTATATGAAAAACTAGTGCTTTCGCTATTAGGACTTGGCGAGAAGCCAAGTTTTTCCCAGTACTCTGAATCTATTGGTTGCGTAACACCCATGTATCTTTACCGCCTCCACCCTGTGAGGAATTTACGACGAGCGATCCTTCTTTCAATGCGACTCGCGAAAGTCCTCCAGGTAACACATTGATTTCTTTTCCACCCATAACGAACACTCTTAAGTCGATATGGCAAGGATAAAATCGATTGTTTTGGAATGCAGGCATTCGTGAAAGCTGGATGGTCGGTTGAGCGATATATTGATGTGGTTCTTCAATAATTTTTTTACGAAAGAGTTCAATTTCTTCCGCCGAAGCGTGTGGTCCGATCAACATATCATAACCGCCAGAAGCCCCGACATTTTTCACAACTAACTCTTCTATATGGTCGAGAACATATTCTTTTGACTCCGGATTACTTAGTAGGTAAGTATCCACATTTTTCAAAATTGGTTCTTCTTTTAAATAATAACGGATAATATCTGGAACATAGGCATAAGTCGCCTTATCATCCGCTACACCATTACCGATTCCATTCAAAATAGCTACATTCTTCTTGCGATAAGCTTCCATTAATCCTGGGACACCTAACATGGAGTCAGGTTTAAAAGCATCGGGGTCAAGATAATCATCGTCAATTCGGCGATAGATGATATCCACACGTTGTAAACCATGAATCGTTTTCATATAAACAATGTCATCTTTTACTAATAAGTCGCGACCTTCCACCAATTCGATCCCCATCTGTTGAGCTAAGAAGACATGGTCATAGTAAGCTGAATTGTACTGGCCAGGTGTTAACAGGACAGCAATTGATTGTTTAGGGTCACTGCAATTCTCAGGTGAATGACTTTTGAGTGATTCATGCATAAGAGACATTTGGTGCTCAAGAGTAGTGATTTTATGGTGGTTGAAGAATTCTGGGAACACACGTCTCATTACAAAACGGTTCTGATAGACATAAGACATACCTGAAGGGTTACGCAGATTATCTTCAAGCACGCGGTATTCACCATTTTCATCTTTGATCAAGTCGATACCAGCTAAGAAAATATGATTTTTATTAGGAATATCTAAGTCAGATGCTTGGGCTTTATAGTAGTAGGGATTGTTTTCAATTAATTCTCGTGGAATGATCTCATCCGCCAGTATTTTCTGTTCAGTGTATATATCTTCTAAAAATAAATTCAATGCCTGAACGCGTTGGGTCATACCTTGCTTGATGTGATCCCATTGGTCTGATGTAATGATGACTGGAAGGAAATCAAACGGCATTGTTCGTTCCGTTCCTGAATTTCCACTGTAAACTGTGAAAGTAATTCCTTGTCTTAAAAAGTTGAGTTGAGCAGTCTCGCTTTTCTCATGAAGCTCCTGAGGAGTGAATTCTTGTAGGATATTATAGAATTGTTCATAATGAGGTTTAGGGTCTCCGTTATTATTTAACATTTCATCAAAGAAGTTCTGCACTTTATATCTAGTAATCACAGTTTGAGCCCCTCTCGTTAGAATTGAAAGATACAACTATTATACCATATTATTTTCAAAAAATTTCGAAAAAGGAGTTTACAAAATGTTTTGGTATGCAACGATTGGAATAATTGTATGCGTCATAGCACTTGTTATTACCCTTTCGCTTGGAGGAAAAAGTGACGAAGGTTATTATAAATCAACAAAAAGAAATGTGACAAACTTGTCGTTGATTTATATAGTTACGATTATTGGAGCGTTTATCGCATTGGGATTGTTTATTTATCTGTTATGATGAATGAAAAGTTAATTGTGGAATGACACAGCTAAGAAAGGCAGGCACCAATGTTCAAAACTAATAAGTGGATTAGAATCATATTAGCTCTCTCTGTTGGAGTAAGTATAGCGTTTATTGCATTTTACTTTGATCAAGAGGCAAAAAATGAAGAAGAAATTCAGAACTTGGAACATGCGATATTGATGAACGAGATGAACTCTTTTACTGAAGGATGGCGTAACCTTAACCAGTACCTTGAAGCAGCTGTGGAAGAGTCTAATTTACCTGAGGATGAAGCACAGGCAGAGGTGGTATGGGAACTAGGCAAACCTTTAGAATCTGTGGTTCGCAACACAACGGACGTGGCACTTGAGAATGAGCGTTCTAAGTTGATTCTTCAGCTGAACGATCAATATCAAAAAATGTATGACTTAGTTTTCGAAAAAATTCCAGCAATGAATGAAGAACAGATAGGAAACTTCCATGAGTCTTCCGAAGAGAGTTATACGAACCTCGTGCGATCTAGTGAGTGGAATGTTCGGTATCCTGAGGGACGCATAATGATGGATTTATCTACAGAAGATTTGGAAAGTGTTTCAAACGAAATCGATTTATTAATCATAGAGTTACAAGAAATCGAATAAAGATTTGATAGATAACTAGTCTCAGTTTCGATGAGGCTAGTTTTTTTATGTAATACCTTTGACATCAGAGAGAATAATTTGTAATATTCTGAATAAGTAGGTAAATAGGAGGGGTTAAAATTAAACAAATAAATCATATAAATCGAAATCAATCCACACCTATTGCCGAGATTATTGGAAGACAAGATGAAATAGCCTTATATAAAGAATGGGTTGAACAAAATGATATTCAAAAAAGATGGCTACATTTATATGGTCCAGGGGGTGTAGGAAAGAGTTATCTCCTAGACGTATTTGAACAAATCAGTATCTCTGACGGAGATCTATTTTTAAGGTTTGATAGTAAAGATTTTTTGCAATCGACTGAATCCCTTTGTGAACACTTCTGTCTTATGATGACGCAACAATCTCAACTTAGTCCCCCTCACCTCATGCATTTACATGAATTAATTGGATACCTCAACGACCTTTCTGCTGACCATAAAATTGTTTTAGCCATTGATACATTCGAAGAATTAGATCAAACCGAGAGATGGTTTCGTGATATTTTTCTAAAATATTTGCATATAGACATTCTGGTACTAACAGCAGGTAGAAGCTCTTTAAAGGATGAATGGGTGGAAAGCTGGCGATGGAGTGAGCAGATACTTCAAAGGGGAATCCCTTTTCTCACTGAATCAGAGACTGAGCACTTCCTTCAGAAACGCGGAATCAACAATCCAAGTACCATCCAAGATATCTGGAATTTTTCCAATGGACATCCACTCACACTGACACTAAGTGCGTTGACATTTCAAGACCGAACTTATCCACCATCGAATTTATTCCAAGACGAAGGTTTCCATAAGATCGTTAAAAGGTTGACCGATAGATGGTTGAGAGAAATTCGTGAGCCTGATTTATTCCGTATAGTTGAGGTAGCTGCAATATTTACACGGTTCAACCAAGAGGCGATTGAATACGTGGTTGGGGAGCAACTTGATTATAGATTATTTCAGATGTTGACGAACTTGTCCTTCATCCGTTGGCATAAAGATGGCTGGTTCATACATGATTTAGTGAGAGGTGCTATCTTAGCTGACCTTAAAGAGAGAGATCGAATTAAGTTTGAGAGACTTAATAGGAAAGTCGCTAGTTATTATTATAAAAGGCTCATTTCTACCAGGGACTTGAAAGATATCGCTGCTTTCTTTTATCACAGTGGTGACGAATTCATACAATCAGTATTCTTTGAAGGGGAAGAAAACCCAGGAAAAAATATGTATCTAGAGCCGTTAAACGAACATAACTTAGTGGATTTAAAAGATTTTTTTGAACACAAAAAGAAACAAATAACCGTCAGTGAAGCAGAATATTATAATCGTTTCTCGGATAAGATGTACCGATTTTATGCTTCTGCTGAACATAATCAGCGGGAGTTAGAGAAGGTAGATATTGATTACATCAAAAGAATGGGGTTCGAATCGACCAAATTGTTGAGGGATCAACAGGGGTCTATAATCGGAATGTCAGTGATTGTACCGATTCATGAAGACTCTTTAAAGAAACTCTCTGAAGAGCCTGTTTCTAGAATGTATTTCAAACGATTGCCTAGAGAAGAATATGATTATTTTAATCAACCACCCAATGAACGAGCAGGTTATTATATTCGTTTACTGGATTATAAAGATCCTTCTGACAAAAATGTACGGAGTTATTTGATGTATAGCTTGTTTCCTCTGTTATTGACTGGAGGAAAAATAGTCGTATCCACACCTTTGAGTTTTCTGCAGCAAGTTCTAGAAAATTTTGGGTTTAAAGTTGTTCCAAATAGTGAGCACGAAGACTTTGGTGAAGAATACCCTGCACCAACATATATACTCGATTTAACAGGTAAAAAGCTACAAGGCTACCTGAATAATTTTATTCAAGATGCGAGTAAGAACAACCAAATGAAATATCTTAGTGAAATTTATGGATTGACTGAACGAGAACTAGATATTGTCCGTTTGATTTTGGAGGATTGTAGTAATCGTGAAATTGCTGAGCGATTGTTCGTTGCAGAAGTAACTGTAAAGAAGCATATCACTAGAATATTAAGAAAGACGGAATCTGCTAATCGTACGCAGTTGATCCGGAAGCTGATTAAATTGATGTAGGGTAAGCGTATTGATCGCTTACCCTAATTTTCGTTTATTAAGATGAAGATTGAGTGTCTTTATTGAGCTTATCGTATTGAATAATCGTATATTTTCCAATTAACGGCAAAGGCTTTTCTTTTTCATTGGCAGCATTAATGATGCCCATAATGGCTAACACAAGCGAAAGAAGTGAAGTCAATGGTAATATCAATAACCAACCAAGAATGGGAATGATCGAGCCAATCGTATAAAGTACAACAGCGAAGATAAATAAAATGAGTCCCTGATTAGCGTGATACATAGCGAACCGAGAATCTTTTGCTGCTAACAACGGTACAATGACAAAAATACCTAAGTATGCGATGATCGCCATTGCTTTGTTGTCTTTTCGATCTTGCTCTACATCGTGTGTCAAAACCTCTTCTGTAGACATGATTGAACCCTCCTCTAGATTGTAAATTAACTATAATCATAGCATGTAGAGGGGGAAATTTAATGTATACCTGGGTATACTTTTTTTAGAAAAGTTGCCCTTATAAATGGTCAACTAATGGTAATTGTCTTCATTTTTATTTTTGCGCGATCCGTCCAAGGCTTTAATGAAGTATGCCGTTGGTAAAAGCAGTCCGCAAGCAGCTTCGAGTAAAGCGAAAAATCTAGCTGATCCAACAGGAACAAGATCTCCGTAACCAACGGATAAAATCGTTTCTCCACTGAAATACATTGCATTCCAGAAAGTCACATTAACGGGATTGCCAGAGGTATTGTTAAGTACAACATGGTTGAGGGATAAAGCATAATAGAGTAGGCCGAAGCTTATTGTGATGCCTAATAGTACAACAAACAATTTGAAAAATAAAACTGAACTAAAGTAGCTGTATTTGTAAGACTTATTAGTGAAAAAATAATAAAGATTCACTACAAAGAAAATAACAGCTAATACGATTAAAAAAGTCGACATCAAACCCCTCCTTGCTAATCTATTCTCCCGAAATCATCTTCCGTAAACATGCTAGGGAGGGGGAGGGAGGTTATTTTAGCTCTTCAATTTCATGCACATTTTTAAAAGGATCTACGAAAGCTGCGTATATATTTGTTTCAGTTTCATTCGGTTCCTCGTGTAAGAACCTTACCCCTTTAGCCTTCAGAGTCTGGAAAGTTTCATTTACTGATGAAACTTCAAAGACAATGACAGATCTCGATTCATTCGAATAATCACCAATTTCACGTTCTTTATCACCTAGAAATGCAATTAATTCAACACCACCGACATCGAAAATGATTGAGTGATCATTTTCATCAGTTACTTCAAACCCTAATATTCCATTGTAAAAAGATCTGGCCTCATTTATATTTGTAATGAATATCATTAATCTTCCGAATTTCATTTATTTCTCTCCTTGTTGAATAGTAAATCTTATCTTAACTTATATGGTTAAGATTTGAAATCTTTTTAAGCATATTGGATGAGCTGTATTGAGTCATGATATAATATTTATATAGCTGTCTTTCTGGAAAAAAGAGGTGACTTCCATCCTTTTCAAAGTTAAATTCGATACATTTTATTCGATTATGATCGTGTTAACGGTTGCAGTATGTGTCATTCCACCCTTCCTTGAACCGAACATTCTAGGAGCGCTTATTTTGTACACACTTGCCTTTCTTATGTTGTGGATTATGTGGTTCGGTGTGAAATACGAACTGAGAGGGGAGCTATTGATTCTGCGTTTCGGACCTTTTTGGAAAAAGATAGATGTGAATACATTTCAACAAATCACTTATTCGAGAAGTGTCATAGCTTCTGCTGCCATGGCAATCAAGCGTCTTGAAATCCTCTATGACAATTTTCAAATGGTACATATTTCGCCGAAAAATGAAGAGCTCTTTGTTCAGAAAATGATGGAGATTAATCCCAAAATAGAAGTGAAAAATAAAAGGAAAAATGATAAAGGAGATGATTGAAATGGCTGAAGGAACATTCGCTACAGTAATCAATTGCATGGACGGAAGGGTACAGGTTCCGGTTAATGATTGGATGAGAGAGAAATATAAAGTGGATTTTGTAGACACTTTGACTGAAGCGGGGCCTAATAAATTTTTATTAGAAGGTTCTGTGGATCAACTGGCTAGCATTCAAGCCAAAATCGGTATTTCTGTAGAAAAGCATGGCTCAAATGTTGTAGCGGTTGCTGGTCATCATGATTGCGCAGGTAACCCGATTGATGCTGAGGAAAAGAAACTTCAGATCAAAGAGTCCGTGGAATTGATCCAATCATGGGGGTATAACGTTGAAGTTGTCGGATTATACGTCAACGATCGATGGGAAGTTGAACAAGTAGTATAACAGTAGAAATCCTAGCTAAAGGGTAATAGACGCCCAAAAGCTAGGATTTTTTTTATCTTATAAGAAATTTAATTAAATTACTGTGCACTTTCCTCTTCTTGTACTCGTTTTAAGAAGAACCACTCGCCGGCTACAATCAGTATAATAGCAATTACTGATATCCCGACCACTAACAAGTCTGATTGTATCTTCACCCATACAAATGCTGCTAAAATAATGGCATCTAATAAAAGGGCCGTAAGAACAATGAAAGGATTTGCTCCCACTTTTTCCCGTAAGTGTTTGAAGACGCCCCAATGAATGATCATGTCCATTGTTAAATACAGAATGGCTCCCATTGAAGCAATACGGCTCAAGTCGAAGAAGATCGTGAGAGCCATAGCTATTACAATGGTATAAACCAATGTGTGCTTCTGAATCGAACCAGGCATACCAAAATGGCTGTGTGGAATGAGTCGCATATCAGTCAACATAGCAAGCATTCTTGAAACTGCGAACACACTTGCAATGATTCCTGTAATCGTTGCTATTATCGCTAAAATTACTGTAAGCCATACCCCAATATCACCAAAGGCTGGACGTGCGGCTTCAGCAAGTGAATAATCACGAGCTTCGATGATTTCCGTTAGAGTTAAATTAGACGAAACACCCCAAGCCAAGAGTAAATAAACGACTAAGCTGATTAATATAGATATTACTATAGCCCGGCCAACATTTTTCTTCGGCTTTTTGATCTCAGAGCCGCTGTTAGTTATCGTTGTGAAACCTTTAAAAGATAGAATAGTTAATGCGATTGCTGCAATAAAACTTGCTATCGTCGTTTCTGGCGCGTTATTTCCTGCCTCTGCTGGTTCTAAAGAGAAACCGGCAACGTATAAACCAGCAAGAGCAAAAACAGTTATTCCAATGATTTTAATTAACGAAGCAATTGATGTAAATGACTGGATGAAAGTATTACCAGAGATATTCACCAAAAATGCAAAGATTATGAGTGCTACACCAAGAACAGGTACCCAAAAGCTGGAGGTTGATACATCAAACAATTGTAGCGTGTATGTCCCGAAAGTACGTGCGACCAAGCTTTGGTTAATAACCATGGATATTGCCATCATCATTGCTGCGGCTGCTGTCACGGTCCCTTTACCATAGGCTTTTACAAGGAACATTCCTATACCGCCGGCGGAAGGATACTCATTGCTCATTTTTACATAAGAATAAGCACTGAACCCTGTGACAACCCCGCCTAAAATGAATATTAAGGGGAACCAGACGCCTCCTAATTCAGCGACCTGACCTAGTAGTGCGAAGATACCCGCACTGATCATGACACCTGTCCCTAACCCGACTGCTCCAGTTAATGTAATGCTGTCCTTATTATATTCAGTCATTATAATCAACTCCATTCTCTGAAATTATCATCTCTAACCTTTACTGGATTCATTAACTTGAGGGAATGTAATTACGAAAGATGTTCCTTTTCCTAACTCTGAAGAAACATCAATCTCTCCATACTGTAACTCAGTTAGTTGCTTAGAAATGGCTAAACCCAATCCTGAACCTCCATGTTCCCTCGACCTGGATTTCTCTACACGATAAAATCGATCAAATAGATGAGGAAGGTTGTTTTCAGAAATCCCCGGGCCTGTATCCTCAATGGTGTGTACCAAGGAATCACTATCATTATCTATAGTGAAATTTATTTCACCGCCCTTGTCCATGTATTGAATGGCATTTTGTAATATATTCAAGAAAATTTGCTCTAAACGGATTGGATCTGCAACAATCTTAGGAACTTTTTTTGGAAAATTTGTGTGAATGTGAACTTGTTTCTCTTCAGCCTGTAGACTCACCTTTTCAATGGCTTTTTCAGCAATTTCAATACTGTCTACAAATGAGAGTTCTAGAGCATACTTATTTTCATCCATTTGGGCAAGTTCTATTAAATCACGAACTAAAAAATTCATCCGGTTCGCTTCTTGGTGAATGATGTTCAAGTAAGAGCGGCGTTGTTCTTCGGTTTCAAACAGACCACTTAAAAGTGCTTGGCTGTAGCCAAGCGTGTAAGAAATAGGAGTACGTAATTCGTGTGAAACATTGGATAAGAATTCATTTCGAGTCATTCGGTAGTGCCTAATCTCTTTTGCTAGCTCGTTAATGGAGTCTGACAGTGTACCGATTTCGTCATTTGAACGGACTGGTAAGGTTACATCTAGCTTTCCTTTTGCCATTTTCTTCGCAGCCTCGTCCATTCTTCTAAGTGGTTTTGTAAAGTTTCTTGCAATAACCCAAGTGAGCCCAATGGTTAAAATAATAGCGATTATTCCGGATAATATAAGTGCATTCCGCATGTCTCGGGTCGATTCTTTCATCAAATCAAGTGGGGAAAATACATAAACGGTGGCCACTGAGTTCCCATCGCCAACCTTTCTACTAGAAAAATAAAAAGATTGATCATCAGGAGTTGTATATGTGCCCTCTGAAGTTAAGTCCTGACTAACATATTCTTCGAAATTATTTACCCCTGAGTTGACCACTATTTGTCCTGACGAACCTATGATGACAATTTCTCTCGAATATTCTTCTGAAAGGGACTCTCCAATTTCCAGCCAACTTTCTTCTTCCATCATGTTCAAATGGTAAGCTTGTTGAGTGGCCAATTCATGAGTTTCCTCACGAAGGTGCTTATCTTTTGTAGTCTGAAATATTTCATGTATGACAATACCTAGAGGAATTAATATGGTTAAGAAAAGGAGGAGGATGATGAGACCGATTTTGTTGAAAACCGTATTCATGAATTTTCATCCTCCTCATAATTAAATGAGTATCCAATCCCCCACACTGTTTTGATTGGCTGGTAGGATAATTTAGCTTTACTTAGTTTCACACGCAAATTTTTAACGTGTGTATCAACTGTCCTTGGATCGTAAAAATCGTTTTCGCCCCAGAGATTATCCATTATATTATCTCGTGTATATACACGGCCTGGTGAGGTTGCAAGCATGTACAATATATCAAATTCTTTTGGAGTCAAAGTTAAGCTTGTTCCTTTAACTTCAACTTTCCGGAAAGGTTTTGAGATGCTTAAGTCTTTAATTTGGACATGTTCTTTATCATTGTGAATTTGAGAATGGTTTCTGCGTAATAGCGCATTGACTCGAGCTACTAATTCTTCTGGAGCAAAAGGCTTCATCAAGTAATCGTCAGCGCCCATGTTTAAGCCTTTTACTCGATCTGATACCTCTGTTTTTGCTGTCAGCATAAGGATGGACGACTCAATATTTTCATTTTTAATATATGTACACAATTCAAACCCATCTTTTTCAGGCATCATTAAGTCTAAGGTTATAACGTCAAAAGATTGTTCTCCCAGTAAAAGGATTGCTTCATCAACTGAAGCGGCTTCTTCGATATGATACCCCTCATTGGATAAATATAATCCAACTAGATGTCTCATCGTCGACTCATCATCTACAACCAAAATTCGATTTTGCATTAGATTTCCCTCCTTTCGAACCATTATAACTTCTTTTTCCAATAAATATGTACTCCGACCATTATGCAAGTGATCGGAGTTGGTGAGGTGTTTTAAATTATGCAGCCATTTCACGGCATGCTTTTGCACATGAGTAACAAGCTTCAGCACACTTCTGACAATGGTCATGGTCGTGTTTCTGGCACTCGTCTCCACATGCTTGGCAAATCTCTGCACATAATTCGCAAATCTGTTTCGCAAACGGGCTGTTTCTTTGCATAGCTTGTGCAGCATAAGTACAAGCCTCTGCACATTCGCGATCTAAACGGATACATTCTGCCATATGTTTTACATCATCTTCCTGTAAACATTGATCAAAACAAAAATTACATGCGTCCGCACACTTCAAACATTCGTCGATACATTCTTGAAAAGTCATAGAAAAAAACCCCTTTCTTAGTGTTAAAAACAGCTTTCCCATACTTTTTGAAGAAAGTGTGAAGAGAATCAAATGAATGCATAGAAATTTTAAATAAAGCCATTCTAAATGATGTACCAAATACTAAGGAGTGAATTAGATGGGAATTTTGTCTGGAAACCCGAAAAATGAACCGCTTCACTACGGTGAAATTTTCGGAATCTGGTCTTATTTACAAGTAGCAAAAGGTGATATTGCCGGCTTTCAAACTTTAAGCAATCACACTGGCGACAAAGATCTACACAAATTACTTGATGAACTAACAGAGGGAATAAAGCAAGAGGTAAAAGATTTAGAAGAAATATTGAAACTGAATGGCATCGCAATTCCTCCATCTCCACCTGAACGTTCTTACGCTAACTTGGAAGATATTCCAGTGGGAGCAAGGGTGAGTGACCCAGAAATCATGGCTACCATTTCCGGAAAAATCGCTCAAGGACTTGTATCTTGTAGCGGAATCATCGGTCAATCGATTCGTGAAGATATAGGCATGCTTTTTGGTCAGTATCACATGAACAAAGCCCAGGCAGGTGCAAAGGCTTTACGGTTAAGTAAGACGAAGGGGTGGCTCGTACCACCACCAATGCACACGAAAGTTCCTGTGCATCAGAATATCTAAGCTGTCCATTGTGGCAGCTTTTTCTAAAAATAAAAGGAGGTGAACTTCTTGGACATGTTAAAAAATTTAGGTATAAAATTCATTGCGAGTTTAGCGCTTTTATTTTTAATACTAGGTGTAGGTTTCGATGTGGCATTCGGTAATGTATTTGCTACCACAGTAGCAGTCGTATTGGTTTCGTATTTTATAGGTGATCGATTGATATTGCCCAGAACTAATAATACGGTAGCGACTGCCTCAGATTTTGTTTTATCCTTCGCAGTAGTATATTTCATGTTATGGATGTTGCCAACTGTAGGCAATCTTTTTACGGCTTCATTGGTGAGTGCTGTCGGGGTGATTGCGTTCGAATTCTTCTTCCATCAGATGATCGATGGAACAGAAGAGGAAGACGGAATCGGTATCCCGGATTACCGTACGCAAACTCAGGAATTTGCTGAAGAAACAAATCCATTAGATGGTAATTCTATGGATGAGGACGATTTAAGATAATTTAAAAGGGACATGGATTAAAATCCATGTCCCTTTTGTTATTGTTCGCTTTTAGGATTAAATAGTTGGTTATGCCACTTTTCTAAGACTTCCGCTATTAATTTTTGTAGAGACGGTTTCTCATTTTTAAATAGTAACCTGAAATAAAACGCTCTTAAGAAATTAATGACATCGCTTCTCTTCCTAAAAAAGCTCAGACCGAATCCTTCTCTTTCTAAGTGAAACTTTAACTCATTGGAAATTTCCGATACCCAGTGTTCTATATCTTCTTGTGAAGTGCCTTTCTCCATGAGAGCTTCAGTTACAAAAATCAACCTCTCCTCTTCGTCATCTACGTAAGGTACCATCGATGAGCTTTCTTTAAATAAGCATAGCTTGATTACCTCAAGGCTTTCATGAGATAACTCAGTATTAAAGTAAGGATGTTTGATGGCTTCTGCTAATAAATCCGCTCCGTGGGCCACACTATGTGCCCAGCCCTTACCTTGAACGTAACCACGAATATCTTTTTCTAGCCTTAAGTAATTGATACTTGAATCGATTGCTCGTTCTACAAGGTCATCAGATAATAGTTGTTTCTCTCTATCTTTTTCTAAGATTAAAGCAATCGTTAAAGCAGAAAATGATCGAGCGAATACTGAATCGCCTTCTGCTGTTCCAATATCGACAAACAATTTGTTCAAGCATTTCTGAAGGATATATTCCAATTGTTTATGTGTTAATCTCTCTTCGATAATTAATTTTCCAAATGTACTAAAAATAAGCTCGTCCCGTAGTTCGGGGTCGACGGATCCTATATTAGCTAACATCTTCTCAATCAGAGTTTCATTATCGATAATATGGGTAGGTTGGTCGGATAGAATTTTTTTCAGTTCTGATTTTAAGTTCATGCTCTCGCCACTTTCATTATTATTAAAATTCATAGCTAGTGTCAGTAAATTTTATTAGTAGATTACCTATTGGTTTCCCTAGCAATTTTAGCATAAATTCTTATATATATTTTAACCTCTTCTTATAAAGGACAATCAGACGAATGCACTTTCTTGTTGGTTTTTTGACAAACTTTCTATATTGCAAAATTCGCTAACTTATACTAAAATTAAAGATTGATTTGACTAGTAAATTTAATTAATTGAACAATATATAAGAGGTGGTTGAACATGGGCAACAAAGAGTATCGAGTGTTATTGTACTACCAATATGTAACCATTGATAATCCAGAAGAATTTGCGAATGAACATCTTGCTTTCTGTAAGGAATTGGGGTTACGTGGACGTATTTTAGTAGCAAATGAAGGAATGAATGGGACTGTTTCAGGTACTGTGGAGCAGACCGAAGAATATATGAAAACGTTACGTGAAGACGAGCGTTTCGCTGATATGGAGTTCAAAATTGATGAATCAGATGGTCATGCGTTCAAGAAAATGCATGTACGTCCTCGCCCAGAGCTCGTTACACTAAGACTTGAAGATGATATTAATCCAAATGAACTGACAGGTAACTATTTAGAGCCTAAGGAATTTTACGAGAGAATGCAAGATGAAAATACGATCGTGATTGATGCTCGTAACGATTATGAATATGACCTTGGACATTTCCGTGGTGCGATTCGTCCAGACATTCATACCTTCCGAGAGCTTCCAGACTGGATTCGTGAAAATAAAGAGAAGCTCGAAGGTAAAAGAATCTTGACTTACTGCACAGGAGGAATCCGTTGTGAGAAATTCTCCGGCTGGTTAGTTAAAGAAGGTTTCGAAGATGTGAACCAACTTCATGGCGGAATTGTCAGTTATGGAAAAGATCCAGAGGTGAAAGGACAACTGTGGGACGGCCAATGTTACGTGTTTGACGAGCGTATCAGTGTTCCGATCAATCAGGAAGAGCATGTAGTAGTAGGAAAAGAATATTTCACTGGTGAGCCGTGTGAACGTTACGTAAACTGTGCGAACCCTGATTGTAATAAGCAGATCCTTTGCTCTGAAGAAAATGAACACTTTTTCATGCGTGGTTGCACTCATGAATGCCGTACGGCAGAACGTAACCTATATATCCAGGAACATGATTTAAGTGAAGAAGAAGTCCAAGAACGGTTGGATAAAATCGAAGAGTATTATAATGAGACAGTAAAATAAGATTGATGGAAACATGCAAGGCACAGGAGGCCTTGCATGTTTTTTATTATCAGTCTATATCGATTTCTCAGTGTTAGATATCAGGTTATATTATCTAATAACCATAATCAGAAGGGATTCTTTCATTGCATACGAGATGTGAATTGGAAAAAATTACAGGTTGAGTTATCATAGTAGGGGGTTTAAATTGATTTGTTTATGAAGATAAGGAAATAAGAGGTACGATAAAAAACAATAGAAGAACTAAGTTTGTTGGGGAGAGATCTATATGGAATTAAAAGAGTTGACGAAGTTGCTGACGGTCAGCAGAACCGTCGGTGATACAAATGTAGAGGTTAAAGGTGTTGAAATGGACACTAGGAAAATAATGGGAGGAGAAGTGTTCGTCTGTGTCACGCCTAGGAGGGGTTTGTTAAAAGATCGGCACGATTTCGCTCAGGAAGCAGTGGGAAAAGGTGCAGTGGCGTTAGTAGTAGAAAGGGATGTAGATGTTGATGTGCCTAAAATATTCGTTAAAGATACTCGGTTAGCTTTAGCTGTTATGGCGACACATTTTAATGATCACCCTTCAGAAAGCATTGGGTTGATTGGTGTGACTGGAACCAATGGAAAAACGACTACCTCATATATCATAGATCACATTTTAGAATCAGCAGGATATAAAAATGGTTTGATGGGAAATAACATTATGAAAATTGATGGACAATGGAAGGAGACTGCCATCAACACACAAGAGCCGCCTGATCTACAAAGGAACTTGAGGCAAATGCGAGATCTAAAACATGATTCTTGTGTAATGGAAGTGACCTCTCAAGGTTTGGATATGAAAAGGATTACAGGTTGTGATTTTAAGACTGCTGTCTTCACGAATTTAACTCAAGACCACTTGGATTATCACGGTACAATTGAAGACTACAAGAGAGCAAAAGCTCTTCTATTTTCTGGGATGGGCAATTCATTTAATGCAACTAAGCGAAAGCATGTTGTTCTGAATATAGATGATGAGGCCTATGAATACTTAGAACAGATGGTGTCTTGTGAAGTGATTACATATGGCATTGAAAATGAATGTGATGTAAGGGCCAAAGATATTGAGATTACTCCAAATGGGATGGAATTTTTATTGTCGACTTTCAAAGGTGATTATAAAGTAAGTAGTCCCTTGATTGGAAGGTTCAATATTTACAATTCGCTGGCTGCTATTGCTACATGCATAGCAGAGGGAGTTTCTTTAGAGAAAATTACAGAATGCCTATCAACAACTCCAAATATTGCAGGTCGAATGGAGGTTGTCAGTGATAATCAGGATTATACTGCGGTTGTCGATTTCGCCCACACTCCAGACGCGCTAGAGAATGTGCTATCTTCTATAAGAGAGTTGTCGAAGGGGAACATTTTGACCGTCTTTGGTTGTGGTGGAGACCGTGATAGCACCAAACGTCCTATAATGGGGGAAGTGGCGAGTAATTATAGTGATCATGTAATTGTTACTTCTGATAACCCTCGTACAGAAAATCGGGATAGAATTATTGAAGATATTCAAAGTGGAATCGATCAACAGACAAGTGTCAACATAGTCCCTGATCGACAAGAAGCGATTGCTCTTGCCTTGAGGCTCGCTCAAGCCGAAGATGTAGTAGTCATTGCAGGAAAAGGGCAAGAGAGCTATCAGTTGATTAACAATGAGAAGCTCCCTTTTGATGATAAAGAGACCGCTAGAAAACTTATGGAGACTGTCTCGAGATAAAGAAGCACTACACAGTACAGAGGTTTACAGTATTCGGTCAGGATCTTTATACATGGTAAAGAATGATAAGTCACAGAACCTTCAAATTCAGTAGTGATGATCTAACCTAGTTTTTTACATGCTCAAATGACTTTTCGGTATCATTTATATGAAGGTTGAACAGTGGAAGAATAGTTCCACTGTTTTTCTTAATTACATAAAAATAATCCCCACTGCGATTAAATAGGTAATAATCGCCGCTAAAGAAGGAAGAACATACGTAAATGAATTTCGGGCATGGTCACGTTTAATGATAATCATTACAAGGGCCGTCAATATGAAGCCAGCGATTGCGACGTAAACGAGGTCTGAACTTGTGCCACCCCAAATATTACCATCAAAATAAAAAATGTCTCCTATGGCAATCACCAGGATGTTAAACACATTACTTCCTAGAATCGCTCCAATCGCAAGGTTCACATTTCCTAGCTTCAATGCTGTAAACACCCCTAGTGCATCTGGAATGGAAGTCGCAAAAGCGACCAGTATACTTCCTACTGCAGAAGCACTTATGGCAGTGTTTTGAGAAATTGCATCGCCGGAGATCGAAAGTGCGCTTCCGAAAACCAAAATAACAATTCCATACAAAATGAAGTATTTAATAGAATGTCGAACAGAAGGATTTTCTGAGAAGTGTTGCTCATCCTCATCTTCAGGCGTTTTGTGTACTTTGGAAATGAACCACATGCCGAATGTATAAATCAAGGCTATGGCGATACTGGTCAGACCAATTATGGAAAAAGATAGCGAAAGATTGAGTGCTAAACTGACAGCTGAGACTCCACAAAGTAATAATCCGATCACACCAGTGTAGATATGACTATGAGAAACATTCAAAAATAATCGTTTGTTCCGGAAGTAGATATCTAATAGAAATAGCATAAAAATGTTGAACAACACACTTCCAAAGCCGTTTCCTACGGCAATGTCTGCGTTTCCGATCAAGCTCGCAGAAATGGTCGTCGTTAATTCTGGCAAAGAAGTCGCAGTTGCCAGAAGAATTGTTCCAGCCAGTACGCCACCAATGTTGGTTAATCGGCTAATAGTATCGGCATGTTTGGATAACTGAACGGCCGCAAGTGCCGAAACTATTCCAGAAACCACAAAAATACTTATATAGATCCAGGTCATAAAAAAGTGCTCCTTCGGTTGGCTGCTTTTCGAGGATTTATGTAAAATTCCCGTCTTATACCGAAGACATACCCTTTTACTTTTGTTCTAACACTTTATAAAATTTGTAAAAAACGTAGCTTGAGTTTTTCTTAAATAGCTCCTAAATAATATCTACGTTTAGCTTTGGGTGGGAAGCGGGTAAAACTAGTATTAGAAACACAATTAATCAATGCAACACAAGGAGGATCTATAGATGTCTAAGAGTATACTGATGGTAGTAACAACTGCAAGTGAATTAAAAGGCGGACATGAAACAGGACTATGGTTATCAGAGTTTGGTGAAGCATATGCTAAATTTAAAGAATTCGGATACAGTATTACAGTGGTAAGCCCTAATGGTGGGGATGTACCGATCGATCCAAACAGTTTAGGTGACGATGTACCTCAAGAAATATTAGATACGAAACAATACTTGAAAGGGACCCAACCTATTGATGATATCGGCGACGGTTCCGAATTTGATGCCGTATTCTTACCAGGAGGTCATGGAACAGTAATCGACTTCCCAGAAAATAGAAAGCTTCAAAATTTACTGCGTGACATGTATGAAGCGAATAAAGTGGTAGCTTCCGTTTGTCACGGGCCGGCTGGTTTAGTTGGCGTCACATTATCAGATGGAAAACCTTTAGTAAAAGGTAAAACGGTAACAGCATTTACGGATGCTGAAGAAAGTGAAATGGGACTAGATGAAACAGTACCATTTTTATTAGAGTCTAAGTTATTAGAACTTGGAGCTAACTTTAAAGCTGATGGAAACTGGAGTGACCATGTCGAAGCAGATGGTCATCTAGTGACTGGACAGAACCCACAGTCTACTGAAAGCGTAGCGAAAGAAGTAGTTCGTCAGTTGAATAACTAAATGTAGGAGAAAGACAGGCTCGCGAACGGATTGATCCGTTCGTGAGCTTTTTTTGTTCCGTGGCTTAAATCAGTAAATCGCAGTTTGCATATCCAGTTATAGTAGGATAATAATTGTGCTAATATATAATTGAACAACAAAATTGTACAAAGGTGATACAAAATGAATGGATTACTATTAAAGATTATGCGTTTTGGTGCGATTTTCTTTATGATTCCACCATTATTCTCTTTCAACGAGACAGGGAGAACGGGGGCGGATCAGGCGGTACTAGTCTATATTTTATTAATAGCTTTAGGTCTAATCCTTATTGGATCGATAGGATTTTATCAAAAAATCAATGAGAGCATAAGTTCTATTGAAAATATATCATTCCTAGTCTTTTGGTTTTGCACACCGTTTTTGATGGTTAGTCAGTTCATCTCGCTTATTTATCTAGTGGGTGTAACAGAACCATCACCTGAACTCCTGACCAGGAATGTTGAATTTATGCCAGTTGGCGCTCTATCATTAGGTTTTCCTATTGGATTAATTTTAATGGGCATCGTGATCTTTCGAAAGGGAATAATTTCGGGTCTGTTCTTATCAATTTCTGCTTCTATCATGATGGCCGGATTATTAATAGTCCCTTGGGTTCATCACGTGGGTATCATTTGTGTTGCAGCGATTCTTTTCTTCCTATCAAAATATTTTTCAAATAATTTTCAAAAATAGGTTTACGTTTTCTAAAAGGGGTATCTTTTGTATTAGTTATACAAAATTATACAGACGGTTTTCGCTGCGGATGCTTTTGCTGATTCTCTACGTTTCTAGCAGGACGCTTGCGCTTTTTTTATACTTTAAGAATGTTTAACTTTGTTAAAGGATTAAAAGTATGTGAAAAACAAAGGCTTTCGCCATTAGGGGTTGACGATAAGCCAAGTTTTTCTAACAAAAAAACCTGGCCGTTAAGCCAGGTTTGAAAAGTGACGGTAACTTAGAATCCAGGTCCCATCAATGATTCTAATTCTTGCACGTCGATCACTTCTGAATTCTCAGGATCGATTGTGAATTCAATGTCACCATTATAGTTTTGGTATGTTGTGTCTACTGCCATTTGGATATCCCCTGCAGTACCCTCTTTATCATCAAATGAGAAGTCCATGTTAACGATTTGGTTTTCGATGTAATCGCCATCCATTTTGTTGCGTACTTCGAGAGTGTTGATTGTTACATATTCCATCATCTCATCAATATCGCTCTTCATCTGTTCGATGTCTTCTTCAGTAACTTCCTCTCCAAGTTCGTCACCTAATTCATTCATCATTCTTTCCATCAGGTTTTTCAAATCTTCTTCATCGAAAGTGACAACATAGTAATCGTCTTCTTTGGAGAAGTCTTCTTCATCTTTTTCATCAAAATAATCATTTACTACTTCGATTGCTTGATTTTGAATGTCTTCATAATTTATTTGCTCTTCCTCATAACCTTCTAACTCATTCATATCGATTTTAATTAATTTACCTTTTAAATCTTCTGGAATCATTCCTAACATCATAGAGAAGTTTTCAATCAGACTATCAGTTTCTACATACATGGTTTGGTTCTTCATGTCTTGTAAAAAAGGGATAGAAACATCAAATGACATTGGAGCCATCTGACCGTTCATGTTTAAAACCGTCTCCTGCATTTCACGTTCACCGTCATATTTCGTGTCAGCGCTAATTTCGAAATTGTTGATCATGTCGATATATGGTGCCATAAACGGATCCATATTTTCAACATCGACATTCAGATCTACGACTGAAGTTGCTTCGTAAGTGTCAGCTTCAATTAGTTGATCGAAACCATCTGCCACAGTTTCTTTGTCACTTTTGGACTCAGAACATGCTGCCAAGAATAATGCACCAATCAACAAAACAGCAATTAATAATTTTTTCATTGTGTACCCCCTAAAATTTTTCACTTACAATATCTTACCATACTCAGAGTGTCAAATGTAGATAAATTTTCAAATCGAAAGAAATGTCACAATTGGACATGTACACGAGTCTATTTTTCTATAAGTAGAGACAATAGCTTGCTCGTAATAGAATCTCGCCTCATAGGATGAAGAGAAGCAAGAAAGGAGGTGAGATAATGGGATATCCAAACGTACCAGATATTAATTCGGAGATCACTCTGACACGACAAGACGCTATCAATATTATGCTAGCATCAATCGGTTTAGAAGAATTAAGTTTAGCCCACTTGGTGAATGGTGAGGCTGAAAAACTTCAACGTGCTTTAGGAACATTGCAAATCCCGGGAACTGAAGGTGATGACCCAGAAGATTATTTTCCAGAGTTAGTTGGAAATTCTATCGACAACTTGATAGCTGTCAATCGTAACATCAACCAGACATTGAAAATTGCTGCTCATAAAGAGTTCCTTCTATTATTAAAACTAGAAGACCTTCTTAACTTTGAGTTGGATGAGGACGGTAACGGTAATGGTCCAGACCCAATTACTGAGTGTATTTGTTCAATTACTGGCCAGAACGTTGGTGGTCCGGTTCAAGCGACAGTAACGATCAATGGTGGTGATCCTGAGGTAGAAGTTAATACCACTTATAACGTAGAGATATGTGGAGAAGATTGTGATCCTAGCGTGAATGAGTTGAGTTTCAACTTTGTTGGTTTAACTCCGGTAGTCAACTTCAACCAAGGTAGAGCGACAAACGTAGAGTGCGATCCTGCAGCAGGTACTGCAACTGTGACGGGCACAATCCGTCGAGCTAATGTGGTCTATTTCTTCACATTAGAAATCACAGATGGTGGAGATGTAATGGATTTAACTATTTTACCACTTTCACCTGAAGCAGAATTCGAGAGTTTTGTAGTTAACTTTACTGCTGGGGAAGGTGATGATCCTTTCGTAGAAATCGAAGACTGTGCAAATAACACAAATGGCGAAGTATAATGTCTGAAAAGCTGGCTTCACCGCCAGCTTTTTTTCTTAATCATACTCTAGGAGGTGTAAATATGAGTATGCCAAGTATTCCGCCAGAACCCTATCGTCCAAATCGGAAAGAAGTAATAGTTGATCTATTAGAGTCAATCGCTCTAGAAGAGATTTCTCTATCTCATTTAATGAAAGCGGAGGCGGAAAAAATTCAAGCTTTCGTAGGGGAGTGTAAAGATTTTCCGACGGATCCATCCAGTGAGGAGATCATTCAGTTCAATCGTAATATGAATCAATTTCTAGAAACGATTGTGATGAAAGAATGGATTCTTTTGAGGAAGCTACAGAACGTTTTATATTTCCATGAAACAACTTGTGATAAAAAACATCATCACCATCATCACCACCATAAGCATCATAAGAGAAAGTGTAATTGCTGCTGTTCAGAATGCTTGACCAGTCAATTAAAAAATGAAAAATGTCATTGTCATCGGTCTTGAAAAACCGGTGACTTTTTGTACTTTAAGAATGTTTAACTTTGTTAAAGGGTTAAAGTATGTGAAAAACTTGGCTTTTCGCCATTAGGACTTGGCGAAAAGCCAAGTTTTTCTCATTGATGTTAGTTGCAGAACAAGTTATATTCGAGTTATAGGGGGAACAAGAAAACCCAAAGGAGGATATTGATGATGGAAAAGATTCGTATCCGCACGTTTTTGATGTTCCAAGGACAAGCAGAAGAAGCGATGAAGCTTTACACGACATTGTTTCCGAATTCTGAGATACTTGAAATGTCTAAGTATGAAGAAGGACAAGGTGGGAGAGTTGGCGATGTATTGCAAGCCACGTTCACTTTGAATGGTGTGGAATACATGTGCATTGATAGTCCGACCGATCACGATTTCACATTCACTCCATCGATGTCTCTATATGTAGATTTTGATTCGGAAGAAGAGTTAGATAGAGTTTATGAACGATTATCAGAAGGTGGAAAGTTGTTGATGCCTCTTGATAAACAACCTTTCAGTAAAAAATTCGGATGGGTTGAAGATCGATTCGGGGTATCTTGGCAATTGAACTTGAAATAATTTTGATGAAGGTAGCAGCTGATTTTATATCAGCTGCTTTTTTCGTTTTTAAATACTTCGAAGGAAAGTATTGACCAGTCTGGTCGAATAGTTATATAATAAAATCGACCAAAGTGGTCTAACGATAGAGATGAATCATAATTTACAAGAAAAGGGGGAGAAGAAAATCCCAAAACCTTTTAAGAATTTAGATCAGGAAAAACAACAAAGAATATTGGATGCTGCTCTTAAAGAATTCGCTGAACAAGGGTATGAACAAGCATCTACAAATCGAATGGTTAAAGACGCTGGCATCGGTAAAGGGATGTTATTTTACTATTTCAAAAATAAAAAAGAGCTTTTTCATTACTTGGTGGATTATAGTCTCGATATAACCATCCACCATTATCTAGAACAAATAGACACTGAGGAAAAAGATTTTATTGAAAGACTGAAACAAACATCGGCCATTAAGATGAAAACATTTTTGGAGAATCCAAATGTTTTCAATTTCATGGGTACGATTTTGTTGTCAAAGCCCGATGAGTTACCGAAAAATTATCATGAGAAATTCGAGGAGTTGCAGCGAATCGGCTTCGAAAAGATATACGGAGACATAGACAAATCTTTATTCCGTGAGGACATTGATGTCGACAAGGCATTCCAACTGATTCAGTGGTCGATGGATGGTTATCAAAATGAAAAGAAGACACAATTACAAGGCCAGAAAATGTCTGAAATTGATTTCGAATATTATATAGAAGAATTCAACGAATACCTCGATCTTATGAAGAGAACATTTTATAAATAGTTAGAAAGTGGGGATGAAAATGACCATTTTAACAACTGAACAGTTAACGAAGAAATTTGGATCGTTCAAAGCGTTAGATGGAGTGGATATGCGTGTGGAGGAAGGTGAGATATATGGCTTCATTGGTCCTAACGGTGCCGGTAAATCCACGACGATTCGTGTGTTGTTAGGTATTATTCAAGCGACTTCCGGTAGGGCCACGATTTTTGGAAAAGATGCGTGGAAAGATGCTGTTGAGATTCATAAACGTGTATCGTACGTCCCTGGTGATGTCAATCTTTGGCCTAACCTTACGGGTGGTGAAGTGATTGATATTTTCATGAAAATTCGTGGAAATGGAGACCGAAAAAAGCGTGAGGAACTGATTGAACGTTTCCAATTGGATCCTTCGAAAAAATGTCGTGCGTACTCCAAGGGAAACCGTCAAAAGGTTGCACTTGTCTCAGCATTTGCTTCTGAAGCGGATCTGTTCATTATGGATGAGCCGACTTCCGGTCTGGATCCGTTGATGGAACGTGTTTTTCAAGAGTATGTAATGGATGTGAAAAGGCAAGGCAAAAGCGTGTTACTCTCAAGCCATATTTTATCCGAGGTTGAGAGATTATGTGACTCTGTAGGCATCATCCGTGAGGGAAAAATCATTGAATCCGGTTCTCTATCTGACTTGAGACATCTGACCCGTACTCATTTATTAGTTCAAACAAGAGATCCTCTAACTTTAGAAGGGGTTTCAGGTGTGCATAACATGGAGAGAAAAGGTGATGCACTAGCTTTCCAAGTTGATACTGAGGAAATGGGTACGGTCATGAAGCATGTCAGTGAACACCATGTCACGAAATTAGAGAGTGCCCCACCAACACTTGAAGATTTATTCATGCGACATTATGAAAAAGAGGAGGCAGGAGGTGCAACCTCATGAATCAACAATTATTCTTGAATACTTTTAAGTTATCTAAATTGATCATTCGTCGGGATCGTGTAAGGTTGGCTGTCTGGATTCTAGCGATCTCACTTGCATCAATAGGCACCGCCTCGGCTTTTGATGGAATCTATAGTTCGCAAGAAGAGCGTCAACAAGTAGCTGCAACAATGGATAACCCGGCGGTTACTGCTTTGGTAGGTAAAGGGTATGGGCTTGATAATTATACGACAGCTGTGATGTTTTCCCATGAAATGCTCATGATGACCGCCTTAATTATCGGTGTGATGGCTATATTGCTTGTGGCTCGATATACCCGTGGGGATGAAGAAGAGGGGCGTACAGAGATGGTCCGTGCGCTTCCAACTGGTCGTCTTGCTGGCTTAACCTCAGTAGTTCTAGTGATGGTTGGAGTATATATATTATTAGCCGTAATAACAGGGGTGGGATTGAGCGTCCTCCCGGTCGAAAGTTTTACGACTTCAGGTTCGTTCACGTATGGGGCAGCTTTAGGGGCTAGCGGGCTCATTTTTAGCTCAATTGCTCTGTTGTTTGCTCAACTATCATCGACCGCACGAGGGACTATAGGTTTATCATTCATTGTACTGGGCGCGAGTTATTTCATCCGTGCAATCGGAGATGTAAGTCATGAACCTTTATCTTGGTTGTCCCCATTTGGCTGGGTCCAAGAGGCGAGAATTTTTGTTGATAACAATTGGTGGGTCCTCGGGATGACATTTGCCATAGCGGTCATTTTGTCACTTCTAGCTTTTTATTTACATGTAATCAGAGATGTTGGAGCAGGTTTTTTGCCAGACCGACCTGGGAAAATTCACGCTAAGAAGCGGATATTGAACACGTTCGGATTCGGTTTGCACATGCAGCGAGTGGGTTTGATCGCTTGGGGAATCGGCCTGTTCATATATGGTGCAACTTACGGTTCGGTGTTTGGCGAAATTGAAACATATGTCGAACAGATTGAAGTGATGGAACAATTTTTGCAACCGACTGACGGAACGGCACTGAGCGCTCAATTCTTAGGAATGCTGATGGTTATTGTATCGATTTTTTGCACAGTACCTGTATTAATGGCAATGTTCAAACTAAAAGGTGAAGAAAAGAAAAATCGCCTTGAATCCATGTTGAGTACAAAGCTATCACGACAAAAATTGTTTATTAGTTACGCAGGGATTGCTTGGTTAGTTAGTATAATCATGATGACTCTTGCTGCAGTAGGAATGGGAGCTGCAGGTGTTCAAACAAGCAACGGGGAACTTCCGTTTTCAGATTTTCTCATTGCGGGGCTTAACCACTTACCAGCAATGTGGGTGGTATTAGGTCTTGGAATTCTGTTGTATGGCCTTTTGCCAGGTGGCACAACGATTGCATGGGCTTATTTAGGATATTCATTCTTCGTCGTTTATTTGGGAGGAATGATGAACTTTCCCGACTGGGTCGAGAAAGGGTCTGTATTCAGTTATATCAGTAATTATCCGCTAGAAGAGATTGACTGGTTGGCATTAGTCGTTCTAACGGTTATTGCACTGATATTAACTATCATCGGATCAATTTCGTTTAGAAAAAGAGATCTACAAGGTTAATACAAAGCGCTGGCTGAATTTAGCCAGCGCACTTTTTTTGACGAGATGAATTATTGGAAAAACTAACGACTTCGACATTAAATATTGAGTATAAGACAATGCTTTTTTAAAATTTGTTATGTTACTCTTAAAGTGGAAATATTTGAAAAGGGGGGGAAGTTACATGGGTAAGAAAAAGCGTAAACGAAAGCCTGATGATTTTCATCCGTGGTATGATTTCATATTCGATATTCTGCTATTTGGACCGAGGTTGATCAGTTATATTATTAAAAGTATCTTTTAAAAAGAGATTAGAAATATAGTATTGGGCAACCACTACATAAAAAGCTGACTTCCTCTCATTAAGGAAGTCAGCTTGTTTTTTTACTTATTGATTAATTGCGTCTGCCGCTTGAACAAGTCCAGCACCGTATTGATGACTAGCACCTAATTCAACAGCGGTATCTTTCAATAATTGACGAAGTTCGTCGTTCGTCAAGTTAGATTTTGCTTCCCAGACAAGTGCCGCAACACCTGCTACATGTGGAGAGGCCATAGACGTACCGTTGAATGAAGAGTACGTATCTCCAGGTGTAGTGCTTAAGATATCTACACCAGGTGCAGAGATTTCAACTGCTGGTCCAGTGCTTGAGAATGTTGCGCGGTTATTGTTTTCATCAACCGCTGCTACTGCCATTACTGAATCGTATTTGGCAGGGTAACCTACTGTGTCATTGTTACCACCACGGTTGCCATCATTTCCTGCAGCCGCTACTACTAGAAGACCTTCATTGTTAGCTAGATTCGAGAATTCTTCTAATACTGAGGAACTCTGAGAACCGCCTAGGCTCATGTTGATGACATCCATATCATTTTGTACAGCCCACTCAATACCTTCAGCGATTCCAGCGTAAGAACCACTGCCGTCATTATCTAAAACTTTCACAGCATAAAGATTTGTAGAAGGTGCAACACCTAGTACCCCTAAATCATTATCCACTGCTGCAACCGTACCAGCAACATGTGTTCCGTGACCGTTACCATCGTTGTAAGGATCACTGTTTTCCGCGTCGTCAAATACAGAATATCCGCCTTGAACGTTTGCGGTCAGATCCTCATGTGAACGATCGATACCAGTATCTAAGACTGCTACGTCTACTCCACTTCCAGTAAAGCCGGAATTTTGTGCTTGAGTCCCTTGAACCTGATCGATACCGTAAGGAACTGTCTCTCCTACTGCTTGTGCTTCAGCGTTTTCATCAACGTGTTTAATTTGTGGGTGATTACTTAAACCATTCGCTTGGTTTTCAGTCAGTTCCACATGTACAACTTCTAATAAGTCATATTCATGCAAAACATCTTCATCATCAACTCCAAAAGCCTTTAGTAGACCTTTATGTGCTTGTCCATCAAACATGACGAGGTACTCGTCCTTGTCTGGAGGGCCTTCAGCAAAAACAGCACCCTGGAATGGGATCGCCATCAACCCTAAGATTAATAAAATGGATAATAATTTCTTCATAAAACACTCTCCTTAAAAATATTTAAGCTGATTCGAAAAGCATACGACCGGACCGAGTTTATTCAAAAGGAGGTAATAAAAGCGAGCGCCAATTATGTATAACTTTGCGAATCAACTTATTTGTGAGAATGATTTGAATTATAAGATAATTCCAAAAATAAAGAAATAGTCTTTTTTTACCACCAAATTGGAAGAAAAAAATGGTGCTGTTGAAAGGAAATACCGTAGACCTAAATAAGAGGAATATTGTGGAATTATAGACTGACAAATGAAAGAAGATTCAAACAAAATGAAAGCAAAAAAATGGGTAATTGGTTTTTATGAAAATTCGTTCAGTATCTTTACAAAAGCTTTCTTGAATTTTTCACGGTCTTCGTTGGTAAAAGCTTTCGGTCCTTTCGTGCGTTTACCGCTTTTTCGCTCCATTGCACTTAAATACCGCTGTTGGAGCATGGTGTCTATGTTGTGTGTGGTGTACTGAAACCCTTTATGATGCATGACTTTACACCCTTTGGACAAGGCGAGGCTAGCGAGGCCATAGTCTTGCGTTACGATTACATCGTTCTCTTCGGCAAGTTGCATGATTTTATAATCTGCTGCTTCGGCCCCACGGTCGACATAGATTGTCTCTACGTGATCTTCCATATCTTTCAGTGAAAAATGGTCGTAGCTCCGTACAATTTTCACAGCGAATCCGCGTCTCCCAGACTCTTCTACGATAATTGGTACAACTGGACATGCGTCTGCATCGACTAATATGTTCATAAACTCATCCCTTTCGTATAAAAAAACTTCAGAGTCATGATCATGTCTGAAGTTTAGTGATGTTGTTAATATTTTGATATGCTTTTTTCAATATGTTCGTGTAGGTTTTCAGTCTTGATGTGAACGTTAATGGTTAACTTTTGCAACCCCTCGTGTTCAAAGCTCGCTTCGTAATTTCCTGCATCATTTTCTTCAGCAGCGATCCATTCATGTAAATTCTCATCGTCTTGTGAAGTGATTTCATACGTCACTTCAGCAGCTTCTAATGTTTTATCTTCATTCGTTATTTTGCTAGTCAGAATTAGCTCATCTTCCACCCAGTGTGAATTTAATTCCACTTGTACAGTCGAAGAATGATGATTTGCATGTTCATCTTCCTCTTCGTGATGCGATGTTTCAGCATCTCCTACCTTGACCTCGTGTTTAGGCATGACGTGTTGATCTCTAGCTGTTACATGGTACTGGATATGATAGACACCATCTTCTTCAAATTCGTAGTCGACTGTATATTCACCTTCGCCAGAGTTTTCAGCTGCTAACATCTGGCTTTCTTCTTTGGAGCCTTGTTCCCAAACTTCAAACTCGACCTCTTCAGCATCATTAACTAATTCATCATTATGACTCACTGAAGCGGATAAGGTCTGGGTACCTAAATCAAGTTCATCTTCTGTTAAAATCTCTACCTCCACAGGGACTAGTGACAGATCTTTTGAATCTCCTGACGTTTCCTCAGCTTCATCACTTTGTCCGCAAGCGGCTAATAACATTAAAGTCGATAATACGATAAATATTATTTTTTTCATAGTTATTTACCTCCGCAATGTCTTTCTAACTCTACTTTATCATGATTATTAGCATAAATGTGTGAAAGTATTATGTCGTCTTTATCGTTACCGCCACCAAAAGTTTTCATAACTGTACAAGCCCTTTTTTTCAGTAATCCAAAGCGATATTATCCGATATAATTATGTGAAATTGAATGAACCATTTGCGGTGGCACAATTTAAAGAGCGTAATTCATATCGGTTGGGGGAGGGTGGCTCGACCATAAATTTGCAAGCTATCGTGATTACAGTTCCTGAGCATGTTGAGATTAACTATTCTGGTGAAGAAAGAATAATAAAGGAAATCAATTAAAAAAATCCTGATATTCACGCTGAAGTGAGTATCAGGATTTTTTATTTATTTCTTCAAATAATCAATCGTTGCAGCTGCCATCACTTTGGCGCCATTAGCGAGTGATCTTTCGTCTATATCCCATTTCGGATGGTGATATGGATAAATGAATCCTTTCTCTTCGTTCGCAGTTCCGGTGAAGAAATAGGTTCCCGGAATTTTTTCAAGGAAGTAAGAGAAGTCTTCTGCACCCATATTAGGTTCCATCTCCAAAATGTTTTCTTCCGGAAGGACATCTTTTGCAGATTGAATCAGTTGCTCAGTTGCTTCAGGGTCGTTAAGTGTTGCTGGATAACCCCAGTGATACACAACTTCAGACTCTGCGCCAAACCCTTCACATGTGTGTTTTGTAATAGATTGGAGCCAATCGTGGATCTCCTGTCTAGCATCTTTATCAAAAGTACGTACAGTACCTTCGATCTTCAAGTCTTCTGGTATAACATTCGTCTTTTCCCCAGAGTGGATCGAGCCAATTGTAACAACACCTGACTTCAGAGGATCAACCTTCCGACTCATAATTTGTTGAATGCTTGAGACAAGTTGAGCTCCGATACCAATCACGTCTACACAATCGTGTGGGAAAGCTGCGTGTCCGCCGAAACCTTTGATGGTAATCTCAAAGTCATCTGAAGCGCCGAGAATGTACTGATGGCTATAATATATATGATCTACGGGGAGGTAGTTTTCCATATGTGTGGCAAAGATGATATCAACCCCCTCAAGGGCACCATCTTCTACCATTGATTTAGCACCACCTGGGTCTTTTTCCTCGGAATTTTGGTGGATGAAAACGATATTACCTTCGAGTTCATCCTTCACTTCTACAAATGCTTTGGACATACCAAGTGCGACAGCGGTGTGGGCGTCGTGACCACACGCGTGCATCACACCTTCATTTTTCGATTTATAAGGTACATCGTTTTGTTCGACAATCGGTAAGGCATCGAAGTCGGCACGAATGGCGACGGTTTTACCTGGTTTGCCACCTTTTAAAGTAGCGACAATGCCATAGCCATTTCCGACGTTTTCACGGACTTCTAATCCCAATTTACGCTGATAATCAGCGACGATTTGTGCAGTTCTTTTCTCTTCGAAAGATAATTCCGGATACATGTGGAAATCACGACGGAGTTCCACCATTTCTTCATAAAGGTCATCTATTTTTTTTAATACCTGCTGTTTCAATTAAATCCTCCTGAATTACGCTAATCTCTTTTTCGTTCTCTTTTCTATAATTCCTAGTATTGTATCTGCGAAAATTGCTAATAGAGCAGCTGGTATTGCGCCGGCGTAGATTTTAATTTCAGATTGTAGACTGATTCCTGACACAATCTCACGCCCTAGTCCATCAGCCCCGATATATGGTGCGATACATGCAACACCAACAGCTATAACAGATGCAACTCTTAGCCCTGCCATTAAAAATGGGACGGACAGAGGCAATTGGACTTTCCTTAGAACTTGTAAGCTTGTCATACCAAGCCCAGTTCCTGCATCGAGAATGTTCTGATCAACTTCACGAATACCGACATACGTATTACGAACAATCGGTAATAGTGAGTAGAAGAACAATCCGATTACAGCCGTTTGAAACCCAAGCCCGAAGTAAAGCATCAATATTGCTAACATGGCTAAACTTGGGACGATTTGAATGATATTCACTACAGACAGAATAACAGGTGCCGATTTTTCAAATTTAGCAGCAAGAACCCCGAGTGGGACTCCTACTACTAAAGCCATCGATATACCGTAGATGACCATAAGGATGTGGTCAATCGTATATTGAATCATCGTCTCCTGATTTTCAATCATGTATTGAATGATTTCATTAAAAAATTCCATAAATGATCCCCCGATTACTCAAGAAATCCATTTTCTTCTAAATATCCGATGGCAACCTCTTCAGGGCTTTTACCTTCAATATCAACTTCATAAATTAAACCTGTCATCGTTTCTTCGTCGATTGTACCGACAAATGATTCAAGTACTTCATTGATTTCTTCGTTTTCAGATACCAAATCTTCACGAGAAACTAATGATGCACTGTAAGGAGGGAAGAAGTCACCGTCATCTTCCAAAATACGCATATCAAGTTCTAGGATTTGAGGGTCTACTGTATAAGCAGTGATTACGTCCAGCTCACCATTTTCAACACCTTCATACATTAGAGAAACTTCCATACCTTTTACATCTTTAAACTCATAACCATATGCTTCTTGGAACGCACGGTATCCATCATTTTCACGTTCAACCCATGAAGTGTCTGTACCAATTACTAATTCATCTGCATGTTCTTCTAAGTCAGAAATTGTTTCAATACCGTTTTCTTCTGCAAAGCTATCTTTAACAGCGATTCCGTATTTGTTTTGGAAGCCTAAAGTGTCGTACCACTTAATGCCGAATTTTTCTCCGAATAATTCTTGCGCTTGTGCAATTGTTTCATCTGGATCTGTCGTGAATTCAACTTTATCTTCGTCGAAGTGGTTGTTATAAACTTCACCTGAATATAATGTTGCGATATCAAATTCACCTTGATCTAAAGCTTGGATGATTTGTGGGCTAGCTTGAATATCTTCAGTAATGTTAACAGTATGGTCTGTTTCCTCTTCAACAACTGCTTTCACCATTTGTGCTAAGATTTTAGGGTCCGTGTAAGTTTGGGCACCAATTTCTAATTCCATGCCGCCTTCGTTATTTGTGTTATCATCTCCGCCGCATGCAGTAGCAAATACTGCCAAAACGACAAGTGTTGAAATCAATAAAAATTTTCTCATTATGTTTAAACGCTCCTTTATTTAAGTAGATAATCTTTTCTCTATTTTTCCAAAAAGTAAATCAATACTTACAGCTAAAATAATCGCTACGAGTGTACCAGTGAATATCATTTCCTTATCGTTAAAGCCAATTCCAGCAAGGATTAAACCGCCTAAACCACCTGCTCCGATCACTGCTGCTAATGTAGTCCAACTGATGATATAAACTGTCGTGGTCCTTATGCCAGACATGATATAAGGCATCGCTAAAGGAAGCTCAATCTTGAATAGCCTTTTAACTGGACTGAATCCCATTCCTTTCGCTGACTCGATGACACCTGGGTCGACGGATGCAATTCCCGCATAGGTGTTTCTAAGTAACGGAAGTAATGAATAAAGGAATAAAGCGATGACTGCCGGCTTCATCCCTATTCCGAAAAGAGGAATCATCAAGGCCAACAAGGCGATCGTTGGAATGGTTTGGAATATGTTTGCGATATTGAAAATAGTTCCTTTAATGAAATCCTGCTTTATTCGAGTCATGAATACGGCTAATGGGACCGTCAATAGAATGCCGAAAATAATAGCAAGGAAAGATATCGTAAGGTGCTGATAGGAATATTCCAGAATCGACTCATATCTCTCAGTCAAAAATTCTATATAATCTGTTAAAATCTCCATTTACACAACCCCTTGCTTCTTTTGGTAGAACTGTAAGAAGGTGTTGTTGATAGCGCGATCATTAAGGACTCCTACTACTTCTTCTTGATCGTTCACTACCGCGACTACTGGTTGTTCAGAACTGATCAACGTCAGCGCACTTGTTTGATCATCAGAAATGTGTACTACGCTAACTTTTGAAATGGAAACATCTTTAACAGATGATTCTTTGGATTGAATAAGGTTTTGTAAACTAATCATTCCTACATATTTACCGTCTTGTTCTACGGGTGCATGTAGTAATTGATTTTCTAACATATAAGTAGATGCTTTCTCTGTAGAAGTTTCTATGTCAATTGCTTTAATTGAACGATCAACCATTTCTTTTAATGGTGGAAGCTTTTCAGCCTTCTGTAATCGTTCAGCACCAATGAATTCTTTTACGAAATCATTTTCGGGATTAGAAAGGATCTCATCTGGCGAACCTTTTTGTACGATTGAACCATCTTTCATAAGGATGATTTGATCAGCTATCTTTATCGCTTCATCCATATCGTGAGTTACGAAAATAATTGTTTTATTAATTTCTTTTTGTAACCTAAGTAATTCATCTTGAAGTTGTTCACGACTGATTGGGTCTAGTGCACTGAATGGTTCATCCATGAGAATGATATTCGGCTCGGCAGCCAATGCGCGAATAACCCCGATCCTTTGTTGCTGCCCCCCACTTAACTCTGAAGGATAACGCTTCTTGTATGTTTCTGGTTCTAAGTTGACCAATTCTAATAATTCGTGGACCTTTTCATCGATACGTTTTTTATCCCATTTAACTAACCTCGGGACAGTTGCGACATTGTCGTAAATATTCATATGTGGAAAAAGTCCAATGCTTTGAATAACATAACCCATTTCTCTTCTTAAGTGGATTGGATTAATTTGAGTGATGTCTTTACCATCCACCATGATTGATCCATCTGAATGATCCACTAAACGGTTTAATAGTTTCATGGTTGTAGTCTTACCACAGCCACTAGGACCAATCAGGACATTGATTTTACCTTCATCAAAAGTCAGGTTGATGTCTTTCAATGCTTGAAACCCATCTTCATAGATTTTGTTGACTTTCTTTAACTCGATCAAAGTTACTCTCCTTTCTCTCTCTGAGATTATTTAGCAATGTAACACCTTTTTAACTGTATCAATGAATCTTATAAAACTAAAACACTATATAAACTTAAAAGTTTATGAAATTTACGTAAATTAACGATTAGGTTTCACTTAAATCGTTTTTATATAAAATAACTCGAAAATACTCGCTTTTCTTGTCTAAGGTTACATTTTTTCCTGTGGTTGGTTTGTGGTAGATTAGTAGTATAACTTGAATCGTGTGGTGAAAAAGTGAATGGACCAAAAACAGAAAATAGATCAATTAAAACATAATGTTCATAATCAAATTGCAGATAATATGAAGTCATACGGGTTTCCCTCGACTATTGGATTGGTCATGGGAATCATCTACTATGAACGTAGGCCAATGACTTTAGAAGAACTGTCAGAGCGTACAGGAATGAGCAAGACGCGAATGAGCCAAGCTGTACGTCAATTGACCGAATTAAATCTAGCTCAAAAAGTATACATGCAGAAATCTAGGAAAGATTTGTACACAGTAGAAGAAGACGAGTATTTAACCTTCATTAAGCTTTTCACCCATAATTGGCGATCGGTTGTCACCAAAAACCAAATGAGCAAAAGAAAAGTACGGGAAGAATTGGAAAAGCTTTATGAAGAGGGGATGACCCCGGAGTTGAAAGAGCAAGCTGACCTCTTGTATACGGAGGCAGAAGGGTTTTTAGAATTTGCCGATTGGCTCTCTCGCTTAGTAGATTTTATGGAATCAGAAGAAATTTTCAAATATGTTCCTAGAAATAAAGAAGACCAGGAATAAGTGAGTAGCTCGATGAAAATCGAAGCTACTCTTTTTTTATGAAATCTACTTCGATCTTTTCTCTCTTTTCTGCCTTCACGCTTTTCATGACGATATCATGTATATATTCAAGTGATTTTTGTGTAACCTCTTCTACTGAATAATTTTGACGTTGATTGAGATAGGTCACCAACATGCCCTTCCATACAAGTAATGTCGTATCCGTAAGAAATTCGATATCCTCTTGATCCAGTAACCCCTCATCAACAGCACTTTGTAAATATAATGAACTTCTTTTAGCTAACTGATGCTGTAGCACAATGGATTGAATAGGTCTCGGAAGATCGACTAGGTCTTGCTTATAGGTCTTGTAGTAATGATCAAGTAAATCCTCAGGAATAACGCCTAGATTATTAACAAAGATGGCCGAATAGATTTCTGGTTTTAGAAAGGTTTCTCTGCAAAAACATTCCCAACTGTAAAGCCATTTTTCAACGGTGTTGTTTCCCTTCTCCATATATTGAGGGAGTTCGTCTGTATAATCTTTTGTAAACCGCATCGCTGCAAAGAAAACCAGGTGTGATAGCTCTTTGAAATAGTTGTATACGGTCGAACTGGTATATCCTGCGTGATCAGCGACTTTCCTTATCGTAACGTTATTGATTCCTTCTTCCTCAATCACTTTCACTGTTGCATCGATGAAGTAACGCCACATACGCTCTCTTTGGATATCTTTTCTACGAGAACTCAATCGCAATCAGTCCTCCTTATTAAAATAGTAAGCTTTCTAAATCCCTTGGATACTTGGTAATGCTATGGCACCCGTCTTTTGTAACAATTACTGTATCTGAGTGGCGGAAACCACCAACTCCAGGGACGTAAATGCCTGGTTCAATCGTGTAGACCATGCCCTCTTGTAATACGAGGTCATTATCAAAACGTAAGTAGGGTTCTTCATGTTCGGTTAACCCGAGTCCATGCCCAATTCGGTGCTGAACGAATTTTCCATAACCAGCATCTTCAAAAACTTTATAGGAAGCAATGTCCACTTCACTCGCTTTAACTCCTGGTTTTACTGCGTCAAATCCAGCTTGTTGTGCATCGATAGCTAATTGAAGACAATTTCTTTGCTCATTGGTAGGTTCGCCAAGCAAAAATGTCCGTTCGTTTTCAGCCCGGTAGCCATTGATCCAAACTTGTCGACTATGAACGACGACATCGTTCTGATCGTATTTTCTCGTGCTGGAATAAAGGTGCGGCATAGCGCTTCGCTCAATCCCTGAACAGGTCCAGTTTTCGTAACCGATGATATGGTTCGGGTATTCTTTTGAGGCTTCCTCTAGTAGAGCACGATCACCATGAGAGTCGAATTCCAGTTCACTCATACCTGGCTCTAGATGATTGAATGAAGCTTTCAAGGCAACATCTGATAAATGCCCTGCCTGTTCCAACCAATAGATTTCTTCTTCATCTTTGATTGCACGTAAATCGATCAAATCTTGTGTGACATCTTTTATATGGAAACTTTTCGACTCAAACATCTTTGCAAAAGATGCTGGAACTAGTTCCATTTCCAGTCCAATTGTGGTTTGTTTAGGTAAGTCACTGAGTATCCTATTTAATGGTTGAATATATGTCGTGTCGAATTCGCGGTGAGGATACGTTTCATAATAAATGTAGAATTCGTCCACGTGTGCGTTCAGTTTTGCATGTTCCTCCTCTAAAGCAGGGAGGATGTACTGCGTTTTATCCTGATAAACCAGTAGTAAAATAGGACGTGAATAAGAGATGGCGCGAAAGCCACTGATGTAGTACTCGTTGTCGGGATCCCATAAGATGGTGGCGTCGATTTCTTTTTCTCTCATCTTATTGCGTAACGCGTTGACCCTTTTTTCAATAGATGATGACTGGATGGTTTGCATTAATAAACTCCTTTTGATAAAAGTTTTCTGACAATATGAACATGTTCATATAATGAACATGATAACAAAGGGAGGGAAAAGTGCAAGTGCATTCCATAAAAAAACCTACCCTTCAATAAAAGGGTAGGTCCATGTATATCAATGAGGGGGTGCCTCATGACATCAATTATTCACTTAATAATTTCTCTTCTAAATCATCTAACATCAAGTTTGCTGCGCGTACACCACCAGCAGTATTCCAAATAGTATCACTTACTTCATAAGCATTGCCTTCTTGTACAGCAGATAAGTTGTTCCAAAGTGGATCATTCGTCCACTCATCCTGAACAGACTGACCATCTTCACCTTCAGGCTTGTAAGTGAAATAGAAGATGACGTCTCCATCCATGTCTTCGATTTGTTCTTTCGTAGCACCCATTGCTGCGAAGTCATCGACATCTTGATTTTCTGGGCGAGCTAATCCAACTTCATCCAAAATGATTCCACTGAAAGAATCTTTGTGGTAGATACGTACATCAGATGGCATGAAACGTACCATTGATACTTTAGTATCTAACATATCCTGTTCTTGTAATTCTTGAGATAGGGAAGCCACACGATCCTCATAATCTTCAAGCACTTGTGCGCCTTCTTCTTCCATATTGACTGCTTCAGCAATCAACTCGAAGTTTACTTTCCAGTCACCACGTAAGGTCTCTTCAAATATCGTAGGGGCGATTGAATTCAATTTATCGTATTGCTCTTCTTGACGCATCTTGTTACCAATGATCAAGTCTGGATCAAGAGCTGCGATAGCTTCTAAGTTAATATCGCTTTCCAAACCTACTACTTCAACGTCTTCCATGTCTTTCGAAATATGGTCGTACCAAGGGTCACCTGTCCATGATTGGACGGCTCCAACCGGTGTAATTCCTAATTCCAATAAAGCTTCTGTTCCATGGTTAGTTAAGATAACAATATTCTCTGGTTTCTCTTCAATGGTTGTTTCTCCCATTGCATGCTCAACTGTGTAACTTTCAAATTCCTCTTCGGAAGCTTCTTCGCTTTCTTCTTGCTGATCTTCCGCGTTCTCTTCTGTTGCGTTTTCCTGATTATCACCACCACATGCTGCTAGAACCAACACGAGTGATGTTAAAAGTAAGAATGCTAATAATTTACGTATCATTTCTCATTTCCTCCTATGTAAATTTTTTATTTGAGAATGATTTTCAATACCAACACAAATGATAATTGTTCTCATTGAGAAAGTCAATTGCTTTTTGGAAAATATTTTTTAGTATGCATGTTTTTAAAGATGTGGGCTAATGTAAAGCCACACTTTATATAGAGAGAAAACACTTCCAAAACGGTTAATAGCATTACATTTACAAAAGGTGCCCATTTCATGATTCGTTGACAATGATTCTCAATTACATTAGACTAAAATTGATTCAAATGCTGAAGTGGAAGGTATCTGACTATGCTATCAAAACCATTCTCAAAAATTATAGGTATTGTATTCGGGCTCTTGTCTGTAATGGTTTTATTGTGGGCGAGTGTCATATATGGATTAACATACATAACGACTAGCGATGTGATCGATTCTTTCGTACGCTTCGATGAGTCGAATCAACATTACATCATTCAGGACACAAGGATTCCACGTGCATTGATTGCAGCTGCAGTCGGTTCTAGTTTAGCCATTGCTGGCGCAATCATGCAGGGATTGACAAAAAATCCGTTAGCCTCTCCAAGTATTTTCGGTATTAATGCAGGGGCTAGCTTTTTTGTTGTGATTGGTGTGACTTTCTTTGGGATTACTTCGATTACAGGGTTTACGTGGCTAGCATTTTTAGGGGCTGCGCTTGCGGCTGTAGTCGTGTATTCGTTAGGTTCAGTAGGTTCGGAAGGACTGACTCCTGTGAAGTTGACGCTTGCAGGGGCAGCGATTGCAGCTCTTTTTTCTTCATTAACTCAAGGGATGCTGACTTTGAATGAACGTTCTTTGGATCAAGTTTTATTTTGGCTCGCTGGAGCGGTTCAAGGGAGAGATCTCGATTTACTTGTATCCGTTCTTCCTTATCTAATAGTCGGTTGGGTCGCTTCGTTATTCATGGGAAAGAAAATGAATGTTCTGATGATGGGGGAAGATGTCGCAGCAGGCCTTGGTCAAAATACAATTTTGGTCAAGTTATCGGGAGCAGTCATTATCGTGCTTCTAGCGGGAGGAGCCGTTGCGATTGCTGGGCCAATTGGTTTTATCGGTATCATCATTCCTCATATCGCGCGTTGGCTCGTTGGGTACGACTATCGATGGGTGATTCCTTATAGTGCAGTGCTAGGAGCGATGTTGTTGTTGATGGCGGATATCGGCGCACGTTACTTGATCATGCCTCAGGAAGTTCCGATCGGAGTTATGACTGCGTTTATCGGTGCTCCTTTCTTCATTTATATAGCGAGGAGGGGAATCAATGAGTAGACACCGTTCGTTACGAATAGGAAAATCCTCCTTTTTAATAGATACTAAAGCAACAGCAATTATAACTGGATTGACAATCGGGATGGTCCTTCTGATGATCATCAGCTTAGGAATTGGACAATTACAGGTTTGGCCGATCGATGTGGTGAAAGCCGTGTTCGGTGCTGGTACGGATATCCAGAATCTGACGGTTCAACAATTCCGTGCACCACGTATTGTATTATCTGTATTTGCGGGGGCAGCTCTTGCAATGTCAGGAGCAATCTTACAAGGTATCATTCGAAACCCACTAGCATCACCAGATATTATTGGTATCACGTCCGGTGCCGCTTTAGCCACGGTCGGTTTCTTGACTGTTTTCAGTGATCGAGGTAATGCATTGACCGTTAGTATCCACTGGATGCCACTTGCTTCCTTGATCGGGGCGATCGTGATGGGGATATTAGTGTACTCATTAGCCATCACCAGAAATGGCGTCCAGCCGCTGAAATTAGTTCTGATTGGTATCGGTTTGGCTGCAGCCCTTGAGGCGATTACTACGATGCTCATGTTACTTGGACCAATTTTCACGGCAGCAAGAGCGAATATTTGGTTGACTGGGAGCGTGAACGGAACGAACTGGTCGGAAATCCAGACAATTGTTCCTTGGGTGTTAGGGTTGACGCTCATTCTATTCCTCTTGACACCAAGGCTGAACATCCAGGAGCTAGGGGACGAACTGGCGAAAAATGCTGGGGCATTCGTTCAGCGTGACCGGTTGATTCTGTTGTTTGTAAGTACGGCTTTAGCAGGTGGAGCAGTGGCGTTTGCAGGAGGCATCAGTTTCGTCGGTTTGATGGCTCCACATA
Organism: Halalkalibacillus sediminis; assembly: GCF_002844535.1. Classification (NCBI taxonomy): domain Bacteria; kingdom Bacillati; phylum Bacillota; class Bacilli; order Caryophanales; family Bacillaceae; genus Halalkalibacillus; species Halalkalibacillus sediminis. The sequence goes on from NZ_PJNH01000002.1 coordinate 117,185, forward strand.
TGGCTCGCCGCTTAGTTGGTTCGGCATTCGGCTCGTTGATTCCTACAGCCGCTTTGATTGGCGGGATCATCGTGTTAATTGCTGACCTGGTCGCGCGTACTGCCTTTGCACCTCTTGAAGTTCCAGTGGGAGTTTTCACTGCGCTAATCGGTGCACCGTATTTCATTTATCTGTTATTCAAAAGTAAAAAGTAACATATTTTTTATTAAAGGGTGTGGGGAACTTGGCAAAATTGACAAAAGAAGAAAAAATAATTATGAAAGACTATTTCCGGATGGTCGATTATGCTGAGGAATTCTCTGCCCAATTATCTGACTTAATGGACGAAGAGAAGTTGAGAGATTATTTACACGAAATCAAGCGTGAATTCGGTACAGATAGTATCTTTGTGGCAGCTTCCCAGTTGATGAAGCGGCTCGGTTATAACTTAGCGCTTCCACCTTTATACATGATGACAGTCAAAAATGTGAAGTTGGATATGCCTCTTGATCAACTTTGGATTGTACCGAATGTTGTGGATGGTAAATGGCTACCCAATTTGTATATGGAAGAAATTAAAGTTGAAGAATTTGGGGAAGACAGGGAAGCTGAACGCCGTGAGTATTGTGAAAATCTCTTTCGTAGATTAGGAGAGTTGGTGCAATTAGTCTCAGATGTAGCGAGAGTTCCGAAACCTACGTTGTGGGAGAACATCGCGATTTATGTTTACTGGATCTATGAGAAGAAGTTGATGGAAGAACCATTCGCACAAATTCAAGGTCGTGTTAAAGAGGACTACGAGTTTTTGTTACGAGGTTTGGGTGCAGAAGCGTTTGACGACAACTGCAACCAGCTGAGGAACTTTTACTGGGGGCGCCGAGTAGAAGCAGATGGTACACGAATCCGCAGAACATGCTGCTTCTATTACGGAGCGAACGAAGAACGGAAACCATGCTCTACCTGTCCGAAAACCCCTGAAGAACTTGCAAGGCCAATACCTTTTGAATAAGTGAAAATCCTGCTACAGCAGGATTTTTTTCGTATTTAAAAAGATTGTTTGGTCGAATCCTCCACGTCACGAGTCGAACCCGCCATGTCACGAGTCGAACCCGCCATGTCACGAGTCAAATCCGCCACGTCGGAGGTTGAACCCTCCATGTCACGAGTCAAACCCGCCACGTCAGGAGCTTAACCCTCCACGTGGGGAGTTGAATCCGCCACGTGAGGAGTTTAATCCACCACAACTAGGGTTCAATCAACCATAACCAAGTTTCAATCCCCACCATAACTATTTCCAACTCTTCAAACCTAGCATTAACCCTGTCACAACAGTACTTCTCACCCATTGTCACAATGGGTGGAAAAACTTTTTAAAATAAATTACAAAAATCTATTTTTTTTGCATGAAAATTATAGTAGAATTCCCGGAAGGATATGTTATAATGTTTAACTGTTGACAAGAGAACGTAGAAATGGGGGACAAAGTATGAGAAACCAACTATCATTTGCGAGAATCAACTTCATCATAGGGATAGCGTTTTTGATCATCTCGTTGATGCAAACTGATCAAATGCATATTCTATCCTTCGCAGTGATTGGCTTATCTCTGCTATTTGTGAGCCACCTTAATCGCAAACCGCGACCACAAGGTTTTGAACGAATGACAAGGGAGTAACCATATGTTTGGAATTATAACAATTATTCTTATACTCCTAGTTGTCTATTTTACTGTGGAGAAAGAATCTAAGAAACTGAAAACAATAGTTAGTTTTTACTTCGGGTTAGTAGCTGCCATCTTTTTTGGCGGGGCAATTTATATAAACTTTAAATATCAGCTCAATACTGGTCCGGTACTTGAGGGCGGATTTCAAGCTTACTTCGAGTGGGTCAGCTGGTTTGCTGTATTATTCATTGTGCCACTAGCAATCTTGATGATTTACAAAGCCCACAAACTACTGACAAAACGATTTGTTGGAGCTTTTTCTCGATACGGATTACTAACGGGGTTCGTGATCATAATCACTCTATCATCATACGCTGCTTTCTATGGGTTTATTTTGACCGTGTATGGATTTGCTCCATAGAATAGAATTAAGTAAATAATCGTACTAACAAAAACACTGCACCCTCGGCGCAGTGTTTTTTAGCACTTATTTATTTTTCTTCTTGGTCATTTCTGTCATTTGTTGCCAAATTGAGCCTTGGGCTTCTTCACCTTCTTGGATTCTAGCGAGAGCCATCTTTGCTTGCATCCGTACTTCAAATTCCGGATCTTCCAGAGCTTCTTCTAGTGCAGGGAGGGCTGATTCATCTCCATATTCATATAAAAACATGGCAGCGCGCCAGCGGACGATTCGGCTTTTATCTTTTAACGTTTTAATCACTTCAGGAATTGCTTCCTTAAATCCTAAGTCTGAGAGACAGTCGCCAGCCGTTCGGCGCACGGTAACGGTCTTATCGTTCAAAGCTTTATATAGATAAGGAAGAACATTTCTGTCTTCAATCATTCCAAGGTAAGCTGTAGCTAGGCGGCGGACCGAAACTTTCGGGTCATCTAAAGCTTTATCTAGCACCGGTAGATCTTCTGTTGATGGATCCATCCGATCAAGGGCTGCATAACGATCTTTCCAGTCTTCAGCATCAAGCATGTCCAGTGTGACCTTTTTCGGTTCAATATCTCGCACTCGCTCATTATTTTTCGCCATATCAACCAAAGTCGTTAACCGATCTTCATTGTATGTTGCTTCGATTTCGGCCACAACATCAGGCCCGATTTCATCCATTTCTCCGTAACGGGGATGTTGTTCTTCCCATTCACGTTCCATCAACATGGCGGAAGAATCCTCCGATGCCTTCATCGCTGCGTCCGTAAATCGTGATGCCAAACCAAAACGCTTTTCAGTCTCATCTTCTTCAAGTTTCACTTGCATCGGGATCCCACGATACTTTTGGATGAATACGTGAACTTCACCAAAAGCCTCTTCTTCTTCATCACCGCTTGAGAAGTCACCCTCGACTGTATCTGCTGATCCAAGTACACGTTTCACTTCTGGCAAAATATCTTCCCAGTCTACTTTAGGGTTTCGTTCCAATGCAATGAAGTCGATGACGCGATATAACTCCTTCACGCCTTCAACTGCAAATAATTCTTTCACATATTGCGGCGCATCACTTAAGTCATCTTTTACAGAATAACTCTCAGTTTGTCCGTCTGGCAGAGTTTCATCCACATTTATTTTCATCGAGTATGGACTCGGTGTAGGTTCGATTGATGTAATTTTCATTTCATAAGCTCCTTTCATAAAACAAGTTTATCTATTATTATAATAACAAAACTCTAACAGAATATTTAACCGCCAAACATTCTGAATTCTCATAGGGGGTCTCTTCGTGTCTATTAAAGGAATCAATCACTTACTATTTTCTGTTTCTGATCTAAATGAATCTATTCAATTCTATAAACGGGTTTTCGGTGCGAAACTATTGGTAGAGGGGCGTAAGACTGCTTATTTTGACTTGAATGGATTGTGGATTGCATTAAATGAAGAAAAAGAAATTCCTCGGAACGAAATTGAACAGTCTTATACGCATACGGCATTTTCTATCGATGAAGACGATCTTATACCTATGCATGAAAAACTCGAAAAGTTAGGGGTCAGAATCCTTTCTGGAAGACCTCGTGATGAAAAGGATAAATCATCGATCTATTTCACCGATCCTGATGGTCACAAGTTTGAATTTCATACGGGTACAATGCAAGATCGCCTTGATTATTATAAAAAAGATAAAACACATATGAAGTTTTATGATTAAGAAATATTACTAAATTTTTACTTAATAGAAGGCACTTTTTCAATACTTCTCAAGTCCCGATCGATCAATGGAACTAATCCACAAATAGCAATCCATCCCCCAGCAAACAAGAATAAATAGCTCACATCAAACAAATCTGCAACATAGCCTCCCGCTAGTGCTAACGGTGGCATAAGGAAATTCGAGAGAGCTCCCACAAGTGTAAAAACCCTTCCTCTGACGTCGTCTTTCACTAGCAAAATGAGCAGTGATGCGAATAAGATATTCACTAGCACTGTTAAGGCTGTCATTATAAGAAAAAAAACGACTCCTATATAATAGTTAGTAGTCAATCCCATCCCTATAAATGCTACTCCGCCAATAATGAATTCTGCCCCGATGAGTAGACCAGGTTTCACTAACGGTAAAAATTTTCCTGCAACTAATCCGATTAATATCCCAACCCCGGCAGCTGAAGCGTTCATGAACCCGTACTGAATCGCATTCGCTCCGTACTGATCGGATACGAGTACTACCATTAGTGAACCTGCAATAGTCGTGACGTTTACTGCCATTACTAGGAAAATTAACTTGAACACAGTTTTATTTTTCTTCAGTGCTGAAAACCCCACCTTTAAATCTTTCCACACAGTAGGCTTCGTTTCTTCCATATTTTTCACTTCACTAGAAACATTCGTGATATTGATGACAAATATCAGTAGAATACTAGCCAGCAAATAAACAGCAGAGTGAGTCAGCATCACCCCTACAAAGCCGATCATACCAATAACAAAACCACTGATGGATTGTCCGATTAATTCACTTGTTTGACTCGTAGAAGTTATGTATCCATTTACCTGAACAATTCGCTTCTCCCCAACAATTCTGGGGAGAAGTTTGTTTTTTGCTGGTTCGATGAAAATCATGCATATATGTTGCAGGATAATAGCTACATAAATAAAAGCTATCAGAATATTTATTTGAAGAGCATAAAAAATACTGAGAAATATGCCTATACCTATCATGAGGGCATAACCGATTTGCATGGAAGTTTTTGGTTCGGTTCGATCGATGAACACCCCGATGAATGGGCCCACTAAGATTCGTGTTAAAGATGTTATTGCTGTGATAGCAGCGGCGGATAGAGCAGAATCTGTAAGTTGGTACACGTACCAGAGGATCGCCAAGTCGAAAATACTGTCAGCTAAGACGGTGAAAAATTGGTTGCTGACAATCAAACTCATATTTCTTTTAAACATAAAAACACCTCATATTTAAAATAACTTAAATATAATTTTAAATATATTTAAAATATAGTCAACCCATTATTTGTTAAATCTAATTTTTTTAAATAGACATACCTATCAAAAATGCTGAATATAATAGAATTAAAATTTTATAATCTACAAAATCCAAGAGTACATAGCTATAACAGTTGGGGTGAATTGAATGGAGCAAAAACCAGTATTGGATGTTGCAGGATTGAAAACTTATTTTTATTTGGATGATCAGATGGTCGCAAAAGCTGTTGATGGGGTGGATTTCACAGTCAATCCAGGAGAAACGGTCGCAATCGTAGGGGAATCTGGTAGTGGAAAAAGTGTTACATCATTGTCGATCATGCAGTTGATCAATAAACCAGGAGAAGTGATTGATGGGACGATCAAATTAGAAGATGAGAATTTATTGAACAAGTCAGCTAAGCAAATGACAAAAATACGCGGAAACGATATCGCGATGATCTTCCAGGAGCCAATGACGGCTTTGAATCCTGTCTATACGATCGGTAATCAAATCATCGAAACGATTAGGAAGCATAAGAAATTCTCTAAAGAAATAGCGCGTGAAAAAGCGATCGAACTATTAAAGGTGGTCGGTTTTCCAAGAGCAGAAGAAACGATGAACGATTATCCTCATCAGTTGTCTGGAGGAATGCGTCAAAGGGCGATGATTGCCATCGCAATTTCATGTGAACCTAAGTTACTCATTGCTGACGAGCCTTCAACCGCACTAGACGTTACGATTCAAGCTCAAATATTAGACTTGCTAGCAGAAATGAAGGAAAAGTTTGAGATGGCCATTCTTCTGATCACTCATGACCTGGGTGTAGTAGCGGAATATGCTGATAGAGTGCTTGTCATGTATGGTGGTCAGATTGTTGAAGAAACCACGGTAGAGAAAATATTTGAAGATACCAAACACCCATATACGATAGGGCTGCTTGATAGTTTACCAAGCCTTGAAAAAGAGATGACTAGACTAGGTGCGATTAAAGGAACCGTTCCAGCTGCACATAGTTTCCCTGAGGGTTGCCGATTCTCTACGAGGTGTCCCCACGTAATGGAACGATGTTATAAAAAAAATCCGGATCTCTTAGATGTCGAGGCTGATCACAAAGCTCGTTGCTATCTTTACGTAGAGGAGGCTACATAACATGCCACTTACTGACCAAAAAGTAGAAAAAAAGATTGATGAAGAAGTATTGGTTCAAGTGAAAAATATCAAAAAATACTTTCCTATAAAAGGTGGCATTTTGAAACATACAATTGGCCACGTAAAAGCAGTAGATGATGTGTCTTTAGATATCAAAAAAGGTGAAACCTTAGGTGTTGTGGGAGAATCCGGTTCAGGAAAGTCTACTCTCGGCAGAGTTATATTGCGTTTGCTTAACCCTACAGAAGGTGAAGTCTTATTTGAGAATCAAGACATTTCCCATTTAAGCAATCGAAAATTAAGAGAGTACCGGAAAGATATGCAAATCGTTTTCCAAGATCCTTTTGCTTCACTCAATTCCAAAATGAGTGTTGGAGAATTGGTTGAAGAGCCATTGCTTGTTCAAACATCTATGACAAGATCCGAACGCAAAGAGAAATGTATCAATCTTTTGGAAAAAGTAGGTCTTCGAGCAAGTGACCGTGGTAAATATCCTCACGAGTTTTCCGGAGGGCAGAGACAACGCATCAGCATAGCGAGAGCCTTAGCACTCAACCCGAAATTCATTATTTGTGATGAGCCAGTCTCCGCATTGGATGTTTCTATCCAAGCCCAAGTGCTCAATCTGATGGCTGATCTTCAAGATGAATTCGATCTTACTTATTTATTCATCGCGCATGATTTGAGTGTTGTTAAGCATATTAGCGACCGGGTGGCTGTAATGTATCTGGGTCGCATTGCTGAAATTGCACCGAAAAAGTCGCTTTACGATAACCCGCTTCACCCATATACACAAGCGTTACTGTCGTCTGTTCCTTCTACAGACGTCAAGAATCGGCGTGAAAAAATCCATTTAACAGGAGATTTACCGAGCCCTTCTGACCCGCCTACAGGATGTGCATTCAGGACGCGATGTCCTCAAGCGCATGATCGATGTGCAATAGAACGTCCTGAATTAAAACATAGGGGAGAAGGTCATTATGTGGCTTGTCATTTATATAAATAAAAATGCTTCATCATCGGAGGTGATCACCTAAAAATAAATCGTTTGTTGTTTTTTGTTTGGTCGAAAATTTAAAGGGGTGAGAATTTGAAGTTAAAAAGAAATTGGCTGTTGATGTTAGCGTTTGTGTTGATGCTTGGTATGGTGTTAGTTGCTTGTAATAATGATGATACTTCAAGCGAAGAAGAGCCTGAAGAGGAAGAAACAGAAAACGAAGAAAATGAGGAAGAAGAGGAAGAGTCTGAGTCTGAAGAGGAAGAAACGGAAGAAGAAGAGGCGAAAGATGATGGTCCTCAGATGGGTGGAACTGTAACTGGCGCGATGGACACTGCTCCAGCTGGAGTTTTCAACCCGATCTTTTATACAGAAGCGTATGAAGCTAACATTTTAGACTTCACTCATGAAGGGCTTCTTTCACAAAACGAGAATCTTGAGTTTGTTGAAGGCCTAGCTAATGACTGGCAAATCAACGATGATCAAACCGAAATCACTCTAACTCTCGAAGAAGGCGTGAAATGGCACGATGGCGAGGAATTCACTGCTGATGATGTAGTTTTCACTTATAAAGCAATTGCGAGTCCTGGCTATGTTGAGGCTGGGGGAGTTCGTACCGAGTATGCTAATAAATTAGTTGGTTATGAAGCGTTTAACACTGGAGAAACTGAAGAGTTTGAAGGTGTAGTTGCTGAAGATGATTATACAGTCACTTTTAAATTCGCAGAACCGAACGTGACAATTTTAAAAGATGTTGCATTCTCGATTATTCCTGAGCACGTTTTTGGTGAAGTGCCTGTAGAAGAAATCCCAGAGCACCCGGCAACACTTAATGCTGGAGAAGTTATCGGAACTGGACCTTTCCAGTTCACAGAAATGCTTGATCGTGAGCAATACGTACTTGCGAAAAACGCTGATTATTGGAAAGGTGAACCATACTTAGACCAGATCGTATGGCGTATCGTCGAGCAATCCGTCATGTTAGGACTGCTTGAAAATGGTGAGATTGACTTTATTTCAGATCCAAACGGGGTGCCTGCAGCAGACTTTGAAACTGTTGATGGCCTAGAACATATCGAAATCATTGAACAGACGGATTTCGGATATCAGTTGATGGGTTATAAGATTAACCACCGATCCGATGCTGAAATTGACAGTGGCGAAATCAATCCTGATAGCTGGGAGAAGAATAAAGATGTAGGTGAGCAATTAGTAAGGCAAGCGATGGCTTATGCAATCGACCGACAAGCCATTGTTGACAACTTATTATACGGCCACGGTTCTGTTATTAACGCACCGATCGCTCAACAATTCTGGGCGTATGATGAAAGTGCAACAACAGCTTATGAATACAACCCTGAAAAAGCAGGAGAATTGTTAGATGAAGCGGGCTATGTAGATACGAATGACGATGGATTCAGAGAAACGCCAGATGGGGAAGAATGGATCGTCAACTTGAACTACCCGACTGGTAACAAGCTCCGTGAAAATTCTGCACCAATTTTAGCTCAATTCCTTGAAGAAGTCGGCATTAAGATCGACTTGAGACAACCGAAGGAAATGACAGCGTATGTTGAAGATTTGATCAATGATAATGGTGATTGGGATCTTTATCTGATTGGTTGGAGTTTAGGCAGTGGAGATCCGGATCCATCAGGATTGTGGAACTCAACAGCAGCCTATAACTTCTCTCGTTGGAACAACCCAGATTCTGATCAATTGATTGCTGATGCTATAAAGGCACCAGATGCGTTTGATCAAGCTTACCGTGAAGAAAAGTATAGTGAGTGGCAGTCTGTTTTCTCTGAAGACTTACCAGCTTTACTCCTATATGCACAAAACAAAATTTACGGTTTCAACAAGCGTATGAATGGTGTTAGTCCAATGCCATACTCATTCAATAACGACCCAGAATTATGGTGGGTTTCAGAGTAAAGACATATAGCACAAAGGAAGAGCGTGCGAACATAGTTCCATGCTCTTTCTTTTAAATAAATTTTGTACAAGTTTTAAGTTTGTTGTTGATTCTAACGAATCGTTTGTCGGCGGACGCGTTCCTGGGGGCACGGATTCAACTTCCCAAAACTCACAATTCGCGAGTTTTGCGTGATTTTCAGCTTGTGCTGATCCCCTAGGAGTCGCCGCCTCTCACGATTCGTATAGTATAGAATCTAATCTTTCAAATTAACAAGTGACTTTAACATACCTAAATAAGATGTTGTTAAAGCTCAAATGAAAAAAAACTAATTAGAAATGTCCGGTTTTAGATCAGGGGGAATCTCATGTACAAATTCATTATTCGCCGCATACTTGTTTTCATCCCGATGCTTTTTGCCCTGACCATTATAGTATTCGGACTCGCTCAATTAGCTCCAGGTGATGCCTTGACGGGGCAATCACTAGCTGACCCAGATGTGAATCCGGAAGTATATGAACAACAACGTGAAGCATTAGGACTGAATGATCCTATTCCAGTTCAGTATGGAAGGTGGATCACCGCTGCTGCCCAAGGGGACTTTGGTAACTCATTGATATTCAAAGGAAGGTCAGTAGCTGATTTAATTGAAGCACGTTTTGCCAACACGCTTTACCTAGGGCTCTTTTCCTTAGGAATCACAATTATTGTCGCTATCCCGATTGGAATTTATTCTGCTAGGCGACCTTATTCATTACTGGATTACGGCGCGACAGGCTTCGGGTTCCTGGGGCTTGCGATACCGAACTTCTTTTTCGGATTAATCGCTATTTATGTTCTATCCATTCAATTAGGATGGTTTCCGGCTCAAGGTACGCTTTCTGCACCAGGAGTGACTGGAATCGAAGCATTCTTCGACCGGATCCATCATATGGTATTGCCTGGTATTACGCTAGGCCTAGCGGGGACAGCAACGTATATGCGTTACATGCGTTCTGAAGTGCTTGATGTGCTAGGAAGTGACTATATTCGTACTGCCAGAGCTAAGGGTATGACTGAACGGAATGTTCTTTATAAACACACCCTTCGAAATGCTCTGATTCCGATTATCACGTTGATGGGATTTGAAATTGGGGTTTTGTTAAGTGGTGCGGTAATTACTGAACAAGTTTTCCAATACCCAGGTCTAGGAACGCTATTTTTGAGTTCGGTCACGAACAGGGACTTTCCTGTTGTAATGGCAATCGCCATGATTTTGGGAGTGCTGATCTTAGTTGGTAACCTATTGGCCGATATTTTTTACAGTATCATCGATCCAAGAATTCGATACGATTGAGGTGAAAACATATGCAGTCGAATCCGCAAGAATCTGTAACTACACAACCAGAGAGTGGACCAGCTAAGTCGCAAGAAAGTAGAAGTCCGTTTCAATTGGCCTTGAGACGGTTCATGAAGAATAGATTAGCAGTGGTTAGCGTGTTCGTGTTATTTGTGATTGTCATCATTTGCATCATGGCTCCCTTGCTGACAGACCACGATCCGGAGAAAACCAACCTTTTACTGTTGGAAAAAGGTCCGAGTGATGAACATCTATTAGGAACTAATGGACAGGGGCAGGATAATTTTTCTCGCTTGTTGTACGGGGGACGTATTTCCTTAATCGTGGGATTTAGTGCAATGTTTTTCACCTTGGCCATAGGTGTCACATTAGGTTCAATCGCTGGATATTATGGGAAAAAAGTCGATAACCTCATCATGCGAGCTGCAGATATTATGCTGATGCTACCTTTCCTTGTGCTTGTCCTTACGATCATGGCAATCATAGATAAAGTGACCATTGGAATTTTTGTGACGATTATTGCACTGACATCGTGGCCGAATCTGACTCGTATTATTCGCGGGACGTACTTGTCGCTACGTGAGCAAGAGTTTGTGCTAGGTGCACGAGCAATAGGTGCAAGTGATTTCAGGATCATATTCAAACACTTTATACCGAATGCCATGGGACCAATCGTTGTTAACGCGACTTTGATGATGGCTGTTTACATTATCATTGAGTCTGGACTCAGTTTTATCGGCTTTGGGATACCGAACCCGACACCGACATGGGGGAATATGATTTCTGAAGCTCAAAATATTCGTATTTTACGCAACCATCCTGAGGCATGGATCCCACCAGGGGTTGCAATATTGATTACTGTCTTGGCCATCAACTTCATTGGAGACGGTCTCAGAGATGCATTCGATCCAAAAAGTAAAGCTAGATAATAAGGTGAGAAAGAAGTCTCCACTAGGTGGAGAAACATACAAAATATCACACTAATTAACAGACCAAATCTCATATGATTTGGTCTGTTGTTTTTTCCTTATATATCAATGTTTATTGGATATAAACACTTGAATTTGCATACAAGATCGCACCTCAAATAACATAGCGCCAATATTGTTGTTAACGTGCTAATTACTAGTTTATTTGGTATGCCATTTGTTATGTCGATTTTATAGACTAATTAGGTAAATGTAATTTTATGTTAAAATAAACGGAGATGTGAAGGTTTTTTCTTAAAATAAAGAAGCAGTTTAATTTAACAAAAGTTTACTGGATATAGGGAGATAAATATAATGATTATAAGGGAAATAAAAACATCTGATGCAGAAAATTTAGCAGTTCTTATACAACAAGTTGAAGGAAGTTCTCAATATATGCTTTGGGAAAAAGGGGAAAGGAATTTTCAATCTGACAATCAACTAAAGATGATTGAGAGTATGAAGGATAACGAAAACTCTACTATACTTGTTGCAGAAGTTGAAAATGGATTAATTGGGTACTTGCTGGTAATTGGTGGGAATACCAAGAGAAATAGACACTCTGGTTCTATCGTTATTGGAATACTTAAAGGTTATAGAGGAAAAGGTGTTGGAACTCTGTTATTCGGAGAATTAGAACAGTGGGCATCTAAGCATAACCTACGTCGATTAGAATTAACGGTAGTTACTCGTAACAAAGCTGGTTTGTCCCTATATAAAAAGATGGGGTTTGAAATCGAAGGAACAAAAAAAGGTTCATTATATATTGATGGAGAATACCTTGATGAATATTATATGTCAAAAATTTTATAATGTATATTTCACTAACGGCTGCTTTAGTTTAATAAGGCAATAATGAAAACGCTTGGGTATTTTATTTACCCAAGCGTTTTTGTTTGGAAATTGTACAGTTATTTGTGGTGATAAACATAGTGTGTTTTAGTTTGTCATTTTAACTGTTATTTTAGATTTTCTCCACGGTATCGGAACTACTTACACTATGTGAAGGGTTCTTTTTTTGATTAGGTCTAGAAGATTCAGTTCAGAGTAGAAGAGTAATTGCGTCGTTATTTAACTGAAAACCTCAATTTTGCAAACTTATAGTGGAATAAATTCATATTTTTAGTTAATATTGCGCCATTAAATCCGATTATTGCTCCATTATTAATCTTTTAAGGAAAACTATTTAAATACTATTACATATTTTTTAAATAAGTTAAAATATAGATAGAATCGAGGTGCTTGGATGCAAACGATCGGAGAACAAATCAAAACTATACGGAAAAATAAAAAATTGACACTGACTCAAGTGGCTGGAGAAAAGATGTCTGCCGCTATGGTTAGTTTGATTGAAAACAATAAAACAAAACCTACCGTTGAAACGCTTCAACATATAGCCCGTACTCTGAACATCGATCCCCAAGAAATTATGGGGGGCATGACGAGAGAAGAGTTGGCTAGTGAAATAGAACAGATTTCGGAATGGACGGAAGATTACGAACTGGAAGGCTTCTTAAAAGCAATTGATCGAATGGAAAATTTGTTACCTCACCTTTCGAACAATTATGAATCTGCGAGAATCTATGAAAAACTAGCCAAAATCCTATACTTTTTGGAACGTTTTCATAAGGATTCATATGAAGAACTATCTATTCAAAATTACTTCGATTACACCAAAAGAGCGAAAGAAATCTATCATAACTTACAAATGAAGACTTATGCACTGGAAGTCGTTTTATTCGAAGCGAATATCGAACACTCTAACGGTAATTTTAAGAAAACCCTTGATATTCTGAATGAGTCAATTGAGTCGCTAAAAAATGAAACTCGTTCTGATATGAAAAGTTTGTATGTGAAATTCCTTTTATTCAGAATCCATGCAGTTTCAGCAAGCGGAGACTTTAAACAAACATTTGATCTTTTAGATGAAGCGATTGAATTTTCCAAGAAGCATGTAATCATGGATGTATTTTATGAATTACATAACACATATGCATTATTGTTGTTCAATGAGAATCAGAAAAAGCAAGCCAATAAACACTTGGAAACAACAGAAAAGTTGATTGACCTTACTGAAAACACTATGTATAGAATCAATACGATGGAGATTAAAATTCATTTTCTAGAGTATTTTGAGAACCAACTTGAAGAAGCCCTAGTATTAGCTGATGAATTAGAAGAGGAATTGAAGCGAGCAGATCCTGTGACTAAGGAAGTTACTGAAGCACTTCACGTTCACTTGTCTGATGCTCGTGCAAGATGCTATACGAAATTAGAGCAACCTCAAAAAGCGTTGCCACTTTTTCAAAAAATCGATGAGAACTTTCATTTTATGAAAGAAAGGCACCCGATCGATAGCTCACTTGATTATCTTACCCCAAGTTATGAAGCTCTCTGTTACCTGCAATTAGGTGAGTTTGATAAGGCTCAAGAATTAGCTGAAAAAGGTGTCGAGCTTCAGCGTGAATTCCCACACTTACAGTATTATCAATTTTCTAAAGAAGTATTGAAGACTGTAAGAGAGAGAGTTTCATTGAAATAAGTAAATTAAAAACCGAGTTCCCTCTACAAGGAACTCGGTTTTTAAGTTTATGTGGTGCTGACTGCATTGGTTCTGCGGTGTTGCATGTAGTTTAATACGAACATGAACCCGACGACCACGAAGCCGATAATGTCAGATGTTACTTCTGGTAGGATTAGGGCAAGTGCCCCTGCCCCAAGAACGATCCGGTAAATAGGATTCATAGGAGTCTTCAAAAAACCTTCCAGTGCAGAGCTTAAAGCTACAATTCCGATAATAGCTGTCACCACAATCAGAACCACGTCCATGATCGGTGGAACTCCGAACTCAGTCGCATTTGTCGCAACCCCTTCTGTATCAATGAGGAGCATTGCGGGATTATAAACGAACAAGTAAGGAATGATGAATCCGGCTAAAGATAGTTTCAATGCTTGGAAGCCGGTACTCATCGGGTTTCCTCCTGATACCCCGGCACCTGCGAATGCTGCTAGGGCAACCGGAGGTGTAACATTGGCGAAAATACCAAAATAGAAAACAAACATATGCGCAACTAATATAGGTACATCGAATGCAGCTAATGCAGGTGCAGCCATCGTCGCAGTAATGATATAAGCCGGGATTGATGGAAGCCCCATACCTAGTAGCATCGAAGCAATCATCGTAAAGAACAATGTCAGGAATAGAGAACCTGAACCTAGGCTAGCGATAGATGATGTCATCACTGTACCGAAGCTTGTCAGGCTTACGACACCGATGATGATTCCTACGACCGCACAGGCGATCATTACAGCTAATGACTGACGAGCACCTTGTGCCATTGCATCTAGAATATCTTTTATAGACATGCGTGTAGATTTACGTAGCGTAGCCACAATGACCGTCAAGACGATAGTGTAGAACGCTGCGTAACCGACAGGAACGTTCTGATATAACATGACAATCAGACCGACGATCGGTAACAACAGATGTCCGCGTTCTTTCATGACCTCTTTTACTCTAGGAAGATCTGCTTTAGGAATACCACGTAAATCTCTTTTTCCTGCGCGGAAGTGAACCTGCATAATTACGGCTAAATAATAGAGGACAGCAGGTATTAATGCAGCTAGCGCAATCGTCCCGTACTGAATTCCAGTTGTCTCAGCCATGATGAAGGCACTGGCCCCCATGATTGGAGGTAGAACCTGACCACCGACGGATGCACTTGCTTCAACAGCTCCCGCAAAGTTACGGTGGTAACCGATTTTTTTCATCAATGGAATGGTGAAAGCCCCAGTTCCTACGACGTTTGCGACCGCAGCACCATTAATGCTTCCCATGAAACCACTAGAAACGACTGCCACTTTCGCTGGACCACCTTGTCGATGACCGGCGAGTGCAAGCGCAATATCGTTGAAGAACTGTCCCATACCTGATTTCGCTAAGAAAGCGCCGAACAGGATGAATAAGAAAATAAAGTTAACCGAAGCCCCGATGGCAGTAGAGAAGAGGCCTTCAGTTTTCAAAAACATTTGACCGAAGATATCGCCTAGATCGAAGTCACGTGTCATCAACCTGAACGGCATGAATTCCATATGACTGATGAAAGGATAGGCTAAGAAGATCAATGCGAAAATCGGTAAAATGATTCCTGTTACACGTCGTGCTGCTTCTAAAACGAGTACGACAGTGATGATCGCGACAATGATATCCATGTTTGTCGGGATACCACCACGTTCTGTGACAATCGCGTTGTATTCGTACATTAAATAAACAGTAGAAAATATACTGAGAGCAAATAAAATCCAATCATAAAAAGGGATTTTTGCTCGATCTTGTTTAGCGAATGTCGGATAAATCAAGAAAATCAGTGCCAAACCAAATGCTACGTGCAAAGACCTTTGCTGCAACGCTGGTAAGGGGTTGAATGTAATGTATAGGTGAAATGCCGAATAGGCGATCGCTAGCATGAATACAAAATAGATCATCTTTTTATTAGTAAAAGATCTGATCTTCGATTCGCGGCTATATTTTTCAAGTATTTTTTTATCTTGTGCACTATTTTCGTCGCTTTGGTCGGAAGGTTGTTCTGTCGATGACTGGGATTCCTTCAGCTTGTTTCTCTTCTGACTCATTTAAACGTCCCTCCAATGTATTCCCAAAGATGAAGCTGTTCGATGGAAATCGATACTGATTCATATTCTTGGGCTAATTTGTATAAGTCGATCGTTTTTTCTTCTGTATGGATCTTCGTTTTAACGTTATTTGAAACGGATATGTTCAACTCAGGTATGGATCGGTTCATTTTCATATGGACATAACCATCATCTGAATGGATCACTTCACCGTCAGCAGGTACTCCTGCACCATACGTTTTGAAATATGTTTCTGAAAGGAAGAGGTCTTCTCCGTCCTTTTCATACACTTCGAACCACTTTTCGTTTTCAACAGAGTGGATCCAAGAAAGCTCGAAGCGGTCTTCTTTTAAGTAAAAAGTTTCCTCGTCGAGATGAACTTGAATAACTGGAATTCTGTACAAAAGAAAAATAAGGAGCACGATGATGCATGCGCTCCCTATCAATCGTTTACTGTTCATTGTAATAGCGTTCTGCTCCTGGATGTAGTGGTGCAATGACACCCTCTTGAGCGTTTTCTAACGAAATGTCAGATGCTGCTTGGTGAGCGTTCTCTAGTTGATCCAAGTTTTCAAATAATGTTTTTGTCAGTTCGTACACATCATCTTCGCTTAAATCAGAGCGAACAACCAATGCGTTCATGATTGCCGCAGTTGGAATAGCTTCCTCGTTGCCGTACGTATCTGCTGGAATTTCTAAAGAAACGAAGTACTCTTTATCTTCAGCAATGCGTTCAACGTCTTCTTGTTCGATACGAACGATTTGTAAGTCAACGGAATTTGCAAGTTCCATGACAGATGCGTTTGGAAGACCACTAGTTAAGAATGCTGCGTCAATTTGTCCAGAACGCAATCCATCTGCTGCCTCAGCGTAGCCAAGGTAATCAACTTCGATATCATCATATGTAATATCGTGGCCTTCTAAAAGAGTACGAGCGTTCACTTCCACGCCAGAGTTTTGGTCGCCGACTGCAACTCGTTTACCTTCTAGGTCAGATAATGTTTCAATTCCAGAATCTGCAGTTGTTACAACTTGTACGTAATTTGGATATAATGTACCGATTTGGCTGACATTGTCGATTGACTCATCGAAGTTTTCAACACCATTTACGGCTTGGCTAAGTACGTCACTCATCATAAATGCCATTTCAACTTTTTCTTCTTTCATTAAGTTAACGTTTTCAACCGAAGCACCAGTAGTCTGTGTTTTAGAGTTAACACCTAGTTCTGATGTATATGTTTCTGCTAAAGTTGTAGCGATAATATTGTAAGGACCTGAAGAACCACCAGTCGCAATCGTAGCGATATTAGTATCTAATCCTTCTCCATTACCTTCTCCTGATCCACCTTCTTCGCCACCACAAGCTGCAAGGGTCATAGCAGTTGTCAGCATAAGAATGAAAGCGGTTAAAATTTTCTTGTTCATCATTTCAATTGTCCTCCTTCTAGATGTATAAATCTTCTGTATTTTAGCAACAGTTTCGAATTATAGCACAGGAGGAGTATGAAAAATATTGTTCATATGCAGTAACATTTCAACGAAAAATTGTGTATTTGCCCAAGGTAAAAAATTGAAGGAGTCGTATAAGCTGTCAGGTTCAACTTTTTCAAATAAATAAAATGCAGATATTGATGATAAATAAGTTATTTCTACATTAAATCAGGGAAAAAGTACTATTACGACATTAGAAGGGGAGTAAACATACATGATGAACACTTTGAAGGAAATACCTGCTAGAACATATATAATGATATTTATCGCTTTGACCGTTATAGGTGGCGGTTTCTATATCTTCTCTGAGTTGGCAGACGAGGTGCTGGAACAAGAAAAGTTCATCATTGATCAATGGGCTTCAGAATTTGTGGCGCAGTTCAGCAATCCAACTCTGTATACTTTTTTGGGATGGGTGACTGAATTAGGTTCGGTTTATACCCTGACGTTTGGTTCAATTGTGCTAGTGGCGATTTTAGCTATTTATTATAAAAGAAGAACATGGAGAATTGTCTATTTTATTATTGCAATGGGAGGTATAGCACTACTCACAACAGGTTTGAAGAGTGCTTTCTCAAGAGATCGACCGAATATCCTCGAGCAATATGACGGCACTGGGCACAGCTTTCCAAGTGGACATTCGACAGCCCCGATGGTTTTTTATGGATTCATCATTTATTTGATCATTCGTAGCCACCTAAACAAAGCTGCCAAGTGGGCCCTCAACACTTTCTTGGTCATATTGATCCTTTCGATCGGATTGAGTAGAGTATTTTTAGGCGTCCACTTTATAACAGACGTGTTCGCAGGTTTCCTGCTAGGACTAAGCTGGCTCGTAACCTGTATATTGATATTAGAATACACCCTTTGGAGAAAAGGGCGAGACATTTAACCGAGGAGAGAGCTCCTCGGTTTTTTTGTTGCGATTTATTTAAGTGAAGCTGAAGGGATGCTTCACCTAAATAATAAAGTCACTTGGGAGACAAATGTTAGTAAAGAAACAGAAAAAATATTGAATGAATAAAAATCACACTCAAAATATTTTGAATTTTATGGTAATATTATAAGGTGTAACCTCACAAAAATGTATTTATATGGAGGGTTTATATGTATTTACAAGATATATTGCCAAAAATGTCTAAGCTTTATCTTGGAAGGATAGTAGATAGTTTTTTAAAAGATGTTCGCATGGAAACAGAAGAAGATATGAGAGATGTAATTCTTCGGAACATCGATGAATTTCAAAACAAAGAAAGAGTAACCCGAAATCTGAATTTCAACAAAGAGAAACGTGATATAGCATTAATCAACGAAATGATTCTCATGTCTTTAATGGAGCAACAGGGTTACTCACTAAGTGAAACGGACCTCTTCAAAATGGTTCACAAACTAGAAACAGAAATAGTAGAGCAAAGCAAGGATGATGATTATATTAATACAGCAATACCTGCGTATGAAGAAAGAGTTTATAGTGCGGTATTAAACGAGTCATGGAAAAAAGATGATTCACTCAATGAACATGAAATTAACATTTTGAATGTCCTTAGACAGGAGCTTGGTTTGACTAAGAGAGACCATCATCTTCTAGAAAGTAGGATCGGCCGTTTTCCACAGAAAGCTAATAAATTACATTCAACTAAACAAATTGAAAGGTCTTTAAAAAATCTTCAATCTCGTGGTGTAATTTTAAGGTTCAAAGAAGATACATCTTATTATATAATTCCAAAAGAAATAGCAAGGGTCGTTCGTTATGAAATGGGTGGTGAGCTAAGGAATGAAGTATATGAATCATTACTAGATGATTTAAACGTTTCACAACTTAAAGCTATCCTCCACAACTTAAATGTAAGTATTGGAGGTAAAAAAGAAGATCTAGTTTCAAGGATAATTAAACATAATATATTACCATCTACAGCTCTTTCGACATTTAGCTCAAAAGAACTTTCTGACATACTTAAGGGTCTAGAAGGTGCAAAAGTAAGTGGAACTAAAGAAGATAAAATCCAAAACATCATCGATTACTATGAAAATCTATCTACGCCAGAATCTTCGGACCCGACCGATGAACGAGCAAGGTTATATGACTTTTACGAAGAACTTGCATCGAGAGATTATAAAGCTTTAAGAGTTAATAAAATAATCGATAAAGATATTAAGACTGAGAGATACTTTGAAGAAGCTACTCATTATTTATTCGAGAAAAAACTAGGTGTAGAGACGACTGACATGAAAGGCTCAAAACATGCAGATGGAAAATTAAGGTATTCTTCCAAAGAAACAATTTTATGGGACAACAAAAGTACGGAGCAACCCTATCATTTTCCGGAAGAACATTTTAATCAGTTTCTTGGATATATTCGCTCAGAGGAAAGTAGAGTTACCTTATTCTTGGTAGTTGTATACGATTATACAAAAGAGGCAGTGGCGCAAGCTCAAAAGCTTAAAGCCTTTTCTGATCAAGATACTGATGTGGCTTTAGTAAAGGCCTCCGATTTAAAATATGTAGCCGAGAATTGGATGAATTATTCTACAAAAAAACAGCCTGTTTTCGATCTTCAAGTGTTTAATTTAACCGGCGAATTAACAAGGAGTATGTTGATTAGTCGCATGGAATGGGCGCTCTAGGATTTATGAAATCGTTTCTAAGCATTACAACCTTCATCATTTCATTCTATTTTTTCTCAAGTTTCTTTTATTCAGTTTTAGCTGATATTTTTACTGAACCAATAGGGATGGCTAGATTCATAGTAATCTTTTTTGGATTTATCATTTCGATTATCATCTCAGGTACCTTTTATCGTTTTCTTGAAGACCGTGAGCGTACATGGTTCCCACCTAAAAGAAGGTTGCTAGTTACTGCTGGTATCATTTTCTTTTTAGTTGCGGTTTTCGGTATCGACTATTGGAATGATTATAGGGAAAAGCCTGTGCTTGCTGCTATGAAGGTAAATGTTGAGAGTGATAGTCCGTTTTATTTGCTTATTGATCGTAACGAGGAAAGACTTAAACTGACATCGGAAAAAGACATCAAGCAGTTTTTTAGCTACTTTGAGGAAGTAACTGTACAGAGGGTAAAAGAAGATGAATGGCAATTAGGTAAGGCTTATAGTTTGCATCTTTATAATGAAAAAAATGGTCATAGATCATTCATCATTTCAAACGGATTTATCATGATCGGTGAATCTTTATATGAAGTGATAGATGGTGATTGGAATCCCATGGGAGTTATGAAATTTTTAGAAGAAAAAACCTGATATTAATAAATCGAAAGGTTGGATATTTCATGTATTCTCTAGGCACTTTACCTTCATTTGTAAAAGAAGAGAAGTTATTGAATGCGATTGGAGAAAATATTATCTTTGCTGACGAAAATTATGATATTGTATGGCTCAATTCGAGTGCGGTCAACCTGTTGAAGAAGGTGATCTCTTTATTCGATGTAGATTCCGTAGAGGACATAATAGGAATTAGTATGGACCACTTTCACAAAGAGCCTGCTTATCAAAGAGAACTTATGGATCCATTAACTACATCACATAAAGCAAGAATTAATATTAAAGATACTTATATTACAGACATCGTTATCAACCCTATTAAAGATAATGATGAGGTAAAAGGTTATGTCGTCATGCTGATGGATGTAACAACCAAAGCCCAAGAAGAGGAAAGAAAAGAAAATCTCATTAAAGAGCTCTCAGTCCCAGTGATGGATATTTGGGAAAAGACTGTTGCGGTACCATTAGTGGGAACGTTCAGTAATAAGAGAATCGATTTTGTCATCTTGAAGTTGCTAAACGTATGTAAGGAAAAGGATACAGATTATTTATTGTTGGATGTGAGCGGTGTTACAGAATTAATTGAGAAGACCGGATCTCAATTAGAGAAGATGATAACTGCCCTGAACACGATGGGTACGGAAGTGATTATAGTAGGGATAAGTCCAAAGTTAGCTATTCATTTAAAAAATTATTCATTTAACGCTAAATTTATATCATCCACAAAGGAAGCAACAAAATATATAATGGCGGTTCAAGATAAAGAGAATCGGACTGAAAAAGTATTGGAAGAAAACTTTTAAAGATTAAAATTAGTCTTTAGTAGGTAAGCATTTCCCCTGCACGCAATCTAACGTGCAGGATTTTTTTTGCAAAAACATCATCCATTTACTTATTATCAACGTATACTTAGTGAATCCCCTATAAATTGAGAAAGGCTGATCACTCACTTATAATAGTATTTATTAACTTTGTGCAAAAAGGAGACTAATATGAGCGATCGGGATTTAGAACTATATGACGCAATCCAAAGCGGCGACAAACGTGCGCTCGGAGAACTGTACGAGAAGTATGAAAAGCTCCTGTATTCTTTTGCTTTTAAGATGACAAGAAATAGAGAGTTGTCGGAGGAAGTGGTGCAGGAAGTATTCATTAAGATTTGGACCAAGAAAGGGATTTACCAGAAAAAGAGAGGGAAGTTTTCTTCTTGGATTTTGACAGTAGCAAGAAATATGGCAATCGATATCATGAGAAAAAAGAAGGTTCAAACCTATACGTTAGAAGAGAGAGATTCGGTGTATAGCGAAGAGCCATTAACTGAAGAGCTGTTCGAGTGGAAAGAAGATGCTGGTAGAGTTCGGGAGGCCATGGGTAGATTGAATGAGGATCAACGAGAAGTCATTCATTTATTCTACTTTGATGCATTGTCTCAACAAAAGATATCCGAACGACTCGGCATCCCACTCGGAACAGTCAAGGGGAGAATACGATTGGCATTAAATCATCTAAAGAAACATCTGGCGACAATCGACGAAAGGGGGGGATCGCGTGATGAATAGAGAAGAATGTAATTGGTTGATAGATTATTTTAACGGGGAGTTATCAATAGAAGAACAGAAACAATTTGAAGAACACTTGAAAAATTGTTCTGAGTGTCAGCAGGAATTGGCTGAGCTGAATGCATTGCACGAAGATCTCCCCTTCGCTTCTGAGCCTGTCGATCCTCCAGAGGGGATGAAAGACCGCGTGCTTGCGAATGTATTCGCAGCTGGTGAAGAAGAGTCGACTAATGAAAAAGAGACTGTAGAAGATAGAACGTCTAATGAAACAGATCAAAGAGTGACATCAATTAATGAACACGAGCCAAGAAGGAAGGTTCAGAAAAAGCAGGGTCTATTTTATACTCTCGCAGCAGTTCTGTTCTTATCGATTGCGGGGAATGTTTATTTTCTGATGGAGATGAGTGATACAGCTGAAGGTCCTAGTCCTGGTGAAGAGACTGAAAATCAGACAGACCGTCTCGTTCAGTCAGTTACTTTAGGCGCTACTGAAGTGATGGACGCGAACGGTCAGGCATCGATTTTAGAAAATGAGAATGGCCGCACTTTATTAGTGCAAGCAGATAATTTAGAGGCTGTGTCTGGTGATCAAGCATACCAAGTTTGGTTATTAGAAGGTGAACAGCCATATCGAGCAGGGACTTTCGTTCCTGGTGAGGATGGAAGTGGAGCCGTCTCATTTGATTTGGATCAACTCGAAGGCGTGAACTGGGATACGGTCGCGATTACACTTGAGCCGACCCCTAATAGTGAGCTCCCACAAGGGGATATCCTGTTAGCCGCCGGTTTGTAAGTGTTGTAACCAGCATCTGCCCGTGTCGCATTACTTCTTATTTGTTGAAGTGATGCGGCTCGAGGCAGATGTTTTTTTATGAAAAGAAGTTTATAATTAGATTGATCTTCTTTATGCCCCCCTATGATCCCCTTCCGAAAAATATCCCCTAAATTTGAATTGAAAAAATGAACTAAGGAGGTTGTTAGGTGATTCTGAAGCAACCTAAGTTTTCTATTTATCAGAAGATGTTAGAGTGTGCAGATTTTCGCATGAAAGATTTGAGCAAGCGTAGTTATGTTGATGGGTTGTTGTACAACGAACGTAGCGGATTGCTCGGCGAGGAAAGCTTGTTGTTTCCGATTAGTAAGATTGATTTTCCGTTTGTCGCGTTGTGTAATTTGCGGCTGATTTTGAAAGGTGTTGTGTTCCAGATGGATACGATTTTGTTGTCGCCGCGTTTCGCTTTGATTATTGAGGCGAAACATTATACGGGGCAGGTCTGGTTCGAATGCGATTTTGACCAAGTTCGGCAAGTGAGGCCAGGCGGTGAGGAGCGAATTTACGATGACCCAGTTCTTCAGGTCGAGGAACAAAAGTATTTGTTGGAGCTATGGTTGCAACTAAATGGATATGAAAACCTCCCTGTCGAAACCGTCGTTGTCATGACGAACCCCAACGCCCAATTGAAACTCCAGAAACCCTCTGAACTCCACAAAAAGAAAGTCATCACCCTTCCACGATTGTCCAAACGATTCCGAGAAATTTCCGATTACTTTGATGAAGAGTTTTATAGCATGGATCAAGTGCGTAGTTTAGGTGAAAGTTTGCTGCGCGCCGACCGCCCATACTGTCCAAATATATTGGAGCGGACTAAATTAAGTTCAGATGATTTTAAGAGAGGCGTGTGGTGTGTGAATTGCAAAGATTTTTGCATGAAGCGCGCGAGGTTGAGTTGGGAGTGCGATAGATGCGGGCTGCGAGATCGAAATGCCCATCTCCCCGCGCTGAAAGATTACTATCTACTGTTTGGGGAGGAGATTAGTAATTCACAATTACGCTGGTGGTTGGGATTGGAATCCTCGGACGTAGCTGGCTATCTTTTAAAAAAGTTGAATTTGAAGAAAAGAGGGCGTGGGAGATCGCTCAAACACCTTCTGGGCTTTGACTACTACAAGGATTTCGACTATATGGATGCCAGAAGGCACGAAAAAGATAGAGGTTATTAGAAAAGTAGATTTGAAAGATGATAGTCTAGGTTATTTTGCAAAAAGTTACGGAATTGGGATTGAATTCACGTGCAAATGTAGAAAGTCACGGGAAAGGGGATCGAATTCACGGGAAAGAAGCAGAAAGCCACGGGAAAATGGGTCGAATTCACGGGAAAGAAGCTGAAAGTCACGGGAAAGGGAACTGAATTCACGGGCAAATCCAGAAAGTCACGGGAATGAGTACCGAATTCACGGGATTGGGTGTCCAAATGAGGATCTACAGCTAGACTTTGTATTCAATAGAACCCCGTCCCACCAACACCTCAACAAAAAATTCAAAAAAATTTTAAAAAATAGTGATCCAATTGATCAACCCCTCCGTATGCTTAGTGAAATAAATAAAAAGGAGAGTGTTGAATAATGAATTGGAAAAGAGGATTAATGGTTGTACCACTTGCAGCGTCGTTGGTGATTCCGGGGACGTTGACGGTAAACGCAGACGATCACGACAGTCAGAATATGGAGCCTACAGTACAGAACGAAGCGATTGACCTTCGAGCGACTTTGGATCACTACTTAAGTGAACACGCGTTCTTAGCAGTTGAAGCTATGCGTAAAGGTGCTGATGGTGCTGAAGATTTTGATGCCATCGCAGCAGCACTCAACGAGAACACGGAAGACTTATCAGGAGCAATTGCTTCAGTATACGGCGAAGAAGCTGGTCAACAGTTCAATCAAATGTGGTCTGAACACATCGGTTACTTTGTTGATTATGTAACGGCTACTGCCGAGGGGGATGAAGACGGAAAACAAGCAGCACTTGATGAACTTGCTCAGTATAAAAATGAATTTTCTCAGTTCCTCGAGACAGCAACTGAAGAACGTCTAGAAGCTGACGCACTTGCAGAAGGTTTGCAAATGCACGTAAACCAACTGATCGGAGCATTTGACGCTTATGTAGCTGGCGATTATGAAACGGCATACGAATATGAGCGAGAAGCAATCGGTCATATGTATATGGTAAGTAAAGGTTTATCAACAGCAATTACGGATCAATTCCCAGATAAATTCAACGAAACGTCACCAACAACTAAAGCTGCGGACCTACGTTCAGACTTGAACAATCTATTATCTGAACACGCTGGACTAGCAGTAATGACGATGCAGAATGGAATTGACGGTTCAGAAGATTTTGATGCTTCAGCTGCAGCACTTAGCAACAACACGAACGATTTAGCAGCAGCGATCTCATCGGTCTATGGTGAAGAAGCGGGACAGCAGTTCAAAGAAATGTGGGCTGCACACATCGGTAACTTTGTTGAGTACGTTCAAGCAACAGGAGCTGAAGATGAAGAAGCGAAGCAAGCGGCGCTAGATGCACTTGATCAATACCGCGCAGACTTCTCAACTTTCCTTGAAACTGCAACAGAAGAACGCCTACAATCTGACGCACTAGCTGAAGGACTTCAAATGCACGTGAACCAATTGGTCGGCGCATTCGATAGCTATGTAGCAGGTGATTATGAGATGGCATATGACAACACTCGCGAAGCATATGCACACATGTTCAACCCAGCTGAAGGCCTATCAGGAGCATTCGTTGATCAGTTCCCTGAAAACTTCCAGGAACAATCACCATCAGATATGCCTAAGACAGGTCTAGCACCAGCAGATGAAGGCATGTCAGCTCTAGGGTTGACTACACTGTTCGGAATCCTTGCATCAATCATAGCAACAGGATTCTATATCAGAAGATCCGAACAATAAATTAAATAATCAAATGTAGAAGGACCGTCCACCCCCGGGCGGTTCTTTTTTGATGAAAATATCCTCAGCCTGCCTTCCAGTAACTTTTCGCATTCCAATATTCCACACTCATCATCCACCCCCCCAAACACTAGCAAAAGCAGCCGAAACTTAGCGCCTGATCATCCTAGTGGACATCTGGTACTTTTTTAACACAAAAGACTAAATAATAAGTCGCATTCTGTCGATAATAGACTTAGTTTATAAACGTGTGAAAGAAAGAGGTGTACATATGGAAAATGTTTCAAAGTATGTTCTGTTTCAATTAGATGATGAACGATTAGGTGTGAATATCAATCAAATTCATTCGATAGAAAGAGTGCCTGGACTAACGAAAATGCCTGAGGCACCGGAATTCGTCAAAGGGATTGTGGAACTTCGTGGTGAGATCACGACGATCGTCGATTTCAAGCAAATGATCCAAGGGGTGGATACTGATTTGACTCAGGAAACCCGCATACTGATTTGTCAGCTAGATGGTTTGAAAATCGGATTGTTGGTTGAAGCTGCCAAGGAAGTGGTTGATATCCCAGCAGATCAACTGGAAGAACCACCGAAAATGGTCGGGGGATTGAAGAAAGAATACATTAATGGCGTGGCCAAGCTGAATGATCGATTAATCATCTTGGTAGATTTGGACCGGATTTTCAGTAAAGAAGAAGTTGAGGAAATTCACGCAGTACAATAGAGATAGAAAGAGGATGAGTATGAATTTTAAAAGTATACGAATGAAAATTTTAGCAGGATTCCTGATCATCATTTTGTTGGTTGTGTCTCTAGGTGCATTTAATTTTTATTCGATCAGTCAAGTGAATACGAACACAGAAGATATCGTGGATGAACAGTTGCCGGTCTTACTCGCAGATGAGAAGCTTGCATTTAATATGGCTCAGCGAGTAGCTTTAGCGAACGCATACATAACATACGGTAGCGATAAGTATAAAAAAGGTTTCCAAGAATACACGGAAGATAGTGTAGAAGCACAAGAATTCCTTTTAGCTGAGAGTGGTTCAGAAAAGGTCGCTTCGCTGATCGAGCAAAGCAAGGAATGGAGACAGTATGTGGAGGAAGAAGTCTTTGCCACATATGACTCGGGAAGTGAAAGTCTTGCTCAAGATTTTATGGAAATAGAAGGGCAATCAAAGGCAAATGACATCATCACTGGTTTCGAAGAGATTTCAAATGAAAGAAGAGCATCAATGGAAGCTGATGGGGAAGAGATCATTGCAAATGGTAATAACTCATTATTGTTGGGAGCAATCGTCACACTCGCTGTCATTGTATTAGGAATTATTATTGCTTTATACACTGCTAGAATGATTACCAAACCACTTAACCAAGTGAAAAATCGAATGCAATCTGCAGCTGATGGGGACCTGACTCAGGAGCCACTTGAGACAAAATCGAAAGACGAGCTCGCACAGTTGATCGTGGCGACTAACGTCATGATGGAAAATAACCGCCAGTTACTTCAGAAAATTTCAGAAGTATCTGAGTCTGTTTCTGCCCAAAGTGAAGAGTTGACTCAATCCTCCAACGAGGTTAAAGAAGGATCTCAACAGATCGCAAGTACGATGCAAGAATTATCTTCAGGTTCAGAAGCACAAGCTGATCATGCAAGTGAATTATCAGAATCAATGAACAGATTTTCTGACAAAATGAAATCAGCGAATCAAAATGGTGAGATGGTTTACGAAAGTTCACAAGAGGTTCTAGGTATGACTGAAGATGGTAGTAAAGTGATGCAAGAATCCGTTCAACAGATGAGTACAATTGATGAAATCGTAAGAGATGCTGTAACGAAAGTGAAAGGTTTGGATAGTCAATCACAAGAGATTTCGAAACTAGTTCAAGTGATTCAGGACATCGCTGAACAAACCAACCTTCTGGCTTTAAATGCAGCGATAGAAGCGGCACGTGCTGGCGAACATGGAAAAGGTTTCGCGGTAGTTGCTGATGAAGTGCGCAAGTTAGCGGAACAAGTGGGGAATTCAGTCACGGACATCACGAATATTGTCGGTAGCATTCAAACAGAATCCTCCACTGTAGTAGGATCTCTACAAAATGGATATGAAGAAGTTGAAAAAGGTACAGCACAAATGAAATCGACAGAAGAAACCTTCGAAGGCATTCAATTTGCCGTTCAAGAAATGGCGACGAATATCAAGAGTGTTACTGAGAGCCTTACAGATATGACGCAAGATAGTCAGGAAATGAATGCATCTATCGAAGAGATTGCTTCGATTTCTGAAGAGTCTGCAGCAGGAGTCGAACAAACTTCAGCCTCAGCTCAACAATCAACAAGTTCGATGGAAGAAGTATCGAGTAGCGCTGATCAACTGACAGAGCTAGCAGAAGAACTGAATGATCTAGTGAAAAGATTTAAAATATAGATTGAAATTAATACTGAATTATAATTGTTAAGTGAAGAAAGCAATTTATTTTTGTTAATTAACTTTTTTTTCAAGAGTGAAAAAGGAGATGATTATACATACACCAGGGAGGATCATCATGAAAAAGGGAAATGGAAAGAATTTAAAAAAGGTTAAGTTAGGTTTGCAGATAAAGATATTTTTAGGTGTGTTTCTCAGCTTATTAATCAGTTCCCCGATATCAGCTTATATAAATTCTTTTATAACTGATATTCTGGATTGGAATGTTGGAGTTTATATAAATACGATTGTATCACTCCTAGTAACTTCGTTAATCATCATGCTATTTGTCCGTTTCATTATTACGAATCCTATTAAAAAGATTATTAACTCTGTCGCGGAGACAACTGAAGGTGATTTAACAGCTGAAATAAACCATAAGTCCAGTGATGAATTAGGTCAATTAGTAGATGCTGTTAACACCATGCAACAAACGTTAAGAAATAACATTGGCAAAATGGTTGAAGAAGTAGGCAAAGTATCAGATGAGGTGTCCGAACAAAGTGTCGAGCTTCAACGCTCAGCAAACGAAGTGAAAGAAGGTAGTACCCAAGTCGCTTCTACTATGCAGGAGTTGTCTGCTGGAGCAGAATCCCAAGCGGAAAACGCCAGTGATTTATCATCTGTCATGATGACTTTTACTGACAATGTGAAAGACGCTAATGAGAATGGGAAGAAGATCCAACAGTCTTCCGGTGAAGTGTTGCAGTTAACAGATGAAGGTAGCTTATTGATGAAAGCATCCGTGGAACAAATGAGTACTATTGAAGGGATTGTCAAAGAATCTGTCAAGAAAGTTCAAGGTTTAGATACACAATCCAAGGAGATTTCTAAACTGGTAAATGTGATTAATGATATTGCTGAACAGACGAATCTATTGGCTTTGAACGCTGCCATTGAAGCAGCAAGAGCTGGGGAACATGGAAAAGGTTTCGCGGTTGTTGCTGATGAGGTTAGAAAGTTAGCTGAGCAGGTGTCAGGTTCCGTAACGGATATCTCTGAAATTGTAGAGAGGATTCAGAGTGAATCCTCTCTAGTGGTAGACTCTTTACAGAGTGGATATGCTGAGGTTGAAAACGGAACTGGGCAGATCAAGTCCACTGGTGAGAAATTCGAAGGAATAGAACTTTCTGTAAAAGATATGGTAGTAGGAATAGAGGAAGTGACTAATAGTCTTACTGTCATCTTAAGGAATAGCGAAGATATGACAGCTTCAATACAAGAAATTGCCTCCATTTCGGAGGAATCAGCTGCAGGAATAGAAGAGACATCTGCTTCTACTGAACAAACTACCAGTGCAATGGAAGAAGTGGTCAGCAGTTCAACGGTATTAGCAGAGTTAGCCAATAACTTAAACATCAAAGTACGACAGTTTAAAGTATAACCAAGATACCTAAAAAAAGGCAATCGCACTCAAGCGATTGCCTTTTTTCTATTCTTTCAGTTCTGTATAGACTACTAGACGATCTTCACGCTCTGTTGTTTCTTCATCATATTCTCCCTCGCACGTAATCAAGTTTAGGAGACTACGATGGGAATAGCCAAAAATCTCTTTCACTGGTGAGTCTTCGCGAGGGTAGACTTCTTTTTCAAACACTTCAAATGTAAGTTTCTCACCATTCTCATCGGTTACAATGACTTCATCTCCAGGTTCAAGCTTGTGTAAATCATAGAAGACAGCTGGATTGACTGTATCATCCACATGTCCAGCGATAACTGAATTACCAGGAGCACCTGGTTGTGTCCCCGGCTCGAACCAAGCGACATTATCAGGGCCATCAGGTACATCCATCTGGCCATTATCTAAAAGCCCGACATGTTCGATGACTGTATCCACACCAATGGCTGGGATTTCAATACGCGTAGGTGCAATGCCTGTACGTTCATCTTTGATAATATCGCTACTTGAAAAAGAACTCTCGACTTTTTCATCTTCTGAAGTATCTTTTTCATCCTCTTTCACAATTTCTTCGGATTCATCTTTCTCAGGCTCTTCATCATTCTGTTCATTAGTGGTAACTTCTGTTTCTTCAGAAGCGCTTTCTGAATCAGAAGAGTCACCTGAATTCGATTGGTTTTGTGCTGAACTCGTACATCCAATTAAAAAAATAAGGAAGAATAATAGACTGAATAAACCTATTTTGCGTTTCATATCACATGCACTCCTCTTTTTCTTGAGATCTATTAAGCATACGATTTCATAAAAGGTTTGGATCATATGATTTTTAAATTGTACCAAGTAAATGGACTATGATATTATGACTGGGTTAAGAAGTGAAAAACAATTTTCCAAAATAAAATGAGAAGCATATGCATGAAAAGCTTTAGTCATATTTTTTAGGAGACTAACGAAAAGTTAGGAGGCACAATGTGTTATCCAAAGAACAATTACAAAAGATTGAACGGCTACAACTAGCAGTAGAAGGTCACGACAAAGTCGAACTGAAACTGAACTGGTATTTCTTGCGTACAAGAACGAGTGAAGAGGACGACTTCTTCTATTATGATGGTGAAAAACTAGTCGGATATCTAGCTTTATATTATATGGGTGGGGACTATGAAATGTGTGGAATGGTCCATCCTGATTACCGAAGAAAAGGAATTTTCGAAGAATTATTCCACCGTGCTTTACACGCTTTAACTGACAGAGAATTCGATAGGCTATTTATCAATGCTCCAGCAGACGCAACCAATGCGAAACATGCATTAGATAAAGTGAATGCTAAGTATGATTATTCTGTCTACCAAATGCGCTGGAAGAAGCAAGAGCTTCCTGAGCCCGACCAATCTGTTAAACTACGTAGAGCTGAATGGAAAGACGCCGAAAAAATGATTGATATCGATGTTCAATCATACTTTTTGGATCGTGAGGGTGCTTACGAACTGAATCACTCCTTGAATCAAGAACAAGGGCAACGAGCATACTTGATTGAATTTGACGGAGAGGATATCGGGAAAATCCGTATTAAAAAAGAAGGTATGGAAAGTTATATTTTCGGGTTTGCGATTTTACCAGAATACCAGCGAAAAGGTTATGGTAAGAAAGCATTGATTGAAGCGGTACGGATGGAACAATGCGAGGGTCAATCCATTTTCATCGAAGTGGAAACCAATAATGAATTCGCTTTGAATCTTTACCAATCAGTCGGTTTCAAAACGTTACAGACACAAGACTTTTACCTATATATGCGAGAAGTTTAAAGAACGAAGAGCCTTAATTCTTAACTAGGATTAAGGCTGTTTTTTTGGGAAATATGTTAGAATATTACTATTGAATAGCTTTTGGAATGAATCGGTGGATATAACATGATGAGGGGTGGGCGTAGGGTGGAACACAACAATCATATTAAAAATATTTTAAAAGAAAGCACTTTATTCCGTTTATACTTTATATTGATGAGTATCCTTGCTGTGGCTTATGTTTCTATAGAGACTTATAAAAGTGAGATTAATAAACCTTTAATCGAAAAATCAGGTTTAACTAAATCAGAATTCTTGGAAGCACATAGTTTAACTATCCTAGCAAATAACGTGGAAATCGCATTAGTTGTTTTAGCGTTGCTCGGTGTTTGGGTGATTTATTTAAAAAAGTACCGTCCTTACATGGGGAGCTTTCTCATCAGTCACATTATTTTTCTAGCAGCGATATTTTTAATGGGTACCGTCGTAGCAAAAATCTTTGATGCGCCCGTTGGGAATTTAACTGAAATCGTATTCTCCACCGCAGGACCTGTGCTTTTACTGCTTATTATATACATCGCCCTGTCGGTAAAGAAGGGGTTGAGTGTTTTAACCAGTAGTTGATCTTTTCAAATCCTTTTGATTACTCTTTGCCACATGATTCCTCCACCAATTCCGATACTTGCATAGATGAAAAGATTCAGACCTATGTCCCAAAACACTGTACGTTTCAAATCGATCAATGCAAAGAAAATCATGATGAAGGATAGCACAAGTAATGGTCCGAACACCCACAGAAAAATATCTATGCGAGTGAAACTTTTTAGTTGAATGACTCGCAGAACCCCCGTTAAAACAAGTACTATGAATAATAAAACGACATGCTGTCCAAAACTCACATCGACCGGCTCCTTTAAAGTAGTACTACCATTTTACGTGAGAGGTCATAAAAAAATTCACCTTCTTAGATGGAAGAAGATGAATTCTTTTTGTGTTGATAAAAATACCACAGGTGAAAAAAGATATTAGCCGCTAAAATACCGTAGACCATACTAGCGATATAAGCATTGAAATAGGATTGGGTAATCCCTTGATTTACAGCGATGTAAAAAATGAATCCGGCTACTGCCCCTGCCGCTGAATAAGAAGTCATTTTAGCTGAATAAATAAAGTATTTTGAACCATTTTTGATACGGTCCAACCATCGATCCAGCAGAATAGAGACAGGTAACCCGAACAAAACATAGACAGGTGCTGAGTAGACTAGTGCAAATGTAAATGTTTCAAAAAAGCTGAAATAATATACATTTTCCATACGGCTGCCCTGTGGGACATAGTTAAGCCCTGATAATATAAGAGCAAATATAACACTTGATATCAATAAAATAATAACCCTATATAGCATGGTAAACTCCTTTATAAACGCCCAGTCCGCTTTTTACCTTCTTCAGTTACAGCAAACTTTCGCTTCATGTTTTTAATCTGATCCGTCTTGCGAAAACGTAGCGCCGACCAATCATCGTCAATGGCAATCTGACGAACAGGTTCAAATCCGTCTGTTGACAGCATGGAACCAACAGAATCACGGCTCGCATCTGATCCTTTATACTTTTTAGATGATTTCTTAGGATAACATAGCCACAATATACCATTTAGAGCCAAGTGTTCAACAGCGAGCTTTGCAAAACGCGCAATTTCCTCATTATTTTCACCAAAAACCTGAATGAATGGATAACGCTCTTTTTCCGGGTTTAAGTGCACTTCCTCAGGGAAGTGAGGCACCACTTCTTGTTTATATGATTCTGGGGCATTCAAAACCAACACAGGTTCTTGTTGAAGTTTAAATTGTAATTTTTTGATTACTGGATGTAGCTCAGTCATACGATTACTCCTTCTCAGAATTCGATTGATCTTCATCCGATTTATTTTTAATACCATGTTGGAAAGCGAGTCCGAAAGAAATCCCTACCCCTATTCCTATTGCGGCCCCAAGAGCCATTGAATCCAGAGCGACCCCCAATGATGTTCCTAAACCTATTCCAATAGCAATTCCCGCACCCATTCCTTGTTTTTCGTTCAAATGATCAGCCCCTCTTTAATTGGCAGTCCCTGACAGAATTATTACCCTAATTGTATCCTTTTCAAGATGAAAGTAAAGATTTGAAAGCAAATTCATTTTGGAAAGGAAAATGTGTAGATACGGTGTGAGTCTGCGATTACGGGCTGTGAGTCTGCATTTATGGCCTGCGAGTCTGCATTTAGCTCAGAAAAGTCTGCATTTACGGTCGATTAGTGCGCGTTTAGCCCAAAAAAGTCCGCGAATAGCACCGAGGAGTTCTCAAATCCAGAAAAGTTACAAATTAATCCAAAAATTAGATTTGAACTGTGTTATCCTTACAATAATTAAATACATAATTATCAGAAAATATGAAACGCTCAACTAACAATATTCGTATTATTATTAGTCAATTAATCATTTATATAGTGAAACTACACGTGAATTTAGAAGAGATTTATACATATTCGCAATTGTTTGAGTTGTAAGTGAGCTTTGAGCTCTATATGGATTAAGGGAGGCTTGTCATGGTAGAAAAATTCATCTTGATTGCAATAGCATATCTCGTGGTTACATATATTCTCGAGCTTGTTCTAGTCAAACTTTTCGACGTTGATAAACCTGAAGAGCGGGACGAAAGGTATGTGAATAATTTCCATCATTACCTTCACAGAGGGTTGTTAGTTTTAAGCTTCCTAATCCTGTTTTTCGGTTTTTATTATGAATCTAAATATGGTTCATTAAGTGTATGGTGGATCCTAGCGACGGGTTTCGCACCTATTTTTGTTGGGCTATTGATCGACTTGGTCATGCAATTAAAATATCAACCCCAATTCAGGAGACACATCTTATCGGCATTTCACATCATTTGGTTAACCGGGACTGTGTTTACTTTTTTCAATATCATCACCTAAAGGAGTTTTGGGTATGAACGTTTTTTACGCAGCCATGATTTCTTTGTTTCTTCTTTCGGTCTACGATTTCTGGATGAAAAAAATTACTGGAATTAAACGACGCAGAGAGTCTATAAATTCCTCACAAGAGAAAACGGAGTCCGTTCTATTGATTATTTTTGCATTCATTTTCATTGCAGCGATAGCAATTCTCCAAGAAAATTTGTTCAGCCTTTTTAACTTCTTCATTTTCCTTGGAGCGTATGGACTTATAATTCAATTGATAAATTTCAGTTTCGAAATGAAATATGCACCACAAGAAAAACGTTATCTAAGATTAATCCCTGACAAGATGCTTTTTGTTACATTCATACTCGTTATGCTCAATTCTGTTTAGGGAAATTAAGGAGTTGATTCAATGTTTTGGCCTTTACTATGGATTTTGGGTTCGTTTATTTTGTCAATCTACATCGTCAATACCATTTTAAGGAATAAATACAACATCCAAAAACGAGATTGGACTGATTTTGATAATAACCACGTCAATGGAACTCATAGAAAAATCTCTTTTTTTATGTTTATTATCACTGCTCTAGTGTTTATAATTGTCGTTTATTTGAGGTTTCCAAAAGATCCTACATATATCTTTTTTGGTTTTGCGATTGTGACTCTGTTATTAAATGAAACACTGAAAGTCTATATGGAATGGAAACACCGAAGACAAGAGAAGCACTACATCTTGGATGCTAGTAATCTAGTATTATCTCTGATTTTCACCGTGATATTCTATGTTTATGCAATCAGCAATTTCCCATCCCCCTACTAATAAGGAGCAACATTCATGAACCTACAGCTCATCGGTCTATTCAACATCATTACTCTAGCCGTCATCGGCTGGATCTCATCAACCAACATATATCTACTCATCTTGACCGCGGCCCAACTCATTTACGTACCAATGATCTTACACCTTTTACTTCGTGAAAATGGGGGTGTCTTCTCCAAATGGTTACCGAGAATCACGATTGGCGCCATGACAGCGGTAGTTGCAACACTCCTAGTCGGAGATGACGTCACCACCACTTGGTTGGCTATGGCTTATTGGGTCTTCACCATGGCGGTTGCATTATTTGGGATCAGCCGTCTGTTGCAACCTCGTTACCGTCGTATCGAAGAAGTGATGATCAATATCGGCATGATTTATCTTGTCATTGGGGGAGGGTGGTTCCTTGCCTCAGAAGCGGGAATTGATACGGGTTTCTCACCAATCATTACATGGCTGACGGGTGTTCACTTTCACTATGCAGCATTTCTTTTTCCGATATTCACCGGGTTCCTTGGACGACTTCATCAAAGTAAATTGTACCGTCGAGCGGCGATTGTAGTTGCTATCGCTCCTATTTTCGTAGCTCTAGGAATCACGTATTCTGTCACGCTTGAACTGATTTCTGTTTTGTTATACATATTTGGGATTTATAGCTTGATTTTGGTCGCTTTCCGTACGAAATTTGCGAATCGACTTCAACGTTGGTTGTGCCGCATATCTTTTTCAGCTCTAGGTGTGACGATCCTTTTTTCACTAATGTATGCGTATGGGAATTGGTCGGGTCAATTTACAATCACAATCGATTTCATGCTGCAATTCCATGGGGTGACGAATGAGCTAGCCTTTGGACTATTAGGTGTGATTGGGTGGTCGCTAGCGGTGCCTTCCGCAAAGCCTTTTGAACAAAAGATTCCGGTCAGTCATATCAGAGGTGGATGGAAAATTGGTGAAGGGGTTGTTCGAAAACATGAAGATTCATCGAAGTCATATGCTGGTCTCGTGGATGATATGGCGGTTTTTTCTGAACAAGCGAGAGAAGAGAAATCTGTGATTGATGACTTTTATGAAAACACAGTAAATTACCGTCTTTACGCACGTGTGAAATGGCTAAATTGGTTTAAACCATTTGCAGCTATTTTTCGTCTTATCAGTAAAGGGATGCAGCAATTGAATCTACCTTTGAGAAGTGAGCGTGTCGAAATGACCGGTGATATCTTAGCAATTGATGATGCGAAAGACAGTCGCCAAAACGTCCGAGCATGGATCAGGAAAGTCGATGGTGATACGGTTTTCGTGGCGCTGTATTCGATTCATTCAAACAACGGTATCACATTTACGAACATTGCTCTTCCTTTACCTTTCTCCACCATGGTCGGTGTGTTGAGACATTCTAAAAAGGGTAAAGGTATACAACTGACGAGTAAAAAATCAACTGACGATGCAGGAATATATTTGGCAGGTAAAAAGATGTTTTTCCGCTTACCGATTGACGAAACATTCTATGTTGAGGAATCGGAAAAAGGGCATCTGACCGCCACTCATCGAATGTGGATTTTTTCAATTCCATTCTTAAGAATTGAATATGATATAGAACGAAAACGAGGGGAGGAGATTTGATGATTCATAGTGTGAATCCTTATCTGATATTCGAAGGAAATGGAAAAGAAGCGGCTTTATTTTACGAAGAAGTACTAGGGGCGGAACGAATAGGGATGCAGATGATGAGTGAATTACCTCAAAGTGAGTATGGGCCGTTTTGCGATGGTGAAGATCAGCTCCTTCATGCCCACTTGCGAATTGGGCAAACAGATTTAATGCTCACAGACGGTCAACCTGGAGAGCGATTGGCTGTTGGGAACAATGTCACCGTGGCAGTCGCTGCTGATGACAGAGAAGAAGCAAGGCAGTTATTCGACCGATTAGCAGAAGGTGGCGAAGAACTTATGGCCCTTCAGGAAACGTTTTTCAGTCCCGCCTATGGCCAGGTTACTGATCGATATGGGGTCACTTGGCATGTATCGACGCACGCACAAAAAGAAGAATCGATCGATGAAGTAAATTTGTAGAGGGAAGGGAAACTTTCATGCGTTCTGAAAAAGAAATGATGGATATGATTTTAGGGTTTGCTGAAAAAGATGAACGAGTTAGGGCTGTGGTGATGAATGGGTCACGCACGAATCCCAATGCCAAACGAGACATCTTTCAGGATTACGACATTGTTTATGTAGTCACTGATGTAACCCCGTTTACTGCTGACCATAGCTGGATAGACCTTTTCGGTGAAAGGATCGTCATGCAAATGCCTGATTTGAATGATTTTTCGGGGGCTCCTGGAGAAAATGGAAGATTCGCTTATTTGATGCAGTTCGCAGATGGTAACCGGATTGATTTGACGTTGATTTCCACGGCATTAATTGACGAACATATCGGGCAAGATCCACTTGAAATGATTTTATTGGATAAAGACGAAAGATTGCCTGACTTACCACCACCGACAGACCGAAGCTATTGGGTGAAGAGACCGACTGAAGAAGATTTTCGAGGCTGCTGCAATGAATTTTGGTGGGTGACTCCATATATCGCCAAAGGATTATGGCGAGGAGAAATTCTATATGCAAAAGGCATTATGGATGGACCGATCCGTTATGCATTCAATCAAATGCTCGATTGGAAAGTCGGAATAGCACACGATTTCCAAGTTTCAACCGGGAAATTCAGTTCGTATCTGAAGGATTACTTAGATGAAGAAACTTGGAATAGAGTGTTAAGGACGTTTTCTTCGGCGGAAGCAGAAAAGATATGGAATTCACTGTTCGTAATGTGTGAATTGTTCAGTGAAATTGCACAAGAGAATGCGAAAAACCTTGGCTTTTCTTACAACCGAGAAGAGGAGAGGAAAGTGAGAACGCACCTA
Organism: Halalkalibacillus sediminis; assembly: GCF_002844535.1. Classification (NCBI taxonomy): domain Bacteria; kingdom Bacillati; phylum Bacillota; class Bacilli; order Caryophanales; family Bacillaceae; genus Halalkalibacillus; species Halalkalibacillus sediminis. The sequence goes on from NZ_PJNH01000002.1 coordinate 155,655, forward strand.
CACCATGTTCGTAAGCTCCCAGACGATGCGACTGAGATGTACTAGGTTCTTTGGGTGTTTCGCCAATTAGTAGGGCGATGAGTTGAACTGAAATTTACTTTTCGTGCAGTTTGAGAGGTTACATATTTTAATAACGATAAAAGGAGGGATCTTGTTGGGGGGGCTTCTCGTTTTATTTGCGTTTTTCGTAGTTGTCATGTTGGTCATGATTAACTCGAAACTTAATAAGTTGATTCGTCATCATAAAGTGGGCGAAATTGAAAAGTTAAGTGATGATGAAATTGAAAAAGAATTGCAGCGATAGGCTTAAATCTAAGGGAAGCAGGTGGCTTATACTAGATACCTATCTTTTTTTCATTCATAATGGTAATAACTACTAGCTTTTATGACAATAATCGAGGTTTTGTTGGAGAGAGGGAAACAACAATGAGCAAAGTCTATAAATTCATTCGAATCGTTCTCATACCAGTTATTTTGACACTTTTGATTGTTATTCCTAACTACGATGATTTGCATTCTGAATCATTTTATTACTATACATTGATGGGGCTCATTCCTGCGCTCCTTTTCCGTGAAGTTTGGAGAAAGATGTTCGATGAATGGTTTTATGAGCGTTGGAAAACTGAGAGAAATAAGCCGATGACCTATCATTATGCAAAAGGGGCAGCTATTGGCTTGGGCCTTATTTTTATTGTCGCTTCTTGGTACCAATATGTTTTCAATGGTTTGACCCCATGGGATATTATCATACGCTTGAGTGACGTTGGTTGGGCGCTGATGATACCCGCGATATTAATTTTAGGTGGCTTATTAGGTTGGATCCAGAAGCCGTCCCAAGAGCGTAGATTCAGGAAAGTGGAGAAGCGGATGGCTGAGGATAAGGAAAAAGATTAGATAAAGCTGAAACGTATCCTTTCGTCGAACGTAATGTTAATAAGACATTATGTACGATTGAAAGGGTATTTTTATGTGGAGAAAATGGTTCGAATTCATATTCACGTTAGGTTTGCTGGTTTTACTTTTAACAATTCCTGATCGAAATGAGGTAGCATATCCTGTCATTTATTATGTGACAGTGATTGTTCTCTATGGGATCGTTTTGGTTCAAATTGTGCGCAGTAGGAACAGTGATCTAAAATTTTTTTATAAATGGAAAAGAACGAGGGATTACCGATTCTGGTATCATTTTATTAGGGAATTCTCGAAAGCTTTTCTCGGTGTTTTAATTTTTGGAGTTTTTCATGCGTGGGTTCTCCATGGAAGAAACCCATTCGAGGTAATTTTTATTTTTTATGTGGCACTGATTATGGGTGTACTTGCTGGGACTTTTTCCTGGCAGTTAAACGAAAGTAAATATATTAAAATCTATGAAAGCCTCAAAAAAGAAGGGTACTTTGATCAGTCGCGGTAATGTATGAAAGGCTCGTAATTTGTTAAAATGATAAAAAGCATACTTGGTGAGGAAGTGTTTATATGTCTTCGAACAACGGTTTCGATGGTAAAAAATTAGTTTGGGTCATTATCTTTTCAGTAATTGCAGTAACTATTATCACTTATGGAATGTATTACTATATGCAACAGAATGAAATGATCGATGAAGATCTTAAAGAATCTGAAACTGTAAATGTATATAGTTAGTTTAAACCCCCTATGTTACAGGGTAAAATAGTACTAGAAGATTTCTATAGGGGGTTAATCCAATGAATATTCATCAAGATGGTAATGAGTTTTACTATGGTGATCAAGATGACAAAAAAGCTGAAATTCATTTTGTCGAAAGAGATGAGGACCATTTAGAAATTGATCATACGTATGTAGCGGAAGAACTACGTAACCAGGCGATTGGACAAGCTTTAGTGGAAAAAGTTGTGCACTACGCACGTGAAGTGGATAAGAAAATCATTGCGACGTGCCCTTACGCAAAAATGCAACTTGAGAAAAATGAGGATTATCACGATGTTATTTCGCTAGACGGAGTAGAAGGGGCTGAGTAAAGCCTCTTTTTTATGTAATAACTGATAGTTTGTATGGTAAAATTAGCTCAAAAGTGTAAATGGTGAGGAGAAGTATGATGGGTTTACCTACATGTGATAGTTGCGGCCATCAGTGGTCTTGGAAGAACGCATTCAAAATGAATTTTCGTTTTGGTGGGGGCACGAGATGCAACAATTGCGGTGAAAAACAGTATATGACGACAAAATCTTTTTGGAAAACATGGATGATTTTGTTGCCGATATTCTTGATTGTTCCGACTTTCATAGCTATAGAAATCGCGGCTTTTGTTGTGATTCTGCTTGCTATCGGAATACTTTGTGCAACGCCTTATTTTCTTGAATTATCGAGTGAAGAAAAACCGATGTGGTAATAATGAAGGCGACTCATTTGTTGAGTCGCCTTTTTTGGTGCAATGAAAACTTTTTTTATATTTGAATTTAACCGAACCTAATTTACGTTTATCCGAACTAAACTAAAAATAATTGAACCTAATTTCGGATTAACTGTACCTATCACCGAAACAACTGAACCTAACTTGCATTTAACTGAACCTATTTTCAAAACCGCTCAAATTAAATCTTTTTTATTTCAAAAAGTTCTCTTGCACATATTCTTTCACGGCTTCATTTGTGGATTGGGCTAAAATCTTAGGACTAGCGGTTTTCGTCTCCTTGTAGCTAAGTTCTTTCAACTGGGCGCGTGCTTCTAATATTGATGAAGCACTCATGCTGAATTCGTTTAACCCTAACCCTAGTAATACAGGTATAGCAACTGTATCCCCGGCCATTTCACCGCACATGCCTGTCCATTTTCCTTCTGCTTTCGCAGCTAGAATGACTCGCTCGATTAACCTTAGCACTGCGGGATGATAAGGCTGATACAAGTACGAAACGTTCTCGTTCATGCGGTCTGCTGCCATCGTGTACTGGATCAAGTCGTTCGTTCCGATGCTGAAAAAGTCGACTTCTTTTGCGAATTGGTCAGCTATCATTGCAGTGGACGGGATTTCTACCATGATTCCGACTTCTATTGAGCCGCTGACTTCATGTCCTTCGCCTAAAAGATTCTGCCGTTCTTCCTCTAGTAATGCTTTAGCTTCACGAAATTCTTCTAATGTAGCGACCATCGGGAACATGATTTTCAAATTCCCGTAAGCGCTAGCTCTCAACAATGCACGCAACTGGGTGCGGAATAAGTCTGTGCGTTCAAGACATAGACGAATCGCACGGAAACCTAAGAATGGATTTAGTTCTTCAGGTAAATCTAAATAAGGTAGATCTTTGTCTCCGCCGATATCGAGCGTACGGATGACGACGGGGCGTCCAGCCATTTTTTCTAACACTTCGCTGTACGCCTGGAATTGTTCGTCCTCAGTCGGAAGGCGATCGCGATCCATGTATAAAAATTCAGTGCGGAATAAGCCGATGCCTTCAGCACCATTCGCTAGGGCTACATCGATGTCTTTCGGCGAGCCGATGTTAGCTGCGAGTTCCACCTCGTGCCCGTCCTTGGTGGTTGATACATCGTCTACGAGTTGTTGTAATTCTTCCTCACGTTCACGCTGTTCTTCCACCTTTTTTTCATAAAAAGAAGTTTGCTCTTCGCTAGGGTTAAGCAATACTTCGCCTTCTGCTCCGTCTAAGATTAATGGCGTTCCAGCTTCGATCTGCTCAGTAGCGTCACCGGCACCAACGACTGCAGGGATGCCCATTGAACGTGACATGATCGCGGAGTGAGAGGTGCGCCCACCGATGTCGGTCACAATTCCTTTGACAAAGGCTGGGTTGAGCTGTGCTGTATCAGACGGTAGCAAGTCATGTGCTACTAGAATAACTTCTTCTGTAATGTCGCTAGTTGAAGCGAGTGGTAAATCCAATAAATAGGATAAAACACGTTTCGAAACATCTCGAATATCAGCTGCGCGTTCTTTCATATATTCATTATCCATCGATTCGAAGATGGTTACGAACTGATCGGCCGTATCTTGCATCGATTTTTCGGCGTTAGTGCTGTCACTCTCGATCTTTCCTTTGACTGTGTTAAGTAACTCCGGATCTTTTAATACTAAAATGTGGGCTCCAAAAATTTTCGCATGTTCCTCGCCCATTTCTTTTTCAACATGAGCTTGGATTTTTTCCAAATCAAGAGTCGCTCGTTCAATTGCTTGGTTGAAGCGTTCTAACTCTTGAGCGTGATCTTCAACTTTATGTTCTGGAATCTCTATATTAGGGTTTTGCACAACGAAAGCTTTTCCGATGGCAACGCCGTTCGAAGCGGCAATCCCGTTCAATTTTGTCATTGGTCGATCTCTCCTTCCAGTCTGAATTTTATATAAACAATCACAAATGAGCAATAAATGCGCATGAATTTTTAAAAATAACTCTTTGACACCGCTTTCACCTTCTATTATAATCATAAATAATCACATTCAGTCAATAATGAGCATAAAAAATCATCGCAAAAGAGAAGTAGGTGATGTATTTGTTATATAGTGAAGAACGTAAAAATCAAATAGCTACATTCGTCCAAAAACAATCAAGAGCATCGGTTCAAGAATTGAGCGAACATTTCGGTGTGTCGGAATCAACCGTCCGAAGAGATTTGAAAGAGTTAGAAGATGAAGAAATGTTGAGACGGACACATGGCGGAGCCATCGCTACAGAAACAGTGAATTTCGAACCGACTGTTTTGGAAAAGTCGGATCGTCTAAAGGAAGAAAAACAGGCGATCGCACAAGCGGCACTTTCCTATATCGATGAAAACGACACGATCCTTTTAGATTCAGGGACAACGACATTACAACTCGTTCCGGGCTTGAAAAAGTTTCAATCGCTGACGATCGTTACGAATTCAGTAGAAATATCGGAACATTTGAGGGATGCACCGCATCTTGAAGTGGTCGTTCCGGGTGGAAAGTTACGACATGAAACACAAGCACTTGTTGGGCCATTGACCGATCAAATTTTAAAACAATTATATGTTGACAAAGCGTTTATCGGAACGAATGGAGTTGATCTAGCACACGGCTTGACGACACCCAACTTGATTGAATCAGCAACGAAGCGAACGATGTTGGAGCAATCGAAGGAAGTAATCGTTTTATCTGATCATAGTAAATTCGGGAAAGTAAGCTTCGCGGCATTCGGTTCTATTATTGACCAAGTCGACGTTTTAATTACGGACGATCGTGTACCACAAGACTTAGTAGAAGAAATGCGAAATGAAGGAGTTAATATCGATATCGCGACACTGCAGGGGGATCCATCATGACATCAGTAATTACACTCACCTTGAATCCAGCTGTTGATCGTACGATAACAGTTCCCAAGTTAGAACTTGGAGGACTCCATCGGCTGGAAGAACAGCCTCTAATGGATCCTGGTGGAAAAGGTATCAACGTTGCCAAGGTGCTCAGGAAATTTAATGTTCCAGTCACGGCGACAGGTTTTCTAGCAGGTGCACTAGGTGAAAAAATGCAGCAAGAGTTATCAGTTTTGGGTATTGAATCGGATTTCGTTCAAGTAAAAGGGGAAGTTCGAACAAACCTTAAAATCGTTGACCTGGAAAAAGGACAAACGACAGAGATCAATGAACCGGGCTTCGGGGTTGAAAATGAGGAAAGTTTACAACTAGATCAACACCTAGAACGGGACTTACAAGAGGCAGAGTACCTTGTGTTGGGTGGCAGCACTCCCCAAGGTATAGACGATTCTATTTATCATAAATACGTAGAACTCGCGAAAAAACACAGAGTTAAAACGATTCTAGATGCGAGTGGGAAAGCACTCGAAAAAGGAATCGAATCTAAACCTTTTGCGATCAAACCGAATTTAGAGGAACTAGAACATCTTTTTGATAGACGGTTTGAAAATGTTCAGGAAATCACTGAAGCTTCGAATAACCTAATCGAAAGTGGTATTGAATTAGTTGTTGTTTCACTTGGGAAAGAAGGTGCGTTGTTTGTAACTGAAGACGCGCAGGTTTTGGCTAAACCTTTTCCAATTGAAGCGAAAAGTACAGTGGGAGCAGGAGATTCAATGGTAGGAGCTATGATTTATAGTTTATTGAATGGATTCTCGCTAGAAGAAATTGCGAAGTGGGCGACAGCGGCAGGAACAATTACCGCGTCTAAACCGGGCACAAAGGTTTGCTCACTTGATGAAGTAGAGGCATCGAAAGATAAAGTCCACATAGATCATATTTAAATACGAGGAGGTTTTATTATGAAAAAGCTAGTAGCTGTAACTGCTTGTCCGACGGGTATTGCCCATACATTCATGGCCGCAGAGTCGTTGGAGAAGACAGCGAAAGAGAAAGATGTACCGATGAAGGTCGAGACGCAAGGGAGCGTCGGTGTCGAGAATGAATTGACTGAAGAGGATATTCGTGAAGCACACGCCGTCATTTTGGCAGTAGATACGAATGTCGATGAAAGTCGTTTTGAAGGTAAACCAGTCATTCGAGTTGCGGTTTCAGAAGCGATCAAGAATGCTGGAGATTTGATCGACCGCGCATTGGCGAAAGAAGCGATGTCAGCGGAAGACTACGCGGATAATGTTCAACGTAAAAAGGCTGAAAAGGGAGAAGAACGTCAAGGTTTCTACAAACACTTGATGAATGGTGTTTCGTTCCTAATCCCGATTGTTGTAGCGGGTGGTATCCTAATGGCTTTATCATTTTTCGGTGGTTTAGACCCGGCGGAAGATAGCTTCTTTGCGCAGTTGGGTGTAATTGGTAAAGCTGCCTTAGGATTAATGGTACCTGTACTTGCTGGTTTCATTGCTTACTCTATTGCAGATAAACCCGGACTCGCGCCAGGTTTGGTTGTCGGTATGATGGCCAGTAATAACGGTTCAGGTTTCTTAGGGGGTATCATTGGTGGTTTCGTCGCTGGTTATGTTGCGAAACTGATCAAAGATAAATTCCCTTTACCAAGGTCTTTGGAAGGAATTCGCCCTGTATTAGTCATTCCTGTTCTAGCTACTCTAGTTTCAGGGATACTGATGGCGTATGTGATCGGCGTTCCAATTGGTGCTTTAATGACAGGACTTGAAAACTGGTTGAATTCATTAACTGGAGCTAACGCGATCCTATTAGGCTTGTTATTAGGTGGAATGATGGCCGTAGATATGGGTGGACCTGTTAACAAAACAGCTTATGCCTTTGGTGTCGGTCTAATCGGAAGTGAAATTTTCGGACCGATGGCTGCGATTATGGCTGCTGGTATGACACCACCGCTTGGACTTTTCATCGCAACACAAATCGCTAAAAATAAATTTTCTAAAGAAGAACGTGAAGCAGGTAAAGCGGCAGGAGTTATGGGTATATCCTTTATTACTGAAGGGGCGATTCCGTTCGCGGCAGCCGACCCATTCCGAGTAATACCATCGTTGATTGCTGGTTCAGCTGTTGCCGGTGCATTGTCAATGGCTTTCAATGCTGGGCTTCGTGTACCGCACGGTGGTATATTCGCGATGGCCATACCGGATGCAGCACAAAACGTCTTTTTATACGCACTAGCGATTATTATCGGTGCGTTAGTTACAGCGGTTCTTGTTGTTATCCTTAAGAAAAAACCAACCGAAACTGCTGCAGATATCACAAGCTAATACTTTTAACTTTTAATCAAAAAGGGAAATGTATAGACATCTAAGAAGAAGGAGCTGTAATCAATGAGCTTAGCAGAATTACTGAAACAAGAACACGTTTTACTTGGATTGCCTAGTGAAACGAAAGAGGATACAATTAATAAGATGGTTGAAAAAATGCAAGAAACAGGAGTCGTGACTGAGCCTGAAACATTCAAAGAAGCAGTCAACGCTCGTGAGGTTGAAGGATCAACTGGAATTGGATACGCTGTTGCAATTCCACACGGAAAATCAACAGGAGTAGCTGAAGCATCTTTAGCATTTGCGCGCTTGGCAAATGAAGTGGATTGGCAATCACTCGACGGCAATCCGGTTTCATATGTATTCTTAATAGCGATTCCAGAAGAACAAGCAGGAAAAGAACACTTGCAAATCCTTTCACAACTATCAAGAAAATTAATGCATGAAGAGTTCAGAGCAAAATTAGCAGAAGCTGAAGATAGTAAAGAACTCATCGCAGCATTAGAAGAGTAAGGAGGGATTTTCATGGCAAAAGTAGATATTGAAGTAACAAACCAAACAGGTCTTCATGCGCGACCAGCACAACAACTCGTGCAAGAAGCGAACAAATTCACATCTGACATCAAAATCGTCAAAGGTGATAAAGAAGCTGATGCCAAAAGTATTCTTGGCGTCATGACTCTTGGTGTAGAACCAGGTACGACAATCACTTTGACAGCAGATGGCGATGATGAAGACGAAGCACTAGAAAAATTAACGAATTTGATTAAAAATAACTTTAATGAGTAGTAAATTGGAGGCTGTTTTCCGAAAAGGAGGCAGTCTTTTTTATAATTCTTGTATGTATAACTTTGTGGATTGGGTGCTGTGTTCAATGCACCATAACGCGAGTTTAATCCATCGTAACAAAAGTCGAACCCGCCACGTTGAGTTTTGAATCCTCCACGTCGGGAGTTGAACCCGCCGCGTCGGAAGTCGAATCCTCCACTTCGGGAGTTAAATCCTCCACGTCAGGTTTGTAATCCTCCATGTCAGAAGTTGAATCCTCCACGTCAGGTTTCTAATCCTTCACGTCAGGAATTGAACCCTTCACGTCAATAGTTGAACCCTCCACCAAGCACGAGCGGAACCCCCACCATTCGAGAGTCCGCTTATTTTCGGGAAATCCCCCTTAAAGAAAATCCGTCAAAACAGGCTTGAGTTTCCGCTTGACTTCCTTGCCCCAGCCCTTTACCGCATCCACAGTTACATCCCCTTCAAAAGCAATTTCCTTATAGGACTTACCTTCGATCAGGCGCTTTCCGACGAATATCCACTGCTTATCTGTCAGGGCATTACGAACCACCTGCCAGAACTCAGGGTCGAAACCTTCAAGACGTCCATCCCATGCACCCTCATCCTCGTTCATTTCCGAAGCCGTCTCATTCTCTTGGATGCGTCGACTCTTGCGGATTGTATCGATCAATCGACTCCGGATCGTAATGTATGCAAGCTTTGGAAACGTGTCGAAATCCGCATACTTCCCATGTGCCTCCCATAACGCCACCATGCCCTCCTGATAGAAATCACCATGAGGATCCTTGATATTCAACTTATGAATGACATGATGAATCATCTTTTTATATTCAACTAACACCTTCTCGAAATCATCTGTATATAATTCTTCCCCCGTAACATCATTCATCGATTTCCCCCTAATTATGGAGGCCGGCCAATATTTATCTATATCAAAAAGAGCACTCTTTGGTAATTTACAAATATTCTAACAATTTGTCACATGTGGAAATCAACACAATCCACCCAGATAATGCGAAAAACTCGCGGTTTTTTGCAAAAATCAACAAAAACAAGTCGGATAATGCGAATTTCAAATAAAATCTTTTTTTATGAAAATTTGAGCTCTACTACCATAATCGGAAAATAATCCAAAAAGGGGGAGTGCTTATCCAAATACTAACAAAAGACGCCTAGTCCGAGGGGGAACTAGACGCTTAGCGACTGAGTGTATCTAGGTTAGACGATGTCATGTTTGAACGCATATACGACTGCCTGTGTCCGGTCGTGAACCTCGAGCTTTGAGAGAACATTACTGACATGGACTTTCACCGTTTTAAGAGCAATAAATAATTCATCAGCGATTTCTTGATTGGATTTGCCTTGGGCGATCAACATCAAGACTTCTTTTTCCCTTTGTGTCAGAGAATCGTGAAGAGGTTCTTCTGTAGGTGTGCGCATCCGGTTCATCAGTTTTCCTGTTACTTCTGGCTCTAGAATTGATTGACCTTGGTGGGTTGCTCGGATGGCTTCAGCAATATCTTTTGCCTTGGATGTTTTTAATAAATAGCTGGTTGCCCCTGCTTCGAGGGCTGGATATAATTTATCATCGTCCAAGAAGCTTGTGATGATGACTATTTTTGCTTCGGGCCATTCATTTAGAATTCGCTTTGTGGCCTCGACTCCATTGACGCCCTCCATTACGAGGTCCATCAGTATAATATCGGGGCGGAGATCTAGTGCCAAACGCACACCGTCCTCACCGTTATCCGCTTCGCCTATTACGTCAATATCTTCTTGAGCTGACAAATATGAAGATACACCAATCCGTACCATTTCATGATCATCGACAAAAACAACTTTAATCAACTGAATGCCCTCCTCGTGCAGGAACTTTTATTTCAATTTTTGTGCCGTAATCTTCTAAGCTGATCACTCGCGCTATGCCACCGATCTCGTAAGCACGCTCTTTAATGTTCATCAATCCATATGACTTCTCAGCTTCCTCTATGTCAAAACCTATACCATTATCAACCAAACGTAAAATGACAAAACCATCTCGTTCTATGAGCAAAGTGTCGATGGCTCCCGCCTTTGCATGTCGCAAGCTATTGGATACACATTCTTGTAAAATACGGAACAATTGATCCTCGATATCTTTATCCATCGAAACATCTTCTATTTTCCATTTCAAATCTATCGGTACGCGTTGCATCAAATCATTCAAGAAAGACTCCACGCCTTCCTTCAAAGACTTGTCGCGTAAGGCAATCGGTCGTAACTGAAGTAATAAAGCTCTCATCTCAAGTTGCGACTGTTGAATCATTTCTTCAACTTTTTTCAATTGTTGATCTAAAGCATCATTACTAGATAATTTTTGCTCGGTTATGGAAGAGAGTAGCATGGAGGCGCCGAACAGTTGCTGGCTAACGGAATCATGTAGCTCTCGAGCGAGTCGGCTACGTTCTTTTTCTAAAATATGATCTTCATTGACTGGATCTGTTTCGATCGATGCCAATTCATTCGCAAGGTAGCGAATTCTCTTCATGCGGTCTTGTTTCTCGGCTTCGATTTTCTCCATCCACTCGAACGAAGGATCGTCCCAACTTGAGCGTTCCCGTTCATTTTTATATAGAGGTTGATTTTTCAAAATCCGCTCTAAGCCGATTAAGATTTTACGACGTTTAATAGAATAGACGCCTCCTAGAAAACTCGCTAATAGAAGCGTAACTATGATTGTTCCTCCAAGAAGATAAAAAGGTATTGGAACAGAATAATAGGTGGCATCCATCAAGTCTGAGTAAGTGATAGCTTCGAATGACTGCATCAGAAGAAACGTGAATCCCCATATTGTTGTGGCCACTACCAAAATGATTGTTAGGAAGAGATACTTGAACATACTCATGTGCGCACAACCTCCAAGCGTCCGAATATCAGTGAAGTCATAATTTTTACTCTAGGTTGCCCAAGGTCGAAGTCTTCAGTTTGATACGCGATAGTTTCATTGACGACTCGTCCTAATTTTTCATTAAAAATAGTTACTTCACCTAAGAGAGTGGAGTGATGTACACTCACTTCAATTTCATAAGGAACGAGTACTTGAATTTTACCAAGACCATGTCGGATCGAAATGATCGCATCATCTTCTGGTAGGAATGTTTCTGTCAAGTCCACCGTACGATCACCGAATACCCCGGTGATATGTATATCTCTCCATGGGTATGGTTCATCAGGAGTTTTTTGGTGGGAAATCAATGACTGTCTTAAAAGTGTAGAATCTTTTTGAAATTTATCAGAATCTGCTAGGTTTTCATCATCTGCCTCATTCGTTGAAAATGAGGGCCGAACGGTCTTAGGTTGTTTACGAGATTCATAATAGTAATAAATGAAATAACCGATAATTGCGATTAAAATAAACTTAACAACCATCATGTTCAAAATCGAAATAATTGCTGTTACTACACCTATCCAGAAAAAGATTTTCCCTGATTGACGTTCATATCGCTGATATCCCAGATAGATCAATATCGCTGAAATACCAAGTGATACAACAAGTCCGCCATCAAATAGGACGATTTCGATCGCGACTAGAATAATAGCTATGATAATGATTGCATTGACGATTTCCGAGTTGACCTTGTCGAACACAGGGCGAACCTCCTTTTGTGTATATTTTACCATAATCAAAGATCGGTCCTCTTTAAAAAAGAGGACCGGCATGATTAAGCTTCGTGCTTCATATCTTTTTCAAGCTTAGCGATTTTATCGTCAAAAGTATAATGTTCATAGTCTCGATTAACGCGCTGTTCAAGTGACTCCATATAGCGATCGATTTCGTCGAACTTTCTAGACGATTGTTCATTATTGTGGCTCAAGACTTGGTTCATACGATGGTTCAGTCGGATCATATTTTCTTTACCCATCAACTCCAACCGCTTGTACTTCATATCTTTCAATTTGTGTTTCATGTCACGATATTTCACTTCCAGCTGATCGATGGATTGCTTGATTTCTGTTAAAGAAGATTGAAGCTTATCAGCTTGCTCTTCATATTGCTCTTCTTCTCTTCTTGCAAAATCATAAAGAGACTGCTCGTCCGCTTTTTTGGCGACAATTGCTTGTTTTTCACGCTTTTCTTTCATATAAGAAGCTTGCTCGAATTCTTTTGTGAACTCATCGCGTAATTGACGCTGACGGTCCATCATCTTACGTATTTTCTCAACCTCTTTCTCGCTTTCTCTTAAATGTTGATTAAGCATAGCGATCGGATTCTTTTGTTCCTTTTCATCCATCCAGTCATGTAAATCTGCAGATACTGCGTTTTTCATTCTAGTAATGATATTACTCATATCCATCTCTCCTCATAAATTAGTATTTCGATAATTCTTTCCATTGATTTTCAAAATTCGTGAAAGGGTCATCATTTTCCGGCTCTTCATCCACGTCGTCTTTCTTCTGGTACATCACATATAATCCGTATGCAGCAGCGATCCCGATAATAGCGTAACTATTAGCAATGGCGATACTGACCAGAATTGCTCCTACAACCAATATGAGCACCTTTGTAGATGTTGAGTCTGTGCGGAACCATTTTCTGAGCAATAAATAACCGAACCATAATGCTAAACCAAGTACAATCATCGGACCTAAGTTAGCGAGTACCACAATTGCCAATACGATGGCTAGCACGATCCATAACCATTTAGGCATGTCTATTCCTCCTTTCGTCTTGTCTGTAATTTAAGATTAATCGATAGAAAGGATTTCAGTAATGATCCTGAGCTATATTTTTGACTAAGACCTTAGGCTTATTTGAAGCTTAGCTTTGATATAAAATGGATATAAAAAAGGGGAGAATGATTGAGCTCTTTTGCTTTAAGATTAGACTAAGTATGTTACGATGTACTTAGTCGATTTATGTTTGATCGTTACTGGGAGAGGTTATATTATGCGAGGGTTGTCTCGATTTATGGACGTCCATGACCGATACATATTGAAATGGCAGCAAGCGTTGGATTCCGGAGATGCGTCTTCATTAGATTTTATGGCGGATGAATACTACGTCACCTTCTTTTGGGGAGAGGATAATCGGCCCGTTTATTACGAAAGACAGGAAGCTTTTGATGGAATGATTCAATCAGTTTCTCAACTTAGAGGAGCTAAGAAATTATTTGAACATCGAGTTATTCGTATGAGGGACGATGATCATGCAGTTGTCTTCTTTGAACAAATTATTCAAATGGGCAACCGGGTTTTAGCGCGAATGTTGACGGTGGAGAATTGGGCGATCATTGAAAATCAATGGTTGATGACGCGTGAAGTGGAAGAACATCTTTAAAACGAAAGGTAAGGTAACAGGGGGTAACTGTTACCTTTTTTATACTTTAAGAATGTTTAACTTTGTTAATCTCATTGTTGATAATTTGGAGATGCATTTGTCAACCCTCGTTGATTTTACGAATTGCCTGAGGCGACGACTCCTAGGGGAGCAGCACGAGCTGAAAATCACGCAAAACTCTCGAAGGCGAGTTTTGGGAAGTTGAAGCCGTGCCCCCAGATCGGCTAAAGTCCGACACGTCCTGTATCGAACGCCGATATTTGACCATCCAGATCGTCAGAAAGCGGCGTCCGCCTCTAAGCGATTCGTTAGAATCAACACTAAACGTTAACAGCTCCAAATATTAAAGAAAAGAATTAAACATCTTCGCAGCACTCTTCGCCAAGAAGTTACCTTCATTTAACCACTTTTCATCTAGCGGAACAGAATCCATCAGATCCTTCTCGTAAAAGCTACGTATTTCTTCAATCAATCCTTTGTCAAAAATCAACAAATTAACTTCCTCATTTATAAATAGACTCCTTTTGTCGAAGTTCGCTGTACCAATGTCACAAATCTTATCGTCAATAAATATAATTTTAGCGTGATAAAATCCATGGGTGAATAAGTGAATCTTAGCACCGGCGTGATGCATTCTACGTAAATATGTTGAGGATGCTTCTTTAACAAGTAAATGATCCGATTCGTGTGGATATAAGACTGTAATGCTAACCCCATCCTGAGCTTTCTTTTCGAGTAATTCCATAATTGCTTCACTCGGGATGAAATAGGGACTTCCTATTAGTATGGTTTGTTTTGCTTCATCAATCAAACTCAAAAACGTACTTTCTAAAGTACCATGTGCAGACGGTATCAGTTGAGTTTCAATGCTACCTCCAGGCTCGGTTGATGCCCCGTGATGTAGGCTATGGCCATTGTTTAGTTTGAAATCGCGACTGAAAAGGTCATAAATATCTTGGACGACTTCTCCTGTCACCCTCAAGTGGTAATCCCTCCAAAGTGAAAACTTCGGACTTTCATTAATGTACTCATCAGCAACGTTATAGCCTCCAATGTAAGCAATTTCTCCATCAACTACCGTAATTTTTCTGTGATTGCGTTGGTTGATTGAACGAAATGGATGTCGCCAATCGAAGCGATTACACTTTATGATGGTTCCTCCAACTGATTTCAGCTCTTGTATTAATTTCCGGTCAATTGTAAAGGAACCCAACCGATCCACCATTAGGTAGACAGGGACACCTGCGTCAGCCTTTTCGATTAGAAGCGTGAGGAAATCTCGACTGAAACGGTCTTTTTTAATAATGAAAAATTGTACACAAATAAACTGCTCAGCATCCCGGATATCACGAAAAAGCTGTTTGAACAGAAATTTTCCATTGTTGAAAAATTGGATGTCTGCCTTTCGGGTAGGGTAGGAGCTTATTATGGATTGGTGGATTGTTCGATCTTTCAATAGAACAAAAATGATGATGAGAATAATAATGACAAACACCCACATTAGATAATCTCCTTCGACTACGAGGTTGTGGTAAGGAACTCGATATTTTAATTAAACCGTTGATTTATTAGCGAAAGATCAAGAATAAATAGCTTAAAGACCTTGTGAAACAAGATTTCTACGCAAAAAGTAAAATCAATATTTCCTACCTATTATATATAGTTTCGGTAACCTTATTCGACAATTTCTTTGAAAATAGATTGACTGAATGCTCATTCATTGTATAATATTAATTAATAAGAATTGTAGCTCAATTGAAAGGGTTTTCATGTTAAGATAGAAGATAAAGTTTGTCGATTTAAAACGACACATCATCGATAATACGTATTGGGGGGAGCATTGTGGACACATTTTTGTTGATTAACTGGATCGCTTTCTTAGGCGTGACGTTATATGCACTTTTCTTGTTTGTGCAGATTGTTCGTACGCGTATAGCTTACATCAAAATGGGTCGAGAAAAAGAGTTCGATCAAGATATGAAACAACGAGTAAAAGATATCTTGGTGTTCGTGTTCGGTCAGAAGAAATTACTTAAAGATAAAAAATCTGGTGCGATACACGTCATGATGTTTTATGGATTTCTATTAGTACAGTTCGGTGCCATCGATTACATATGGAAAGGATTGGCGCCAGGCTCGCATCTGCCACTAGGAATATTCTATCCAGGATTTACTTTCTTCCAGGAAATAGTAACTCTGACGATTTTAGTAGCGGTCATTTGGGCCTTCTACCGTCGTTATATTGAAAAACTAGTTCGCTTGAAGCGTGGTTTTAAAGCTGGACTTGTATTAATTTTCATCGGAACGTTGATGTTGTCTGTTCTTGCAGGTAATGGCTTTGAAATAATTTGGCATAATAATGAAATGACTTGGACAGAACCTGTCGCCTCAGGTATAGCTGCAGCGTTCATGTGGATGAATCCTGAAGTAGCAGCGGTTCTCTTCTATGTCATGTGGTGGATCCACTTGTTCGCGTTACTTGGGTTCTTAGTGTATGTACCTCAATCTAAGCACGCGCACCTGATTGCGGGGCCAGCTAACGTATTTTTAACAAAAGATAAAAAGCATGGTAAATTAGAAAAAATCAATTTCGATGTAGACGAAGACGCTGAAGATGCGGAAGAAGTCACATTCGGTGTCGGTAAAGTAGAAGACTTGGATCAACTGCAGTTACTCGACTTATATGCATGTGTCGAATGTGGTCGTTGTACTGACGTTTGTCCTGCATCCGGGTCAGGTAAGATGCTTTCACCGATGGATATCATGGTCAAGATCCGTAACCACTTGACTGAAAAGGGTGCAGCCGTAACGGGGAAATCTGCTTGGGTTCCGAGCTATGCTTTTGCAAACACTCAAGGTAACCAAGTTGCAGCAGACCCTAATAGTTCATTAGCTCAACAAGTTATGGAAAAAGATTTGATCGGTGACGTTGTAACTGAGGAAGAATTATGGGCTTGTACGACTTGCCGTAATTGTGAAGATGCATGTCCTGTAATGAACCAACACGTAGACACAATCATTGATTTGCGTCGTTACTTGGTATTGACTGAAGGGAAAATGGACGCTGACGCACAGCGTGCTATGTCGAATATTGAACGTCAAGGTAATCCATGGGGTCTTTCTAAGAAGGACCGTGAAAACTGGAGAGATGCTGACGATAGCTTACATGTACCTACAGTTAAAGAATTAAATAAAGAAGAAGAAGAATTTGAATATTTATTCTGGGTGAGCTCAATGGGATCTTATGATAACCGAAGCCAGAAGATTGCAATGGCATTCGCACGTTTGATGAATAAAGCAGGCATCAAATTCGCAATCTTAGGTAATAAAGAGCGTAACTCGGGAGATACAGCAAGACGTATGGGGAACGAATTTTTATTCCAAGAACTTGCTGAAAAGAATATCAAAGAATTTGAAAAGAACGATATCAAGAAAATCGTTACGATTGATCCACATGCGTACAATGTTTTCAAAAATGAATATCCTGATTTCGGCTTTGAAGGCGAAGTATTCCACCATACTGAATTACTTGCGGAATGGATTAAAGACGGATTATTAGAACCAGAACAAGCGATAGAAGAAAAAATAACTTATCACGATTCATGTTATTTAGGTCGCTACAATGAAATTTATAATCCTCCACGTTATATTTTAGAAGCAATACCTGGCGTGGAAGTGGTTGAAATGAAACGCAGCAAAGAAAATGGAATGTGCTGTGGTGCTGGTGGCGGTATGATGTGGATGGAAGAAACCACAGGAAACCGCGTAAACGTGGCACGTACAGAACAAGCATTGGATGTGGAACCAGATACGATCTCTAGTGCATGTCCTTTCTGTCTGACGATGCTTTCAGATGGTACGAAGTCAAAAGAAGTGGATGAAGAAGTAACAACCCAAGACGTTGCAGAAGTATTAGAAAGATCTATTTTTGGGAAACCGACAAAAGTAGACCAACCTGCCTAAAAAACAACCTCCTAACTGCTGTGGAGTAGTTAGGAGCGTTTTTTGTCGAATAATCTGAATGTAAAGAAGTTGTAAAAAAATGAATAATTATTAGTAAAAACAATATTTTAAAAATTTTAAAAAATAGGTTGCTTTTTATTAGTGTCCCTTATAAAATTAAAGATGTTAATTTAAAACAGTTAGCCAGAAAAAGTAATTTAAGTCATTTCATACTTCAACACTACTAAAAATAGTTTTGGCATATATCATGTTTCGCGTAAATTTTCAGAAAAATTAAATGATTGAAAATCATTATAGTCAGACAGCGAGAAAATATTACATTAGGGTGATCATAATGAGTAAAAAGATTTTGGAGTTAAGAAATTTAAAAACCTCATTTCGAATTGGGGAAGAACATTATGCAGCAGTTGATGATGTTTCGTTAGATGTTCATCAAAACGAAGTGTTAGCGATTGTAGGGGAATCAGGATCTGGAAAGAGTGCTTTAGCATTCTCGGTCATGGGATTACATAATCGGGCAAAAATCGAAGGTGAAATCGACTTTAATGGACGTAACATAGCGAACCTGCCACCATCCAAAATTAATGCTCTAAGAGGAAAAGAAATTTCAATGATTTTCCAAGACCCTCTTACTGCATTGAATCCACTGATGGAGATTGGTAGACAAGTTGAAGAAGTCCTTCTACTACATAACAAGAAGATGTCGAAGTCAGTGCGTAAAAAATACGTAATAGAATTGTTGAATAGAGTAGAACTTCCTCGTGCTGAACACGTATATGGACAATTTCCACATGAACTATCAGGTGGGATGAGACAACGTGTCATCATTGCGATTGCGATTGCTAACCAACCGGAACTTCTGATTGCGGACGAGCCAACAACAGCATTAGATGCAACGATCCAGGCTCAAATTTTGGATTTAATCAATGAATTGAAAGATGATTTGGATTCTGGAATCATCCTCATCACTCACGATTTAAGTGTTGTGGCTGAAATGGCCGACAGAGTTGCAGTCATGTACGCTGGACAAATTGTAGAAATTGCTGATGTTTATACATTGTTCAAAGAACCTTTACATCCCTATACACGTTCATTGTTAAGTTCTGTGCCTATGAATGATGGGACTCAAGAAAAATTGCACGTAATTCAGGGGATTGTGCCATCTTTACAAAACCTGCCTCGTGAAGGATGCCGCTTTAAAGCTCGTATTCCTTGGATTGAGGACTCAGCCCATGAAGATCATCCAGAACTTCATGAAGTAAAACCAGGTCACTTTGTTCGTTGCACATGCTATAAACATTTCTACTTCCCAGAAGAGAGCAAGGAGGATCAGGAAGATGTCATTACTGAAGGTTGATGATTTAAAGATACACTTCCCTATCAAGGGTGGAATTTTAAATAGAACGATAGACCACATCAAAGCTGTGGATGGAGTTTCTTTTGAGATTGAACCAGGACAAACTTACGGTTTAGTAGGTGAGTCAGGATCTGGTAAAACTACAACTGGTAAAGCAGTGATGGGTCTGAACAACATTACTGAAGGGAACATTTACTTCGAAGGTGAAAACCTTAGTGACGGTAAAAAAGTAAATGTCCGTAAAGATATTCAGATGATTTTCCAGGATCCGTATTCTAGTTTAAATCCGAGAAAGCGCGTATTAGATATTATCGCTGAACCACTCAATAACTATGAAAATCTGACAAGAAATCAAACTAAAATCCGTGTGCAAGAATTGTTAGAGTTAGTAGGACTTAGTCCTGAAAGTATATTGAAGTATCCACATGAGTTCTCAGGTGGCCAAAGACAGCGTATCGGTGTTGCTCGTGCGATTGCTTTAAAGCCGAAATTGATTATTGCAGATGAGCCAGTTTCTGCCTTGGACGTATCTGTGCAAGCGCAGGTATTGAACTTCATGCAAGATATTCAAAAAGAGATGGATCTTACTTACTTATTTATCAGTCACGACTTAGGTGTTATACAACATATGTGTGATCACATCGGAATCATGTACAATGGTCGTTTTGTTGAGGAAGGTACAAAAGAAGAAATCTTCCATAAACCTCAGCACATTTATACAAAGCGACTTGTTGCCGCAATTCCTGATATCGATCCTTCAAAGAGAGAAGAGCACATGCGTAACCGTGCAAAAGTAAAAGAAGAATACCAGTCATCTTTCGACGAGTATTTTGATAATGAAGGTAAAGCTTACACTTTGAAACCTGTTACAGAGACACATCGCGTAGCGCTACCGGAGAGAGGTTGATTGTTTTATGTGGAAATTTATAGTTAGACGTTTAATCATAACATTACCGCAAGTTTTTGTATTAAGCATATTAGTATTCTGGCTTGCAAAATTGATGCCGGGTGATGCTTTGACAGGTATGATTGACCCGAACATTTCACAAGAACAAATTGAAAGAAGACGTGAACAATTAGGCTTGAATAATGAATGGTATATCCAGTACAGGGATTGGTTGCTAGGAGCATTACAGGGTGACTTCGGTCAATCATTCCGATACAAAATGGATGTTACGGATTTGATCGGTCAGCGTGTAGTCAACACATTCTGGTTATCACTTGTGTCACTGATTTTCATTTATTTGATTGGTATACCACTTGGTTTGATCAGTGGTCGTTATAACGACAAACTCATTGACCAATTCATCACTGGTTATACATATATAGGTTTCGCGACTCCTATCTTTATATTTGGACTTGTTTGCCTATGGGTGTTTGGGTTCATGTTAGGATGGTTCCCTACAGGTGGATCCGTTGCGCCTGGACTCGAACCAGGAACCTTTGAATATGTCTTAAGTAAAATACATCACTTGTTATTGCCAGGTCTAGCCATTGCACTGATAGGTGTAGTTGGTACCGTGCAGTATTTGCGAAGTGAGATTATTGATACGAAACAAAAAGATTTTATTATTACAGCTAGAGCGAAAGGTGCACCTGAGTCACGTGTTTATAACCGACACATTTTCAGAAATTCAATTTTGCCGATTGCAGCATTCTTTGGTTATGAAATTTTCTCATTAATCAGTGGAACGGTATTTATTGAAAGTATCTATAGTTATCCGGGCATGGGAAGACTATTTCTCGAATCGATCACCCAGAGAGACTCTTCAGTTGTAACAGCACTTGTCTTGATTTCAGGTCTAGCCGCTATCTTAGGTGCCTTGTTGTCAGACATCATTTTAAGTCTAGTCGATCCGCGTATTCGAATTAAATAGAAATCCCGAGCTTAGGAGGTAAAAACCGTGAATGAGGAAAAAACAGAGTTAGAAGTTCAACAAACAGTTGATTCCAATAAAAGTCCATCTAGTTGGTCGATCATTTGGAAAGAAATTTTGAAAGATAAAATAGCTTTAATCTCGTTAATATTTTTAGTGCTAGTAACAGGTCTCGTTTTCGCAGTAACGATCTTCCTGGATCAGGAACAGATCGTAACAGTAGATTTATTTGCGATTTACGAACCACCTTCTAGCGAATTTTGGTTAGGTACAGATTATGGTGGCCGAGATGTATTCGGTCAGTTGATTATAGGAACAAGAAACTCATTGGCTATCGGTATTTTAGTAACTTTGATGTCTGGATTTATCGGAATCGTATTCGGTGTCGTATCTGGATATTTCGGTGGTCAAATCGATAACGTTATGATGCGTATACTAGATTTCTTCATGGTATTACCTTTCCTAATGATTGTTATCGTATTCGTTACTATTGTTCCTAGATATAGTATATGGTCATTTTCGGTAATCATGACTGCTTTTCTATGGATGGGTATTGCAAGGTTGATCCGTTCCAAGGCGCTTCAAGAGAAAGAATTGGATTACGCCCAAGCTTCAAGGACATTAGGATCTTCACATACTAGTATTATATTCAAGCAAGTATTACCTAATATCACTTCTTTAATTGTAGTAACAATGACATTGAATTTGGCAGCGAATATAGGGATTGAATCCGGGCTATCATTTTTAGGGTTCGGCTTTCCAGAAAGCACACCAAGTTTAGGTACATTGTTGAGTTACGCTACAAACCCACAGACACTAGAGAATCGTTGGTGGATATGGGTGCCTGCAGCACTATTGATCTTACTATTAATGCTTGCAGTTCGTAACGTAGGTGAAGCTTTGAAACGTGCAGCAGATGCGCGACAAAGAAGAGCCTAATATTATTCTGATACGTACGCCACTCATAATGTTTGGCGTTCAGTATAAATTAATTTCAGTCAATTCATATGATGGCTGAACAAAAATTAGGGGGAGGTTTTTCAATGAGCAAGAATGCATTTGCAAAACTATTGTTTGCTTTATTTCTTGCTTCCTTGCTAGTAATCGCAGCATGTAATAGCGATTCTGGTGAAGAAGAAGGTGGCGATTCTGAAGATACTGATACAGAAGAAACCACTGATGATGAAGGATCCGAGGGCGAAGGATCCGAGGGTGAAGAAGGTTCAGAAGAGGAAGATGGTTCTGACGAAGAAGCTTCAAGTGAAGATGGGATCTATAGTATCGAAGACTTCGATACTGCTGTTTCTAACGACGGCGAACCTATCGATGGAGGAAGCATAACTTATGGTCTAGTTACTGACACTCCTTTTGAAGGTACTTTGAACTGGAACTTCTATGAAGGTACTTTCGATGCTGAAATCTTAACATGGTTTGATGAAAGTCTATTAACTTCAGACGAAAACTATAACTATACTCAAGATGGTGCAGCTACGTATGAAGTTGATGATGAAAATAACGTAATCACTTTTACTATCGGTGATGACGTTAACTGGCACGATGGAGAGCCTGTTACAGCTGAAGACTGGGCGTTCTCTTACGAAGTAATTGGTGACCCTAACTATCCTGGTGTGCGCGGTAGTACTCCTGGGTTCACATTAATTGAAGGTTACAATGAGTACAAAGAAGGATCTGCAGATTCAATCTCAGGTTTGAATGTTGTTGATGAAAAAACTCTTGAAATCACATATACTCGTTTATCACCATCTCTATTAACTGGTGGTATCTGGACTTACCCTATGGCTAAACATATCTTTGAAGGTATGGCTATAGAAGACATCCCTGGTTCTGCTGAAGTACGTGAAGAACCAATCGGTTTTGGTCCATTTAAAGTTGAAACGATCACTCCAGGTGAATCTCTAACTTTATCTGCTTACGAAGACTACTGGAGAGGCGAGCCTAACTTAGATGAAGTAACACTTAAAGTAGTTGACCCAGGTGTAATCGTAAACGCTCTTGAAACTGGAGATGTTGACATGGTTTCAAGTTTCCCTGTTGACCAATATCCAGCTAATGCGGATATGTCTAACGTTGAATTCTTAGGTGATGTAGACTTAGCTTATACGTATATCGGATTCAAATTAGGTCATTGGGATGAAGAAGCTGGAGAAGTTGTTTATACTCCAGAAGAAATGAAAATGGGTGACAAAGATTTACGTAAAGCTATGTGGCATGCCGTGAATAACGATGCTGTAGGTGAGCAGTTCTACAACGGACTTCGTTGGGCTGGTACTACACTAATTCCACCATCCCACCCGGATTATCATGATGATTCAATTGAAGCACCAGGATACGATGTGGAAGAAGCTAATCGTCTATTAGACGAAGCTGGCTACGAAGATGTTAATGGTGATGGATTCCGTGAAGACCCTGAAGGTGAAGAGTTAGTAATTAACTTCGCATCTATGTCAGGTGGAGACACTGCTGAACCATTAGCACAGTACTACATCCAATCATGGGGCGAGGTTGGACTTAACGTTCAACTTACTGACGGTCGTCTATTAGAGTTCAACTCTTTCTACGATCGTGTAGAAGCTGATGATGAAGCAATCGATATCTACCAAGGTGCATGGGGTGTAGGTTATGATGTTGACCCATCTGGTCTTTATGGCCGTACGGCATCATTCAACTTCCCACGTTACGCAAGTGAAGAAAACGATGAGCTATTAGAAGCTGGTGTATCTGACAAAGCGTTCGACGTTGAATATCGTCAAGATATTTACAGCCAGTGGCAAGAACTAATGGTTGAAGAGATTCCTGTATTCCCAACTCTTTACCGTTCTCTAGTTCTTCCAGTTAACAACCGTGTAGTTAACTACGACATGGGTGTTGGATCTGGAGTTTACCTAAGCGAATTAGGTGTAACTGCTGAAGAGTCAGAAACAGCTGAATAATTAATTCAATAAGATTGGCGTCTATGACATTGTCATAGGCGTCAATTTTTTTAGATTAATTGTAAGAGCGTTTTTCATGATAGCTCTAACCTATGTCAATGATACCTAAGTTGAATATAACTGAACCTATTAAGCAATAAACCGAACCTAATTTGAGTTTAACTGCACCTATTTAACAGTTAACTGAATCTAATTTGGAATAAACGTTACCTAATTAAGAATTAACTGAACCTACTCTAGCTACCTTCGATAAATTATTGATAAATATCTACATATTATTAACGCCTTTGCACTTATATCAACATTTTAGTTTTAAACAAATAAATTGAGCGAGCGTTCAATCGAAAATATGTTATAATAATTGATAGCGGTTTCAAACAGGAAATAAAGGAGGATTTACATTGAAAAGAACAGTAATAGTAGCAGGTGCAAGAACGCCTTTTGGTAAATTTGGAGGGGCTTTGGCTCCACTAACTGCAGCACAGTTAGGTGGCATAGCAATCAAAGAAGCGATGAAGCGTGCAAACATCGAACCTACAGAAGTGAACGAAGTAATCATGGGTTCTGTACTTCAAGGTGGGCAAGGACAATTACCTTCTAGACAAGCAATGAGAAACGCTGGAATTCCTTGGGAAACCAAAACAGAAACGGTTAACAAAGTGTGTGCTTCTGGTATGCGTAGTGCAACACTTGGAGATATGATGATCCGCCTTGGCGAAGAAGAAGTTGTAATTGCTGGTGGAATGGAAAGCATGTCGAACGCTCCATACTTCCTCCCTACAGCTCGTTGGGGAATGAGAATGGGCGATCAAAAAGCTGTCGATATGATGGTTCATGACGGTTTGACTTGTTCATTTGAAAATGTACACATGGGAACATACGGAAATCGTACAGCTAATAAATACGAATTGACACGCGAAGCTCAGGATGAGTGGGCAGTACGTAGTCATGAACGAGCAGGAAAAGCGATAGAGAACGGTATTTTTAAAGAAGAAATTGTACCAGTTGAAGTACCTCAGCGTAAAAAAGATCCTTTGCTTGTAGACACGGATGAAGCTCCACGCAAAGGGACGACTGTCGAATCATTAGCTAAATTGCGTCCAGCTTTCGATAAAGATGGAACAATTACAGCTGGGAATGCGCCTGGTATCAACGATGGTGCAGCTGCGATGGTACTGATGTCTGAGGAAAAAGCGAAGGCAACAGGTCAAACTCCACTTGCGACAATAATTGCACATGAAGAGGTTGCAGTTGAGGCTGACCGTTTCCCTGAAACGCCAGGAATCGTCATCAACAAACTATTAGAAAAAACGGACTATACAATAGATGATATCGATCTTTTCGAAGTGAACGAAGCATTCGCTGCAGTTTCACTTGCTAGTGGAAAAATTGCCGGCCTTGATCCGGAAAAGGTGAACGTCAACGGTGGTGCTGTAGCACTTGGACACCCAATCGGTGCAAGTGGAGCGCGCATTGTATTGACGCTTGCTTATGAATTAAAACGTCGCGGTGGTGGCGTAGGTATCGCTTCGATTTGTTCCGGCGGCGGACAAGGTGATGCAGTATTGATTGAAGTACCTAAAAGTTAAGATTAAACCATAGTTATGATTGATTAAACTCGAGTTTTGTTCTATTGAGCTCAAGTTATGGTGGGTTAAACGCGCTACGTGGCGGATTAACTTCGCGACGTGGCGGATTAACTCTGTGACGTGAAGGATTAACTTCGTGACGTGGAGGATTAAGCTCGTGACGTGGAGGGTTAACTCTGTGACGTGGAGGATTAAGCTCGCGACGTGGCGGATTAACTCTGCGATGTGAAGGATTAACCCCCACTTCCAACATCAAAAACCACATTTTGTATATAAATTTAATGCAGGAGGTCAAAATATGTCGATCAAAAAAGTAATGGTCATTGGCGCGGGGCAGATGGGCGCTGGTATTGCTCAAGTGTTCGCGCAATCAGAGTTTGAAGTGAAGCTAAATGACATATCAGAAGAGTCACTACAAAAAGGGCTTGCGACAATTGAAAAGTTCCTTTCAAAAAGTGTCGAAAAGGAACGTATGACGGAAGATGATAAGACGGCAACGCTCAACAGAATTGAAACGACAACTACCCTTCGTGATGCGCATGATTGTGATCTTGTCATTGAAGCGGTTGTTGAAAATATGGACGTAAAAACGAAGGTATTCCAACAACTAGACCAAATCACACCAAAACATGCGATTCTAGCGACGAACACTTCTTCTCTACCAATCACGGACATTGCGGCTGTGACTGACCGTCCAGATCAAGTAATCGGGATGCATTTCATGAATCCAGTACCAATTATGAAGCTGGTTGAAGTGATCCGTGCAATCCAAACATCTGATGAAACGTATCAAACGATTGAAGAAGCAGCGAAAGCTTTAAACAAATCACCAGTAGAAGTAAATGACTACCCAGGTTTCGTTTCTAACAGAGTGTTGATGCCGATGATCAACGAAGCGATCTACACGGTATTCGAAGGGGTTGCAGAACCCGACGCAATCGATGACGTAATGAAAATGGGTATGAATCATCCGATGGGGCCACTGCAACTAGCTGACTTTATCGGTTTAGATACGTGTTTATACATTATGGAAGTACTCCATGAAGGATTTGGCGACAGTAAATATCGTCCATGTCCGCTACTAAGAAAATATGTTAGCGCTGGCTGGTTAGGTAAGAAATCTGGCCGCGGCTTCTATGTGTACGAATAAGGAGGAGCATTAATGAATTTGAATTTCACCGAAGAGCAGGAAATGATGCGCAAAATGGTGCGTGATTTCGCACAAAAAGAAGTAGCTCCTGCAGTTGAACGAATGGAAGCGGAAGATCGTTTCCCTGAAGAAATCGTGAACAAGATGGGTGAGCTCGGGCTCATGGGCATTCCGATTCCAGAAGAAGCTGGTGGATCAGGAATGGACTATACATCTTACATCATCGCGATTCATGAGTTGTCGAAAGTGAGCGCGGCTGTAGGGGTAATCCTTTCAGTCCACACATCAGTAGGAACGTTCCCTATACTTTCGTTCGGAAATGACGAACAGAAATCCCACTATGTTCCCAAACTTGCTTCTGGAGAGTATCTAGGCGCATTTGCCCTTACAGAACCAGGTGCGGGTAGTGACGCTGGTAGCCTTAAGACACGAGCAGTAAAAGATGGCGACGATTATATTTTGAATGGTTCAAAGGTATTCATCACGAATGGTGAATACGCGGATGTCTATATCGTCTTTGCGAAAACTGATTCCGACGCTGATAGCAAAGGTATCTCAGCTTTCATCGTGGAAAAAGGTACACCAGGATTCGAAGTGAATAAGGCTGAGAAAAAGATGGGTCTTCACGGTTCAAGTACAGTTCCACTAACTTTCGATAACTGTCGTGTACCAGCGAAACAGCTTCTTGGAAAAGAAGGCGAAGGCTATAAAATCGCGCTTGCAAACTTGAATATCGGTCGTATCGGAATTGCTGCGCAAGCTTTAGGTATTGCTGAAGCGGCGCTTGATGCAGCGACGGATTACGCAAAAGAGCGTGAACAGTTTGGTAAGCCGATCGCCAAGCATCAGGGAGTATCTTTTAAATTAGCTGATATGGCAACTGCTGTAGAAGCTTCCAAGTTGATGATCTACAATGCTGCGTCTATGCACCAAGCAGGGATTAATTGTGCAAGAGAAGCATCAATGGCGAAGAAATTCGCATCGAAAACAGCAGTCGATACTTCGATTGAAGCTGTCCAAGTTTTCGGAGGATACGGCTATACAGAGGATTACCCAGTAGAACGTTATTTCCGTGATGCTAAAATCACTCAAATTTACGAAGGAACGACTGAGATCCAGAACCTAGTTATCAGTCGTCATTTACTAAAATAAACATCTTAGATCAAACGCTTGATTGAAACATCCATAAGTTGAGTTGAGCAACATATTTTAAAAAAGAAATCGGGGGATCATAGTATGAATTTTCAATTGACGGAAGAGCAGGAAATGCTTCGCAGAATGGTTCGTGACTTTGCGAAAAAAGATGTAGAACCGACAGCGGCAGAACGTGATGAAGAAGAGCGTTTCGACCGCGATATTTTTGATAAAATGGCGGGCTTAGGCCTGACAGGAATTCCTTGGCCTGAAGAGTACGGTGGGATCGGATCTGACTTCGTCAGCTATGCGATTGCAGTAGAAGAATTGTCGCGTGTGTGTGCATCAACGGGTGTAACGTTATCAGCACATATCTCGCTAGCGAGCTGGCCGATCTATACTTACGGAAACGAAGATCAGAAGAAAAACTTCTTACAGCGTTTAGCGACAGGTGAAGCTCTAGGTGCGTATGCATTGTCTGAACCAGGTGCAGGAAGTGACGTTTCTTCCATGAAGACTTCTGCGAAAAAAGATGGCGACGATTACATCTTAAACGGAAGCAAAGTATGGATTACGAACGGTGGCGTTGCTGACATTTATGTCGTTTTCGCTAAAACAGATGCGGATGCGAAACATAAAGGAATCTCTGCATTCATCGTTGAGAAAGGCACGGATGGTTTCTCATTCGGTAAGAAGGAAGAGAAGCTAGGAATCCGTTCGTCTCCAACTACGGAATTAATTTTTGAAAACTGCCGTCTGCCAAAAGAAAATCTTCTAGGTGAAGAAGGCGATGGATTCAAGATCGCAATGACGACACTTGACGGTGGACGTAACGGTATCGCTGCACAGGCAGTCGGTATTGCACAAGGAGCTTTAGATGCTGCGACAGATTACGCGAAAGAACGCGAACAGTTCGGTAAGCCTATTGCGCACAACCAGGGAATCAGCTTCAAACTTGCTGACATGGCGACAGAAGTGGAAGCTTCTCGTCTATTGACTTACCAAGCTGCTTACAATGAATCTGAAGGAATCCCTTATCAGAAAGAATCAGCAATGGCGAAACTATTTGCAGGGGACACAGCGATGAAAGTGACTGTTGAAGCTGTACAAGTCTTTGGTGGTTATGGTTATACGAAAGATTACCCTGTCGAGCGTTACATGCGCGATGCGAAAATTACACAGATCTATGAAGGAACTCAAGAGATCCAGCGCCTAGTAATAGGTCGTATGGTGACAAAATAAGTTATAGCAATTCTTCACGAAAGGACGATGCGGATGGAGCAACTGGCGAAGCGGGTGGCTGATCAGGACCAGCGTGCACTTGCGCGAGCGATCACGTATATCGAGAATGATCACCCAGACAAACTCGAGCTCATGCAACAATTGAATCAGCAAAAAAAGCAGTCTCAATATATCGGGATTACGGGTTCACCAGGAGCGGGCAAAAGTTCACTGGTCGACGCTTTGATCACGAAGCTTCGAGCTGACGATAAAACCGTTGCCATCATCGCCGTCGATCCGACGAGTCCTTTCAGTGGAGGGGCGCTTTTAGGTGACCGAGCCCGTATGCATAAGCATTTCTCGGATCCTGACGTGTTTATTCGGAGCATGGCGACCAGAGGCTCACTCGGAGGTCTAGCACGTGCGACGAAAGATGCAATTAGAGCTTGTAATGCCTATGGATTCGACTATATTTTCATCGAAACAGTCGGTGTCGGCCAGTCCGAACTCGATATCATGAAAGTCGCTGATACGACTGCGGTGGTGCTCACCCCGAACAGTGGGGACATCATCCAAGTATTCAAAGCAGGTATCATGGAAATCGCCGATCTTTTCGTATTAAATAAAGCAGATCTTCCAGGTGTTAATAAGCTTAAAAACCAGCTTGGCGATTTGATTCATATCGCCGGGCATCGTGGTTTCGAGCCACCGATCATCAAGACCAGTGTCACTGAAAATGAAGGCATCAACGACTTGCTAGATGCCTTCAACAGACATTGGACATACTTAGAAGAAACAGATGCAGGTCAGAAACAGCGCCAGCAACAACTAGAATATGAAGTCTATGAATTGATCCAAGACTCTTTATGGAAAGATGTCGAGCACTTCATTCAATCAGATGAGACTCGGCAAGAAGAGCTCCGATCGGCAACAGACCCTTATACACTAGCCAAAAGTTGGTTGGATGAGTGGCATAACCAGAGGAAGGGTGATTCAGATGGTTAAACGCATCGCTTCATCCATCAAAGATAAGAAATTGATAGAAAGAAGGCGGGCAGAACTCCACAAGGGAGCGGTCCAACTTTTTAAAGAAAAAGGGTTCCACCGGGCGACAACTCGTGAGATTGCGAAAGCTGCCGGGTTTAGTATCGGGACCTTATATGAGTACATTCGCACGAAAGAAGATGTCCTCTTCCTCGTGTGTGATGCGATTTACGATGAAGTGAAGGCACGAATGGAAAACGTAATCGATACGACAGCGACTTCAGAGGAAGCACTCTATCAAGCAGTGGAATCTTATTTTCAACTGATGGACGATATGCAAGATGAAGTGTTGATTCTGTATCAAGAAGTGAAGGCATTGCCAAAAGACGCTCAAGAATATGTGCTTGAGAAAGAGCGTGAGATGTTAGGGATGTTCGAAGAGGTGATCTCGAATGGATTTCCGAATCTTTTATCACCACAAGAGATCAATTTAGTCGCTAACAACCTATTAATTCAAGGGCAGATGTGGAGCTTCCGTCGTTGGGCGCTTCAGAAGGATTTTTCATTAGAAGAATATACGAATGTTCAGTTTCAGTTATTAAAAAGTCAGCTGGCTCATCAAGCTCAGCAAAAAGGAGGAACGAATGATGCAGCAGCAAGAAGTGTATAAAGTGAAGCATCCCGTTCGTTTTGTGACGGCATCCAGTCTTTTCGATGGTCATGATGCTTCGATCAATATCATGCGTCGTATTTTACAAGCAAGTGGTGCAGAGGTCATTCACTTAGGGCATAACCGTTCGGTTGAAGAAGTGGTTAATGCAGCAGTTCAAGAAGATGCTCAAGGGATTGCGATTTCATCCTACCAAGGTGGACACACTGAATATTTCAAGTACATGGTCGATCTATTGAATGAACGCGGTGCTGGTCATATCCGCGTATATGGCGGTGGCGGCGGTGTTATTTTACCGCGCGAAATCAAAGAATTGCACGAGTACGGTGTGGCACGAATCTTTTCTCCAGAAGATGGTCGTACGGTAGGACTGCAAGGAATGATCAATAATATGATTGAAGAGTGTGACCATCCGACGCCTCTTGATATCGAAAAAGATGTAGAAGCGGCTAAGGCTGGCGAATACCCAGCGATTGCTCGTTTGATTACTCATGTCGAAAACGATGATATCTCGAGTGAAGAGCTTGCTAACCAATTGAAGGTAGAAGGCGTTGATGTTCCTGTTCTTGGTATCACTGGTACAGGTGGTGCAGGTAAGAGTTCACTGACGGACGAATTGATCCGTCGCTTC
The DNA here is from genome assembly GCF_002844535.1 of Halalkalibacillus sediminis. Lineage (NCBI taxonomy): Bacteria > Bacillati > Bacillota > Bacilli > Caryophanales > Bacillaceae > Halalkalibacillus > Halalkalibacillus sediminis. Next base: position 186,898 of record NZ_PJNH01000002.1, read on the forward strand.
GTCAACGAAGTTCCTGATAAAAAAATAGCAATCCTTTCTGTCGACCCGACGAAAAAGAAAACAGGTGGAGCGCTTTTAGGTGACCGTATCCGTATGAATGCGATCTTCAACCCACGCGTTTATATGAGATCTCTTGCGACTCGTGATTCAAAGTCTGAGCTTTCAAAAGCGATCCAAGATGCGATCGATGTAGTGAAAGCTGCTAACTTTGACTTTGTTATCGTTGAAACAAGTGGAATCGGTCAAGGGGATGCTGAAATCACTGAAATCACGGATCTATCGATGTACGTGATGACAGCTGAATTCGGTGCGCCATCCCAGCTAGAAAAAATCGATATGATCGATTTCGCAGACTTTATCGTTATCAACAAATTCGAACAAAAAGGTTCTGAGGATGCATTCCGACAAGTCCGTAAGCAGTTCGAGCGAAGTCATATGAGATTCCATGAAGATCACGATACATTCCCAGTTTTCGGTACGATTGCGAGTCAGTTTAACGATCCAGGAACGAACACATTGTTCGCTTCGTTAGTGGAGACGTTAAACGATCGTTTCGACTGGGGCGTTGACGTTCCTTTCGACACGAAAATTAAAATCGTCGAAAAGCAGAACTTGATTATCCCACCTGAACGCACGCAATATTTACGCGATATTGTACAGACAGTGGAAGGTTATAAAGAAGAAGCGAAGAAACAAAGTGAAGTCGCGACGAAACTTTATAAGTTGAAAGGTACGAAGGAAGAACTTGGTGAAGGTTCAGTCGAGCAGCTGGATCAACTCATCGAAGATTACGAGAAACAATTAGATGATGATAACCAGGAAAAAATCGATTCTTTCGATTCATTGAAAGAAACGTATCAGCAAGATGAACTATCCTATCAAGTTCGCGATAAGGAATTTAAAGTCGACCTAAATACGGAAAGTATTTCAGGTTTGAAAATACCGAAAGTTTCTCTGCCTAGCTATCAGGACTGGGGAGACCGTTTGTACTGGATGTTGACTGAAAACGTTCCAGGTTCATTCCCGTTCACAGCTGGGGTGTTTCCATTCAAACGTAAAGGTGAAGACCCGACACGTCAGTTCGCTGGTGAAGGAACACCTGAGCGTACGAACCGTCGTTTTCATTACCTTTCAAAAAATGAAGAAGCGAAGCGCTTAAGTACAGCGTTCGATTCTGTAACATTATACGGGGAAGACCCAGATGAGCGTCCTGATATTTACGGGAAAGTCGGTGAGTCAGGGGTAAGCATTTGTACGGTAGAAGATATGAAGAAACTGTACGATGGATTCGACCTTTGTCACCCGATGACGTCTGTTTCAATGACTATCAACGGACCGGCTCCGATTATCCTAGCGATGTTCTTGAATACTGCAATCGATCAGAAGCTTGGAGAGTTCAAAGAAGAAGAAGGTCGTGAACCGAATGCGGAAGAAACAGCACGCATTAAAATGGAAACGATCAATGTCGTCCGTGGAACCGTTCAAGCGGATATTCTAAAAGAAGACCAAGGTCAGAACACGTGTATCTTTTCAACGGAATTCGCCCTTCGTATGATGGGTGACATCCAGGAATACTTCATCGACAATGAAGTGCGAAACTACTATTCTGTTTCGATCTCTGGTTATCACATCGCTGAAGCGGGTGCGAACCCGATCAGTCAGTTGGCATTCACGCTCGCAAATGGTTTCACTTATGTCGAGTACTACTTGAGCCGTGGCATGGATATCAACAAGTTCGCGCCGAACCTATCGTTCTTCTTCTCGAATGGACTAGATCCGGAATACACGGTGATCGGTCGAGTAGCTCGTCGTATCTGGTCAATCGTTATGCGCGACAAATATGGTGCCAATGAGCGAAGCCAGAAGCTGAAGTATCATATCCAGACGTCTGGACGTTCCCTGCACGCACAAGAAATTGACTTCAACGACATTCGTACGACGCTTCAAGCGTTGATTGCGATTCAGGATAACTGTAACTCGCTTCACACGAATGCTTACGATGAAGCGATTACAACACCGACTGAAGAGTCCGTGCGCCGTGCAATGGCAATCCAAATGATCATCAATAAAGAGTTCGGCTTGACGAAAAATGAAAACTCTCTACAAGGTTCATTCATTTTAGAAGAATTGACCGACCTAGTAGAGCAAGCCGTTTTACAAGAGTTCGAACGTATCAACGACCGTGGTGGCGTATTAGGCGCAATGGAGCGTCAATACCAGCGTGGAAAGATCCAAGAGGAATCTCTATACTATGAAGGTAAGAAACATTCTGGTGAACTTCCGATCGTCGGGGTCAACACGTATGAGAACCCGAATCCTACTTCAGAAGATGAGATCAACTCAATGGAAATCGCTCGTGCTTCACAAGAGGAAAAGCAACAACAGATCAAGAACCTGCAAGACTTCCAGGAACGTAACAAAGAAGAAGCAGACGTTGCTCTTGACCGTTTGAAAGAAGTAGCAGCATCTAATGGAAACGTATTCGCTGAATTGATGGAGACAGTGAAAGTAGCAAGTCTCGGTCAAATCACCAATGCACTCTATGAAGTAGGCGGCCAGTATCGCCGTAATATGTAAGATTGATATAGAACTCCGTCCAGTTGTTGGGCGGAGTTTTTCATATGGACGCTTTAATTGCGCCACTTTTCTTCATATATTTGAGGAAATAGGGTTGAGTTGGTGCTTTTTTGGAAAAAACTAGGCTGAATTGCGTCGCTTTTCCCATTAGTTGCGTCACTATTTAAGACAGAACGAAGATTTAATGATCGAGCAAGTTTTATCCGTAATAAATAGCCGAATTAAGAAGGAAAAAGGCAGTTATTTTACTTAAAATGGAAAAATGAGTGTTTATCCGTATTTATGGTTGATACAATCACTCAAACTAGAAAACGGAACCTCCATGGGAAATCTGACATAAATGCCACGCCCAGTACAATTTTAAGATTAATGTGGTAAAATGATGAGATGTATATTAAAATGGTAATGCAATAGTAGAGGTATCGATTGAAGGACGTTCATATTTTCTGATAAAATGTGAATACGTTGATTCAGTCTGCTGAGAAAAGGAGTGCGTATCGTGAGCTTGGATAATTATACAAAAGAAGAACTAAAAGAAATTTCAATGGTAGAAATTGCACATGAGATATTACTTGAGGAAAAGCAAACATATAACTACAACGACCTATACAATATGATCGCTGAGGCTAAGGACTTTTCTAAGGCAGAAAAAGAACAGTTCATCACGCAACTTTATACAGACCTTAATATTGATGGGCGTTTCATTTCGATCGGCTCCAATATGTGGGGGCTGAAGCGTTGGTACCCTTACGATCAAACTGAGGAAGATATTGTTTCTTTCACAGATGAAGAAGAAAAGCCGAAGAAAAAGAAAGCTAAAAAGAAAACTAAGAAGAAAAAAGAAGCGCCAGCTGAGGATACACTCCTTGAAGACGAACTAGAACCAGATGCTGATCTGGCCTTGGATGACGATGATGATGAAGCAAAAGAGTTATTCGATGATATTGATCAAGACGATTTGGACGATGAAGACGATGATGAGGACGACAAATAAGTCGCCTAATTTTCTTCTTGACTATTCACATGGAACGAAGTAATATTCTATGTGGGCTCTCAAAATAAATATACGCTCCCGACACACTTAGATGTGTTCGGGAGCTTTTTGCGTTTATAAGGGGCCTGACATATATTTATGAATAATAATCAAAACATATATGAACCTAAAGGTATAGAAAGAGAGGAAAAGACATGACAAAGTATATTTTTGTGACAGGTGGGGTTGTCTCATCTTTAGGGAAAGGGATTACAGCTGCTTCTTTAGGAAGGCTATTAAAAAATCGAGGGCTGAAGGTGACGATTCAGAAATTCGACCCTTATTTGAACGTTGACCCTGGTACGATGAGTCCATATCAACATGGTGAGGTATTTGTAACTGAAGACGGGGCAGAAACAGACCTGGATTTAGGCCACTATGAAAGATTCATCGATATCAATCTGAATAAATATAGTAACGTAACTACAGGGAAGGTCTATTCTTCTGTCATCCGTAAAGAACGTCGCGGCGATTACTTAGGTGGTACTGTTCAGGTCATTCCGCACATCACCAACGAGATAAAAGACAAGGTTTTTCAAGCTGGTAATGAAACGAATGCGGATGTTGTCATCACTGAAATTGGTGGAACTGTCGGTGATATCGAAAGTCTTCCATTTTTAGAGGCCATTCGTCAGCTGAAGAGCGATTTAGGAAAAGACAATGTCATGTACATCCACTGTACGCTTGTTCCATATATTAAGGCCGCTGGTGAGATGAAAACTAAGCCGACCCAACACTCGGTAAAAGAACTGCGTTCACTCGGGATTCAGCCGGATGTTATCGTATTGAGAACGGACATGCAGATCAGCCAGGACATGAAAGAAAAGATCGCTCTATTTTGTGATATTAATGAAAAAGCAGTCATTGAAGCGATGGATTGTGATGTTCTTTATGAAGTTGCGCTGGAAATGCAGCGTCAAGGACTGGATCAACTCGCTTGTGACCACTTCAAATTACAGTGTCCTGAAGCGGATATGGAAGAATGGAACCAATTGATCGACAATGTTCGAAACTTGAAGAAGTGCGTGAAAATTGCTCTAGTCGGAAAATATGTAGCGCTACCGGATGCTTATATTTCAGTTGTAGAAGCATTAAAGCACGCAGGATATCCATTTGACGCTGATATTGATGTTCAGTGGATCAACTCTGCAGAAGTGACTGCCGATAATGTAAAAGAATTGCTTAGTGATGCTGATGGAATTCTTGTACCTGGAGGGTTCGGCGACCGTGCCATTGACGGTAAGATTGAAGCCATTCGCTATGCTAGAGAAAACAAGATCCCATTTTTGGGAATATGCCTAGGGATGCAGTTAGCAACGGTCGAATTTGCTCGTAATGTATTAGGACTGGATGGAGCTCATTCTGCAGAAATCGATCCAACGACACCTTATCCGATTATCGACCTACTTCCTGAGCAAAAGGATGTGGAAGACTTAGGTGGAACGTTAAGACTTGGAGTTTATGCTTGCCGTTTGGAAAAAGATACGAATGCACAAGCAGCGTATGCAGATGAAGTTGTTTATGAGCGTCACCGTCACCGTTATGAGTTCAATAACACATATCGTGACAGTATGGAACAAAACGGATTCGTATTTTCAGGAAAAAGTCCTGACGGTCGCTTGATCGAAATCATTGAACTGAAAGATCACCCTTGGTTTGTGGCTTCTCAATTCCACCCAGAATTCAAGTCACGTCCAACGAGACCACAGCCTTTATTCAAGAAGTTTGTCGAAACAAGTATCGATTTGTCGAATGCGTAAAAATATTTAATTTTAAAACATTTTTTTACAGGTCAAGCCTTGCCTATTTTACAATCTTTACCTATAATTTGAGGTGGTGGTTGTACTAGAAAAGGTGTTGTTAAAATGAGTAAATTAATTTATGTGCTCGACGACGATGCTGGAATTAGGTTGTTGTTGGAAGAGGTCATCAAGCGCGAGGGTTTTCGAGTAAAATCTTTCGAATATCCGGAAGAATTAAGGGAAGAAGTGCGTAAAAAAGCACCTGACATGATGTTTATCGATTACTTATTAAAAGGCAGTCGCGGTGATAAAATTGCGGCTGAGATCGAGCAATCCGGTTATTCGATTCCCACAATTCTCATCAGTGGATTTGCCAAAGATGACATTGAACGCGCTATAGAATCTGACACAATCGTCCAAATCCTTGAAAAACCTTTTCGAGTCGAATACGTATGCGACATTTTACACAATACGTCGAATGTTGTATAAAACGATCCATTTGGTTGTTGCGAAAGAGTGGCGCAGTTGGTATTCTATAGCTAATGATGATTTTTCATAAAACATTTTGCGTTTCCGATTAGGAGGAAGCAACTGTGCCACTAGTTTCAATGAAGGACATGCTTAATAAAGCAAAAGATGAAGGTTATGCAGTAGGCCAATTCAATTTAAATAATTTAGAATATGCTCAAGCTATTTTACAAGCAGCAGAAGAAGAAAAATCTCCAGTCATCATAGGGGTTTCTGAAGGTGCTGCTAAATATTGTGGTGGCTTTAACGTAGTTGTAGCTATGATCAAGTCATTAATGGAAGCTTATGGTACAACAGTTCCTGTAGCGATTCATTTAGACCACGGTTCAAGTTTCGCAAAATGTGCACAAGCAATCCATGCAGGATTCACCTCTGTCATGATCGACGCTTCCGCTGAACCACTCGATGATAACATCGCGTGGACGAAGAAAGTAGTCGAACTTGCTCACTTACATGGGGTTTCAGTCGAGGCTGAACTTGGAAGAGTAGGTGGTCAGGAAGATGGTATCATCGTAGAAGATGCTGAAGCTGCTTATGCTATTCCATCTGAGTGCGAACGCTTAGTTCGTGAAACAGGCGTTGATTGCTTTGCTCCGGCATTAGGTTCTGTACATGGTCCTTACAAAGGGGAGCCTAATCTTGGTTTCGATCGTATGGAAGAAGTGCAGAAATTGACAGGTGTTCCATTAGTATTACATGGTGGAACTGGAATACCAACGAAAGATATTCAGCGTGCAATCTCACTTGGTTCCGCGAAGATCAATGTCAACACAGAGAGCCAAATGGCACAGGTACAAACGGTACGTGAAGTACTTGCTGAGAACCCAGATTTATACGATCCAAGAAAATATTTAGGTCCGAGTCGCGACAAGATTAAAGAAACTGTAATCGGGAAAATGCGCGAGTTCGGTTCTTCCCAAAAAGCATAGATATATAAGAACGGCTGATCCACTGGAATTGGGTTAGCCTTTTCGTGTTTAGAAGCGAAGGGTAAGTGGGAAAGAGTTAGACAAAAATATAAATTCCTAATCGAAACTTATCCAAGAGGAAGCAGAACGAAAGTAAAGTTTTTAATACTTTAAGAATGTTTAACTTTGTTAAAGGTTTAAAGTATGTGAAAAACAAAGGCTTTTGCCATTAGGACTTGGCGATAAGCTAAGTTTTTCTCAATATAATTCTACAAGAGGGAGAGAAGAATTAATGAAATTTTTTATAGATACAGCGAATATAGACGAAATTAAAGAAGCGAATGCTTTAGGTATACTGGCAGGGGTGACGACTAACCCATCTCTAGTAGCAAAAGAAGGAGTCGATTTCCATGACCGCCTTCGTGAAATCACGCAAGAAGTAACCGAAGGATCTGTCAGTGCAGAAGTAGTATCTGATGATGCAGAAGGAATGCTTCGTGAAGCAGAAGAGTTAGTGAAAATTGCACCGAACATCACAATTAAATTGCCTATGACACTTGAAGGTTTGAAAGCTTGTAAAGCTTTAACTGATCAAGGGGTTAAAACGAATGTAACACTCGTATTTTCAGCGAACCAGGCGCTATTAGCTGCTCGTGCAGGTGCAACATATGTTTCACCTTTCTTAGGTCGCTTAGACGATATGGGTCAAAATGGTATGAACCTGATTGCTGAAATTGCGGAGATTTTCGATCGCCATGCGATTGAGTCACAAATCATCGCAGCAAGCGTTCGTCATCCGATGCACGTGACAGAAGCTGCACTTAACGGGGCGCATATTGCGACGATTCCATTGAAAGTGATTCAACAGCTTGTGAAGCACCCATTGACGGATGCTGGTATCGAGAAGTTCAAGAATGATTGGGAGCAGGCGAATAAATAAGTTGAATGAATAATAATGGAAAAAAAGTAGCATGAAGACGTACTTTTTTTCACATAATAAAGGTGCCACAATGGTATCTAACCAAAATTCCTTAAGGGGAGTATGACAATGGAAAAACTACTCATCGAAGGTGGCCATTCACTAAAAGGAACAGTTCGCGTGAGTGGTGCAAAGAACAGCGCTGTTGCACTACTTCCAGCAACGATTCTAGCCGAATCAGAAGTGACTTTAGAAGGCTTACCAGATATTTCAGATATTCAAACGTTAAAAGATTTACTAAGTGATATTGGCGGTACGGTTTCACAAGAAGGCGAAGATATAACGATCGATCCTTCACAAATGGTGTCGATGCCATTACCGAATGGACGCGTGAAAAAGTTACGTGCATCGTACTATTTCATGGGTGCAATGCTCGGTCGTTTCAAAAAAGCGGTCATCGGTATGCCAGGTGGTTGTAACCTAGGTCCTCGTCCGATCGATCAGCATATTAAGGGTTTCGAAGCGCTTGGTGCGGAAGTCACGAATGAACAAGGCGCAGTATATCTGCGAGCAGAAGAACTGACGGGAGCTAAAATCTATTTAGACGTCGTGAGCGTTGGTGCAACGATTAATATTATGCTAGCTGCTGTCCGTGCAAAAGGTAAAACGACGATTGAAAACGCAGCGAAAGAACCTGAAATCATTGATGTTGCAACACTATTAAACGCAATGGGCGCGAAAATTAAAGGTGCAGGTACTGATGTCATCCGTATTGAAGGTGTCGATGAGCTCAAAGGTTGCCGTCATACGATTATTCCTGACCGTATCGAAGCAGGAACTTATACGATTCTTGCTGCTTCAAAAGGTGAAGAAGTTGTGATCGACAATGTCATCCCGACTCACTTGGAGTCATTGACTGCAAAGCTTCGAGAAATGGGTGTGACGATCATTGAACAAGAAGATTCTCTGATTGTGCGTCGCAATGACAAGTTGAAAAGTGTGGATATCAAAACGCTGGTCTACCCAGGTTTTCCAACAGACTTGCAGCAGCCGTTCACATCATTGCTCACTCAAGCAAGTGGAACCAGCATCGTAACTGATACGATTTATCAAGCTCGATTCAAACACATTGACGAGCTACGTCGTATGAATGCAAGCATTAAAGTCGAAGGTAGCTCGGCAGTCATTTCAGGACCAGTGTTATTAGAAGGTGCTAAAGTGAAAGCGAGTGACTTACGCGCGGGTGCATCACTAGTAGTTGCTGGGTTGATGGCAGACGGCGTAACTGAAATCGTTGGTCTTGAGCATATTGATCGTGGTTATGACCACTTGACGAGAAAATTGGGTGAACTTGGCGCAGTTGTATGGCGCGAAGCGCTCACAGAAGAAGAACGCAAGCAGTTTCAAAATGCTTAGCTAGACAAACAGCTTCGGGAGTGTTTGGCATATTGCTAGGGGGCAAATGCTTCCACTATTATTGTGATAAATGTAGGAGAGCCAGTCCGTTTTAACAAATAAAAGGTTTGGAGAGGAAGAGGGAACATGGAGAGAAGTTTATCAATGGAGGTCGTACGCGTCACAGAAGCGGCGGCATTAGCATCAGCTCGTTGGATGGGCCGTGGGGAAAAAGAAGAGGCAGATAATGCAGCTACAGAAGCGATGCGTACAGTATTTGATACGATTCCGATGGATGGTCGGGTTGTTATCGGTGAAGGGGAGCGCGACGAAGCTCCGATGTTATACATAGGTGAGGAGCTTGGAATGCCTGGTGGCCCAAGCGTGGATATCGCAGTCGACCCTGTCGAAGGGACAAACATCGTTGCTAATGGTTCATGGAATGCATTCGCAGTTGTAGCGATTGCAGACCGTGGGAAGATGCTTCACGCACCGGATATGTACATGGACAAGATTGCTGTCGGTCCTCAAGCTGTAGGTAAGATCGACATCGATGCTTCGGTGACTGATAACCTAAAAGCCGTAGCGAAGGCGAAAGGTAAAGATGTAGAAGACTTAGTGGCGGTAGTATTGGATCGTCCGCGCCACAGTGATATCATTGCTGAAATCCGCCAAGCTGGGGCGCGCATTAAGTTGATTCCTGATGGTGACGTTGCAGCAGCAATCAACACTGCATTCGAAGATACTGGTGTCGACATTTACATCGGGCAAGGGGGAGCGCCTGAGGGTGTTCTTGCTGCAGTCGGATTAAAATGTTTAGGCGGAGAAATCCAAGGACGCCTAGCACCGAAAACCGATGAAGAAGTTGAACGCTGTCACAAAATGGGAATCCAAGACGTCAACAAAGTGTTGATGATGTCTGACCTAGTATCAGGTGACGATGCGATCTTCGCTGCAAGTGGAATCACTGACGGCGAATTGTTGAAAGGTGTCCAGTTCAAAGGAGCAAAAGCAACAACTCAAACGCTCGTCATGCGTGCGAAGTCTGGAACTGTCCGCTTCGTCAATGGCGAACACAGCCTGAAGAAAAAACCAAACCTTGTTATTGAAGATTAATAAATGTAATAGGTTCAAGCGTCTGACTCTTTGAGGGGTCAGGCGTTTTTATGTGGTGGGATAGGGTCCTGACTTATGGTGGGTTAAACTGGCGTTGTGGAGGATTGGAAGGCTGACGTGGAGGGTTTAAAACTCAACGTGGAGGATTCAGTGGCTAACGTGGCAGGTTCAACAGCCGACGTGGCGGATTAAAATGTGCACATGGAGGGTTCAAAAGCTGATGTGGAGGGTTGAAATGCCAAGGATTGGTGCGGTATATGGAATCGTTGGATAAATTGGTTTAGGTTCGGTTAAATCCGAGGTGCTTTCACTCAACCTCTGAAACTCCACCCGCTATACGATTCATCTTGCTTCTTTCTTTTAAAAGGTATAAAATAGATGTGTTATAGAAATAACTTACCTCAATCTACGATTTCTTTTCTCACTTCATGAGATCAATCCCTTTTGAATTCCAAAAATGAATTGAATAAAAAATAAATCAAATTAAATAAAAGAGTGGTGTTTTTGTGTCTAAATCAATGACGATTGCGGAGTTGGGAACAAAGACGCTGAAGGATTTATATGCTTTGGCGCGCGAATTAGGTGTTTCTTATTACGCAAAATTATCAAAAAAGGAATTAATATTTGCTATTTTAAAAGCGCAAGCTGAGAAAGACGGAAATCTTTTTGTGGATGGTGTGCTTGAGATCATCCAGTCTGAAGGGTTCGGTTTCTTACGTCCGATCAACTATGCGCCGAGTGCGGAGGATATTTATATTTCTGCGTCGCAGATCAGACGTTTCGATCTTCGTAACGGGGATCTTGTCTCTGGTAAAGCGCGACCGCCGAAAGAAAATGAGCGTTACTTCGGATTGCTTCACGTGGATGCGGTGAACGGTGACGATCCTGAGAGTGCGAAGGAGCGTATCCACTTTCCAGGTCTGACGGCTCTTTATCCTGATCGTAAGATGAATCTTGAAACTAAATCGAAAGTCCTTTCTACTAGAATTATGGACATGATGGCTCCGGTTGGTTTTGGACAACGTGGTCTGATCGTTGCTCCACCTAAAGCAGGTAAAACTATGATTTTAAAAGAAATCGCGAACAGCGTTTCTGAAAATCATCCACATGCAAAGCTAATCATCCTTCTGATCGACGAGCGTCCTGAGGAAGTGACGGACATCGAGCGTTCGGTCGCAGATGATGTGGATGTAGTCAGTTCGACTTTCGATGAAGTACCTGAAAACCACATCAAAGTGTCTGAGCTAGTTCTTGAGCGCGCGATGCGCCTAGTTGAACATAAGCAGGACGTCATTATTTTAATGGATAGTATTACGAGACTTGCTCGTGCATATAACTTGGTAATTCCACCGAGTGGTAGAACGTTATCTGGTGGTATCGATCCGGCATCTTTCCACCGTCCGAAGAGATTCTTTGGTGCTGCGCGTAATATCGAAGAAGGTGGTAGCATGACCATCCTTGCTACTGCACTTGTTGATACTGGCTCACGCATGGATGACGTCATCTATGAAGAGTTCAAAGGAACAGGTAACATGGAATTACACTTGGATCGTAAATTGGCTGATCGCCGTATTTTCCCAGCAATCGACATTTTACATTCTGGTACTCGAAAAGAAGAACTTCTCATGCCAAAAGAGCAGTTGGATAAAATGTGGGCGATCCGTAAAATGATGCAGGATCATCACGATTTCTCTGAGCGTTTCCGTCGTAGATTACGTGGATCGAAGAACAATGATGAGTTTTTCAAAATCATGGACGATGAGATGAAAGGGAAGAAAGAAAAATAATCGACATTGAGTCTATAGGAGTATTCAAAAACTCCTTGCAAAAGACAGACTCAGTTGGTATAATTCTTCTGTGTGAAAATAATAGACGACTTCCGTCATAAAAGACGGTGTTTATGAAAAAACTCTGTTTCCGAAGTGATTCAGGGCAAGGAGGGTAAAACATGAAGCAGGAAATTCATCCGGAATACCGTAAAGTTGTATTTTTAGATACAAGCTCTGATTTCAAATTCTTGAGTGGTTCTACTTTAGAATCAGAAGAAACAATCGAATGGGAAGACGGTAACACGTACCCATTGATTCGCGTTGAAATCAGCTCGGCTTCACACCCATTCTACACTGGTAAGCAAAAAGCTGACAAAGTCGGTGGCCGTGTAGATCGCTTCAAGAAGAAATATAACATGAACTAAGTGTGAGCTAGCTAACAAAGAAGCTGACCGATTATTCGGCTCTTCACCAAAAATAGATGATAATTTTTATTTTCTTACTTTTGGTGGATAGCAAGATCGGTCAGTTTTTTTTATACTTAAATGAGTGTTGAATAATGACGGTTATTGTAAAAAAAACACATTTATAAGCAATAAAGATTAATTAAACAATAAATGAGGTGCTCTATTCATGATGTATGTGATGAAGCAAAATGGATGGCTCGAGGTCATCTGCGGCAGTATGTTTTCAGGAAAATCCGAAGAGTTGATCCGACGTGTACGCCGTGCTACATATGGGAATCAAACGATTCGAGTATTCAAGCCTGCTATCGATGACAGGTACGACGGGGAGTCAGTTGTTTCGCATAATGGGAATTCAATTATTGCTAGACCGGTTGATTCTTCAGCGGATATTGAAGACTTTATTGATGAAACGGTAGACATAGTAGGGATCGATGAAGTCCAATTCTTCGATGAAGGTGTCGTTGAAGTGGCTCAAAACCTTGCTGACCGTGGCATCCGTGTAATTACTGCTGGGCTGGACCAAGACTTCCGCGGGGAGCCATTTGGTGTAATGCCAGCTTTGATGACTTTAAGTGAAAACGTGACAAAGTTGAATGCGATCTGCCCGATTTGCGGAGCACCTGCGAGCAGAACGCAGCGTCTGATTGACGGGAAACCTGCGAGTTATGATGATCCGGTTATTCTTGTAGGAGCGTCGGAATCTTATGAGCCGCGTTGCCGTCACCATCATGAGGTACCCAACCACCCGAGAACGTCCCAGAATAAAACGGCTGAGGGTTATTCAAAATAATTGCCCAAGATCCTAACCGGCGTGTCACCGCTCGGTTAGGTTTTTTATGCTCAATATTTTTATACTTTAAGATTAACTTTGTTAAAGGATTAAAGTATGTGAAAACAAAGGCTTTCGCCATTAGGACTTGGCGATAAGCCAAGTTTTTCTCATAAAAAAGAACTTGGGTTTTGGGCGGAAAATTACACTTTCTGGGTGTACTTTGACGGTAGCTCAAGGCTATAATATAATAGGAATGTTATGAAAGAAGAGGTGGACGTTACATGTTAGAAAAGTTGCAGGGGCTGGAGGATCGTTACAACAAGCTGACTGAGCTGTTGATGGATCCAGAGGTCATTGGTGATTCGAATAAATTGCGCGAGTACTCAAAGGAGCAGTCGGACTTACAGCCGATCGTGGAGAAGTACCGCGAGTATAAAGATGTTACGCAGCAAATTGAAGATGCGAAGACGATGTTGAATGAGGAATCTGACGACGACGTTAAAGAGATGGCTCAGGAGGAACTGAAGGAACTTGAACCACAAGTGGAACCGCTTGAGAAGGAGTTGAAGCTTCTTCTGATTCCGAAAGATCCTAACGATGATAAAAACGTCATCATGGAAATCCGTGGAGCTGCAGGTGGTGAAGAAGCTGCATTGTTCGCAGCGAATCTTTACCGTTTGTACAGCCGTTTCGCCGAGATGAAGGGCTGGAAGACGGAAGTAATCGAACTGCATGAAGCGGATATGGGCGGTTATAAGGAAATCATCTTCATGATCAACGGGAGAGGTGCATTCTCGAACCTGAAATATGAAAATGGTGCACACCGTGTACAACGTGTTCCTGAAACGGAATCTGGCGGGCGTATCCATACGTCGACAGCAACGGTTGCTGTACTTCCTGAAGCGGAAGAGGTCGAAGTCGATATCCATGAAAAAGATATCCGCGTCGATACATTCGCATCCAGTGGACCTGGGGGACAGAGTGTAAATACGACGATGTCTGCTGTCCGTTTGACGCACGAACCAACTGGCACAGTCGTCTCTTGTCAGGATGAGAAATCCCAGATCAAGAACAAAGAGAAAGCGATGAAAGTGTTGCGCGCACGTATTTATGAAAATGTCAGGCGGGAAGAGCAAGCGAAGTACGATGAAACTCGTAAGTCAGCTGTAGGTACGGGCGACCGTTCGGAACGTATCCGCACGTACAACTATCCGCAGAACCGTGTGACCGACCACCGCATCGGCCTTACAATCAACAAACTCGACCAGATCATGGAAGGGAAGCTCGAAGAATTCATCGATGCTCTTTTCCTTGAAGAACAAACGAAACGCTTAGAGGAAATCAGCGAATAAAATGATGAATGCACGAATGATAGATGTCCGAAAGTGGGCATCTTCTTTTTTAGAAAAAAATGGGCGCGAGAGCCGTGTGGCGGACTTGATGTTGATGCATCTGCTCCAGGTCGAGTGGAGTGAGTTCTTGATGATGCAGCAAGACGAACTTTCTGAGGATGTCTATCGGCAACTGCAGCTTTGGGTAGAGGAACACGCTGCGACTGGGAAGCCTTTGGAACACTTTACGAATGAAGCGGAATTTTACGGTCGGAAGTTTTATGTAGATAAACACGTGCTGATTCCGCGGCCAGAGACTGAAGAGTTAGTTGTGGAAGTGATAGAACAGCTTCGTGATCGTACGGATGATTTAGTGATTGCTGATTTAGGCACAGGTAGTGGTGTGATTGCATTGACGCTGAAGGCTGAACTGAGGGAGGCCGAAGTGTACGCGACGGACTTTTCCGAAAATGCTCTACGTGTCGCTCGGAAGAACGCGAACCTGTTAGGTGAGGACGTCCATTTTTATCAAGGTGATTTTTTACAACCGTTGATGATTAATGATGTGGCGCCTAATGTGGTAGTCTCGAACCCACCTTATATCCCTGAAAGTGAGCGCGTGCGTTTGTCAGAAACTGTGTTGCATGACCCAGGTGTAGCGCTGTTCGCAGATTCGGATGGTCTCGCTGCCTATGAGATGATCATCGGCCAGGTCATGCAGCTCGGTAAGCGACCTGAATTAGTTGTTTTTGAAATTGGACATGATCAAGGCGAAAGTGTGCCAGCTTTGATTCGCGCTATTGATCGTGAGGCAAACGTGCGCGTAGTTAAAGATATTAATGGGAAAGACCGGATTGTCGTCTGGCACGTCGGGTGAGTCAGGGTTTAACTGCCTGAGTCTGCGATTAATCTCTCCGAGTCTGCGAATAATCTCTCCGAGTCTGTGATTAGCTCTCATGAGTCTGCGATTATCCGGTGTGAGTCCGCAGTTAGCTGCGGTAAGTCCGCGATTATCCTCTGAGTGTTGGATAATCTCGCCTGAGTGTTAGATAACCCAATCTAACTGTTAGATTCGCACAAAACTAAAAGGGATGTGACCCAGATCACATCCCTTTTTTCCATTCTTCTGCAAGCATCCCATATACAATATGATCGACGTAATGGTCATACAACCTCTCTGCTGCCCGGATGCGTCCTTCCTTGACATAGCCGAGTCGCTCCGGCACAGCACGACTCTTCACATTTCCTTCAGCTGCACGGATCTCAACTTTATTCATTTTCAACTCATCTAACGCGTAATCAGTCAAAGCCCGCGCCACGCGAGTGATAATTCCTTGGCCCTGATATTTTTCACTCAACCAGTACCCCATCTTAGCAATCCGGTTCGTCCAATCTAAATCATTGAACCCACCGACGCCCACAATTTCTCCACGGAATAAAATGACGACATTCTTATTTTTACTGTCAGCGTAGCCCTTCTTACACGCATCGATAAAACGCTTCGTATCATCGACACTCTTCGTGATATCCACAAACCCGAGCCATTCCCGCAAATAATCACGCGCCCCGTCGATCAGTCGAAACACTTCTTCTTCATCCCCATACTCGATCAGACGCAAACTCAAATCCTCATCGATTTTATGCTCAAACACGGCGCAGCCCCCTACCTTAGAAAATTAAAAACTATCATATCACAAATCTATGTATAGAACATCCCCTCCCTGGCAATCATGTGATTACTAGATTACGAGAGGGAGCGAAGAACATGAAATATACAATTGCCATCATTTTATTATTAATCATTTTTCAAGTAGCTTACACCGAAACTGTCGCAGAACCCCAGGACGACTACCAAGTCATCCCTGATGAAGCGATCCGATTACGAATATTAGCCAATTCGAACAGTGACGAAGATCAAACGATCAAAAGGCAAGTTCGTGACGATGTGAATGAACAGATCACCGAATGGGTCGAAGAGCTGACATCGATTGAGGATGCTCGCTCAATAATTCAAACACGCCTAGGCGAGATAGAAGCGATCGCCCAAGCTACTGCAGGTCAACAAGCAGTCTCGGTTTCTTATGGCCCAGTCGAGTTTCCTTCAAAAGTGTATGATACTTTCGTTTATCCTGGTGGAACTTATGAGGCAGTCCTTATCGAAATTGGCGACGGTCTGGGCGACAACTGGTGGTGCGTATTGTTTCCTCCATTATGCTTCGTAGACTTCGCAGACGGAACGACGGTGCTCGACCATGACGAAGAGGAGCAAGATGAAGAACCCGAAGTTAAATTCTTTCTTTGGGAGTGGTTGAAGAAAATATTCGGTGCACTGAACGGAGACTGACCTAAGCACGAAAAGAGATGCGCAACATATTTTTAAAAAATAAAACTTACGAAGCGAAGCAGAAATTGAACGCCAAAGCATTCATATTTTCCTATCGAAATGATTCATATCTTTCTACTGAACTTCATAGGTTAATAGAAATAAGGTAGAGGTGAGAGAAAATGGTGAAAATTTCAAAGGCAAAAGAACAATCTGAAGCAGTGATTGAGGAGTTTTTCCAAACGCGAGTAGGGAAGCAGGAAACCTGGGAACATGAATATGGCTATTTTCTAGAACTCGAAGGAGAACGGATCGGATTTTTCGTGTTGTATCCACTTGAAGGTGGCGGTTGCTGGTTGCGTCGCCTGATGATGTGTCAGGGAATCAAGCCTGCGGCATATGTGATGGCATTTGATTGGGCCGCAGAGAAAGCTACAAGCTTAGGCTATGAAAGTATTTATGTTCATGCGCGAACCGAAGAGGCTGTACCTTTGCTGGAAATGAACCGTTTCAAACAAACGGAAAATCCAGGAGTCGACATGGAGGATGAAGTAGATTGGTATATGAGAAGATTGAACAGATAATTCGGTCGAGAATCGTCACACTATCGATTTCGTTGAAAGTTTCTGTTTTTTTAAGCATAATGAAAGAAAACGCTTAAAGGAGAAACATTATGAGTGAACCACGCGAAACGAAGGTGTGGCAAGTGAATCAGCACGAGCACCTGATGCATGACCCGAAAATAAAAGAAGCGGCGAACTGGTTGCGCAATGGGAAGTTGGTAGCTTTTCCAACCGAGACCGTTTACGGATTAGGTGCTGATGCTACCGATGAACGTGCTGTTGCACAGATCTTTGAAGCGAAGGGACGACCGGCGGATAACCCACTGATCGTTCATATCGGCCATCGTCAAACCATTGGTGATTATGTAAAAAAAGTCCCGGATCATGCGACAAAGTTGATGGATGAATTTTGGCCAGGACCACTGACAATTATCTTAGAAGCGGAAAAAGAATTTGCTGATAACGTGACAGCTGGGCTCGATACCGTGGGAATTCGTATGCCGAATAATTCCCACGCTTTAGCACTGTTGCAAGTAAGTCGTATTCCGGTCGCTGCCCCAAGCGCGAACCGTTCAGGGAAACCAAGCCCGACCACAGCTGATCATGTTTATGACGATTTGAACGGACGGATTGATGGAATCGTCGATGGTGGAAGAACCGGCGTCGGCTTGGAGTCGACCGTGATCGATTGTACTTCAGATGTCCCGGTGATCCTTAGGCCTGGCGGTGTGACTCGTGAAGATATCGAGTCTGTTTTAGGTGAAGTCGAGGTCGCTCACGAAGAAGATGAAAAGCCTAAATCACCCGGCATGAAATATAAACATTACGCCCCGGACAGTCCCGTTTGGCTGGTCGAAGGCGGTGTGGAGAAAATGCGAAAGACATATGAAGATTTGCGAGCGGAAGGCCAGACGGTTGGATTGATGATCAGCCAGGAGCTAGCAGATGAACTAGGGGTAGACTCTGAATTGATTCTAGGATCCCGTGAAAATGTGACCGATTTGACGGGTCACCTTTATGACACTCTTCGAAAAGTCGACACGATGGCTGTAGATGTCGTTCTTGCAGAATCGTTTTCTCGCGAGGGAATCGGAGAAGCCTTGATGAACCGATTAGAACGAGCAGCAACGAAAATTATATAAATCAGAAGTGGAAACTCCTGTCCGACGACAGGAGTTTTTGATTTAAGTAAGGCTTGGTGGGTAATTGTCTAGCTCGAGCACTGTTCTAAAGTCACGGGCATACGCCGAAACTCACGGGAGAGGGGCTCGTATCCACGGACAAATGCTGAAAGCCACGGGAAAGGAGCATGAATTCACGGGCAAGATGCCGAAAGTCACTGGAAAGGAGCATGAATTCACGGTTAAGATGCAGAAAGCCACGGGAAAGGAGCTCGAATCACGGGCAAATGCTGAAACTTACGGGAATGTAGGGATTCATCCTATAGTTATTTTTCATAAAATTAGTTGTAAAAGAGTTGGTTCAATTTCTATAGTAATCGCCAAACTAAGGCTCTGAAAACAAAAGGCGGTGACACCTCAGTTCACTGCACCTATCTAATAAATCATCTGTAGCCCCAACACTAATAACACAGCGCCGCCGAATGCTTCGGAGTATTTTCCGAACAGGAAGCGTCCTTTTTTTGCTAAATAAATTCCGGCACCAGCGAGGATCATACTGACGATTCCGAACATCATGATGATGGCGAATTGATTGACGCCGAACATGCCGATGCTGAGCCCAACTGAGAAACTATCCAGACTGACGGTGAATGCTATAAGGATCAGACCAGCTAATCTAACTTGGTCGAGCATATTTTTCTCTAAAACGGTTGCTACGATCATCTGCGCGCCGATGATGATTAACATCCATCCCCCAACGATTTGTGCGATGACTCCTAGTTTGTGAGACAACATATGGCCGATTGTCATTCCGAGGAAAGGCATGAGGACGTGGAAAGCCCCTACGAGTGCGATGAATAAAACGAGAGGACGCATATTTTTTTTCATAAAACCGATTGATAAACTGACGGAAAAGGCATCCATTCCGACCGCCAGAGCTAAAAGGATAAATGGTATAAAACTATCGTATTGAAATGACATGGGTGACCTCCTATTAGGGACATGCTATTTCAATTTATGCTCGCAATTGGAAAATTAGAAGAAATGATGGCTTTTCCAAGCATGCTTTTTTGAGGTTTGTACTAATTACTTAGTAAAGTGAATGGCCCAAAGGAAGGATAAACAAAGAAATCCCCCTTGATGGCTATCAAGGGGTTATAATAATGATTAAATATTTTATTGGTAGAAAGCTTCGTGGTGACGCGTTATACCAACTGCATAGTCCGCACGTGTCACTTCTTTTTCAGGTTCGAAGTGGGCCACTATTGTCGGCTCTAAGTCGTATTCACCTTGAGTCGATTCAAATTGCACATTGAGGATGTTTAAATCGATTGCTAGTTGAACATGACCCTTCAGAGCTTCAGGGATTTGATCCTGATCAAGGACTTCAACGCGTTCATCTTTATAATATGCGGTTACTTCTCCGGAGAATTCCTCGGCCTTGTCTTGTAGGCCAAGTGCTTGAACTAGAGAGTAAGCAAGTTCTGCACGTGTGACATGGTCACTCCCTTTGAACTCGCCATCTTTCAGTTTCATCACTCCGTCAAATTTCTGTGCTCTGTCTTTCAATGCTGCTCCTTTAGAAACTAATGCTGAAGCATATGGGGTAAGTTCTTTTGAAACATCTGAAACTTCATCTACAGAATTTAAGTTTTGTCTTATAGCAGCTCCCATTACAAGGTAGCGTGCTAGATCTTCGCGTTTTAATTTCTGGTTTGGTAGAAATCTTTTATCGTGAAAACCATCTACTAAACGATTAGATACGGCCATTTTGATCGCTTCTTCAGCTTCATTTCCTTCAATATCATCCAAGCCGGAATAACCTGTAACAGATTTGAAAGATAAAGTTCCTTCAACTTCTTCTGGCAAGCCTACTCCAATCGGATTGATTTCGTCCCCTTTTAAACCAACGACTTTCAATTCCCAAGTTCCAGGCATAGGATCTGAAATTTGTACAACCCGATCCGTATAAAGAGGGAATAAAAGAGAAACCCCTGAACTATGCTCTTCGCCATCTGGATCGACTAAAACCAGATTGACTGGATTTCCAGTCTCCTCTAAAATTCCTTTTCCATCAATTCTGGCAGTTAAGCTGCTGACTCCAGATTCCACATCAAAAGTATGGTTGTTATCTGAGGTAAATGTTAAAGGATTATAGTCAACAGTAAATTTATCTCTTGTATTTGTTGTATCAACTGAGCTGTTGAATTCTTGATTCATGTTTAATGTGCTACCGTATTCTTTACCAAATACTACAGAGTCTATAGCTGCATAGGCATTTACGTATCCTGCTCCAACTTCCCAGCTCTCATAACCCGGCATATTGGTAGCTGTTTCTTGTAGTATGGCTTTGATTTCATCAGGCGACAAACTAGGATCCGCCTCTAGTAATAATGCTGTAATTCCCGCTACATGTGGGGTGGCCATGGAAGTTCCGCTCATTGTGGTGTAATAAGGAAGATGGGCTGTGTCAATCATTTCAAGATCCTTTTCAGCACTCAAGGCGTTCAGTGGTGATTCCGTTTTAGTTGAAATGATATCGACTCCTGGCGCCACAACGGTAGGTTCATCTACCCAATTCCACGTTTCGCCATCAAGATCAAACTCTCCACCTACACCCTTTGTTCCACGAGAGGAAAAGTCGGCTAAAGTGCCATCCTTAGCTCCTGCACCCACACTGATGACCCACGGTGCTTTTGCGTATGGATTATGTGTATTCTCTCCTGGGCCTTCGTTACCTGCTGCGAACAGGACAGTTATGCCACGATCATAGGCTGCTTTACTCGCAATGTTTATTGGATGGTGAGGGTCGAAATCGCCGCTGGAGCCCCAAGAGTTCGTAATGACGCGTATGTCATATTGTGATTGATTGGCGATTGCATAATCAAAGCCACCAATTCCATCTAGGACAAAAAGTGCTGCTCCTGAGCCATATCCTATAAGGTCAGCTCCTGGTGCTACTCCTTCATATTTTCCACCTGACTGAGCTCCTGTACCACCGACAGTGCCCGCTACGTGTGTACCATGACCAGAGTTGGAGTCAGTATTCGCGACATCTTCAGTATATGTGACTGGAAGCAATTCAGGATCCAAAGCGTTCAAATTGGTTGATGCCATCACATTTTGGACGAGGTGGTCTGGATATTCGATATCTTTGTGCAAACCATCTACACCACTATCATTCACTACTACGCCAATTCCCTCACCTGTGAATGGGAACCCGCCATTTTCTTTTTGTAATTCAGAATCAGTCCTTAATTTTTCTACTCCCGTTATGTCGTTTGACTCTTCATTGAAATATTCAAGTTCTTCATTTAAATAGATAGAAAGTACATCATCTTGGTTACTAAGTTCATCGATTTGAGATTTTGTTGCTAAAACGCCTGCCATCGGAAGAGAATCCATAACCAATCCTGTTTCAATACCGATGCTATGCAATGCATCGACTTGTTGGTCAGATAAAGGATCGGTTTGGCGATAGGAAACGATCACTTCGTAAACATTCAAATCTTTCTCTAAAGCTTCTTCTAATTTCGGATCAATATGAACATTATTTCCAGCATTCACCCCATGATTACCACTTACGATAAACAGGGCGATAATCATAGATGCAATTAAAACCGTATAGGACAGAAAATGTTTTTTCATTCAATCATCCCTTTCTTATTTTCTTATTTATTTTCTAGAGCGAGTTTGACTGCTTGATAAGCATTCACATAGCCCGCCCCAACTTCCCAAGTTTCATAGCCTTCCATTTCGGTAGCTGTTTGAGATAGAATCTCTTTCACCTCTAAAGGAGATAGGGTTGGGTCCGCTTCAAATAATAATGCCGCGATACCTGCAACATGTGGTGCTGCCATGGATGTACCACTCATTGTTGTGTAATAGGGTAGATGAGCAGGTGAGATGAATTCAGCGTCGTCTGTCGCCGATAATGCAGAAAGCGTTCCGATTACACGTGTGGATATAATATTTTCGCCGGGAGCTGTCACTGTAGGTTGGTCGACCCATTCCCATGCTTCACCATCGACCATTTCAGTGCCTCCACCATCTTCCGCACCTCTTGAAGAGAAATCCGTGAGTTCACCATTTTTCTTTCCAGCAGCTACAGTTACGACCCATGGTGCTTTCTTGTAATTCCCTGAAATGCTATCCGCATCGGGCCCAGAGTTACCCGCAGAGAAGACAGTCAAAATTCCACGGTCATATAATTTTTTCGTTGCGATATTAACCGGGTCTTCCGGGTCAAACGGGTTTCCAGCATCGCCTGTATCTCCCCATGAATTCGTGATGACACGGATATTGTATTCTCTTTGGTGAGTTAAGGCATAATCGAAACCACCGAGTATATCGAGCATAGCAATTGCTGCCCCAGAGCCATATCCGACTAGATTCGCACCAGGTGCTACACCTTCATATTTACCACCTGACTTTGCACCAGTACCTCCGACCGTACCAGAAACATGTGTCCCATGACCGGAGCTGGAATCTGAATTTGGTACATCCTCCACGTAAGTAACTGGGAAAATCCCTACGGTTGAGTTAAGGTTAAGGGATCCCACGGCATTCTGTACTAAATTGCTCCCTAATTTATGATCCTCATGAGTCCCGTCAACTCCACTGTCATTAACCACTACACCTACATCTTTTCCGGTAATAGGTAAACCGTCATTACTCTTTTGAAATTCGCTATCCGTTCTGACTTCATTTACACCTGTCAAATCGGTCGAATCATCATTCTCGTACTCTAAAGACTTATTAAAATATACCGACCTTACAGAATCTAAATGGGAGAGTTCCTCTATATGTTGCTTTGTAACAAGGGCTCCCGCCATCGGCAATTCATTGAATACAACAGCTGTCTCAATTGAAAGGTTTTCAAGTAAGGACATCCGCTTTTCTTGCTCGGATTCATTGAAAGCGATGATTACCTCTACTGGACGATCTGTCTCATCGAGTATTCCAAGTAAGTTTTCATCAATCTTGCTTTCATTTAGATCCGTTGCCTGACTTTGAACGGTGAACTTCAAGCCTACTCCTAAAGTGATAAGAAGACTTAAAGTTAAAAACAAGAACTTTTTCATTTGTTTCTAACCTCCCTTTTGTGAATATTATATATATTCGGAAAACTTTAACCAATTATGCGTTGGTTTAATCTTTTTACTACAAAAGGTTATTTCGAATACTACTTTAGTATTAGTGGGTAAAAACATAAAAAAACCGCCTTATTTGGCGGTGGGGAAGATTATTATTCTATACTGGGAGGGAGTGAGACGAGCTTATGTTGTACGGCATAAATAATGACTTGAGACCTGCTTTTCACTTTCAGCTTTTTATAAATTTTACTCACATGAATCTTGACCGTTTTATCCGATATGAAAAGTTTATTGGCAATTTCCTTATTGGATAGGCCTTCTACGAGCAGCTGGAGGACTTCCTTTTCCCTTTCAGATAGTTCTTCCGATTTATTAGGTGATTTCTTCTTCTGTTGGTGCAGATCGATTAGTTTTTTTGTCATTATAGAGTGGATATACGATTCTCCACGGTTGATCACGAGAATTGCTTCAATGACTCTGGACGTTGGTGCGTCCTTTAATAAGTAGCCTTCTGCCCCCAGTTCAATTGCTTGATAGAAATAATCCTCCTGACTAAACATTGTCAGAATCATAACTTTAACAGATGGGAGGACTTCTTTTATTTCTTTAAGGACTTCGATTCCATTACGCTCAGGCATATTAATATCAAGAATCACTATGTCCGGTTTGGTTTCCTTAAGTCGGTCGATTAGGTTTTCTTCGGCAGAGGATTCACCTACAACTCGAATCGTCGCTTCTGCTTCCAATACATTTTTCAAACCATCCCTCAATACCGCATGGTCATCGACTAAATAAACATGGATCATTTAGAACCCTCCGTTTCTATTCGTGGCACAGATAAAATGATTTCAGTTCCCTTTCCTTCTTTACTATTGATTTGTAAGGATCCATTAATTTTTTCTGCACGTTCATTCAACTGCATAATCCCAAAATGACCCTCTCTCTCAGCTTTGATCATCGCGTGGAATAATGAGAATCCTCTGCCGTCATCTTTTACTTTAAGAAGGGTATGGTCATCTTTGTAATCCAACAACACATGGATATGATCAGCCCCACTGTGTTTTAAACTGTTCTGGACACTTTCTTGAAAGGTATCGAATATCACTCGTTCCAGCATAGTACTTAGCGCATATGGTTTGCCTTTAATACGGAAATTGATTGTATTGTTGTCTTGATTGGTGAATTCCTCAATACGTTTATGAATAGCAGGGATCAAGCCTGTTTGATGCTCGGTCGGCGGTCTTAAAGTGTAAATAGAGTTTCTAACCTCGAAGAGACTTTCTCTAAGGTTGGTTATACATTGGTTGATCAGCTGACGACTTGCTTTTTGGTTATCATGCTTCTTCAACGCTGTTTCAAGCTGAAGCACTGCTGCCGCTAAATTTTGTGCAATACCATCGTGAATATTTCGCGCAATTCTATTCCGTTCTTCTAACAAACTGTGCTCCTCTTTTTCTTGAATCAGCCTTCGAGTAATTAGTACAGCAGCTAGTTGATTGGATACTGTCGCTAGAATGTTCTGCTCGTTTTCTACGAAACTATTATTCCTCATCTTTGCAACCACAATTAACCCTAATAATTCATCTTCCATTTTGATTGGGTTATAAATGAATGTTTGCATCTCGTCAGAAAACAAATAGGATAGAGGACCACCATTCTGATCCTTCCGATTCTTATATATGAGTGGATCTAAGAATAATTCTGGATTTAGGGAGATGGATTTATTTGAGTTATTCGTGTGTGCTTCGTCGCGATGGACCATGATCCATTCGTCGTTCTCTTTCAAAATTAGAACCGCTTGATCATAAAACATGTATTGTTTGAACCTGATAATGAATTCCGAAAGCCCATCCTCTTTTAAAATATATGTATTCAAGTCCCGCGTTAGATGAAAAAGTCTCTTCAAGCGGTTGCGCTCTGCTTTTATTCGTACGAAACTTGAACCGATAAAGGACAAGGCGATAAGAGGTGCAAAGAAAAAGAAGTATGAAAACATATCGATTTGCCCTCTGTCTTCAGTGGAAATGACATATAAAAGCACTCCGTAAATGAAAGAAAATAATGCACTGTTTAATTCAGTCATAATTTTCTTCTTCCAAGTCTCTAAAGGATAAGGTTGAGGCCGAATGACAAGTACGATATCAACCAGAAGGTTATTGATAGAATAAAAGATGATTAAAAAACAGGTGTAAATTAATGACCCAATTACAATGGGGTGATCAGTCAATTGAATAGAAGGGAGTACTAGATGGGTAGTGACTAAATAGGCCAAATAAAAACTGATCACTAATTGAGCCGGATTGAAAAAAATGGATCTTATAGGTCGCCGTTGCAAGAAATATATAATGGGTACGATAAGTGCATAGATTGTGATTGCATAGTGAATGTCGTAAGCTAGATAGAGAACATAAACAATCGGAAAGTTAACCGTTGTGAACCCATTCCATACAGGTATGGGATAGTACTCAGTAATGCCTATAAATAATGCGAACAATAAAAGTATGTAAATCGATGCTTGTGGCTCATCTAAATTGAAAAGGTGAAAAACAAGAATGACCCACCCTGCAATCGTGATGAAAAGCATGTATTGTTTGGCGAGTTGCTCACGTTGCGTATTTGTTTTTAAAGACTTCTCCACATAAATCCCTCATTATTCTGAAAGTTCTTTTATTTTAACACAATTTACATTTTATCAGGGTAAAATACCCTTGAAAAAATGTGGAACTAGAGTGCTGAGAGGTTACCCTTTCCATTACTTTTCGAAGAACGTACATTATGGTATATTTCAATTGATAGGAGGAATCGCTTATGAAGCGTGTGCTATTCGTATGTACAGGTAATACGTGCCGTAGTCCGATGGCGGAGGCGGTAATGAAGCATAAACGGCCTGACCTTGAGGTTCAATCGGCTGGAATATTCGCCGGGCATGGTCAAGAAGCGAATCCTAAAGCGGTGGAAGCGCTCCAAGTGCAAGGGATCAGCTGCGATCACGCTTCACAACCGGTGACCGAAGAACTGATGGAGTGGGCGGATGTCGTCCTTACCATGACGGCCCATCACAAGCTGACACTGGAGATGGATTATGATTCGTTCAAAGAAAAAGTTTATACGTTAAAAGAATATGTGCGCGGGTCGTCCGAGGACTCTAGTCTTGATATCGATGATCCGATAGGTTTGACGAATGAGACTTACGTGAAAACATTAAATGACATCACTAAATGCGTCGATCGATTTCCGAAAGACAAATAATTGGAACGATTTCCGAAGAAAAAAATAATAGGAGGTTTTCAGTAATGAAAGTAATTTTAGCGTCCGACCACGGTGGCGTGAATATCCGAAAAGAAATTGCGTCGCTATTGGAAGAAATGAATATCGAATTTGAAGATATGGGATGTAACTGCGAAGGTTCAGTGGATTATCCGGACTACGCGATCCCAGCAGCTGAACGTGTTGCAAATGGAGAATTTGAACGAGGTATCGTCGTGTGTGGCACAGGAATCGGAATTTCGATTTCTGCGAATAAGGTCAAAGGCGTTCGTTGTGCCTTGGCGCATGATGTGTTCAGTGCGAAAATGTGCCGTCAGCATAACAATGCGAACATGTTAGCTTTAGGTGAACGCGTCATCGGTTCAGGACTAGCTCGTGAGCTAGCTAAGACATTCTTAGAATCAGAATTCGAAGGTGGACGTCACGAGAACCGTGTGAATAAGATTACAGCCTACGAAGATAAATAATCTCGGAACCTTAATCGTTCCGCTCCTATTTTTTTGTTACAATAAAGATGAACGATTCCTCAAAAAGGAGGGATTCACATGGACCTTGAACAATTGCGTCAAGACATGCAGAAAATTTTAGCTGAGTGGAAGAATCATTCTTCGATCCAAGCGGGAAATGTCTTTCTTATCGGGTGCTCCACAAGTGAAATTGCTGGGGAGCATATAGGATCGGCAGGAAGCGGCGAAATTGCCGAGATGCTGTTCGAAGAATTGAAAGCGTTTCAGCATGAGACCGGGGTGGTACTGGCATTCCAGTGCTGCGAGCACTTGAACCGATCGGTCGTTGTTGAGCGTTCCGTCGCCTTAGCGAGAGGATGGACAATTGTAAGCGCGATTCCTCACGCAAAAGCAGGTGGGTCAATGGCTGCTCATGCTTTTCGTTCGTTAGATCACGCAGTATTGGTTGAGTTCGTTGAAGCGGATTACGGAATGGATATCGGTGACACCCTCATCGGCATGCATCTGAAGCATGTAGCGGTGCCGTTGCGACTAGGGATCAAGTCACTCGGACAAGCTCACGTCACTTATGCGTATACTCGACCGAAATTGATTGGTGGCGAACGCGCATTGTATGAAAAATAAATACCCTCCCATTCCTGGGAGGTCTACATACCATAAAGGAGGCAACACTTCATGACTCATTTGAAAAACCAGCTCCACAAAATCGACCCAGAAATGCTAGAAGTGATCAATAAGGAAAAAAATCGCCAGAATGACAAAATCGAACTGATCGCATCCGAGAATTTTGTTTCAGAAGCGGTGATGGAAGCGGCAGGATCCGTATTAACGAATAAATACGCGGAAGGTTACCCTGGCCGTCGTTACTATGGTGGTTGCGAATACGTTGATATCGCAGAAAACCTAGCGCGAGACCGTGCGAAGAAATTATTTGGAGCAGAGCACGTGAACGTGCAGCCCCATTCAGGTGCGCAGGCGAACATGGCTGTTTATTTCGCGGCATTAAAGCCTGGCGACACGATTCTCGGTATGAACTTGAACCACGGTGGACACTTGACTCACGGTAGCCCTGTAAACTTCAGTGGTAAGCTTTATAACGTCGTAGATTACGGTGTAGACGAAAATACAGAACAAATCGATTATGAAGCGTTAGAAGCGAAGGCGAAAGAAGTTCAGCCGAAGCTGATCGTAGCGGGTGCTTCAGCGTATCCTCGTTCGATCGACTTCAAACGTTTCAGAGAAATCGCGGATATGGTAGATGCTTATCTTTTAGTGGATATGGCTCATATCGCTGGACTAGTAGCTACAGGTCACCACCCAAGCCCAGTGCCACATGCTCATTTTGTAACGACGACAACTCATAAAACGTTACGTGGGCCGCGTGGTGGAATGATCTTATGTAAAGAGGAATTCGCGAAGAAAATCAATTCGAATGTCTTCCCTGGTATGCAAGGTGGCCCGTTGATGCACGTGATCGCTGCAAAAGGCGTAGCTTTCCAAGAAGCGTTAGATCCATCTTTTAAAGATTATTCTCAAAAAATCATCGACAACGCTAAGCGCCTAGGTGAATCACTTGTAAAAGAAGGCGTTCGCCTAGTATCTGGTGGAACGGATAACCACCTATTGCTATTGGATTTACGTCCTTTAGAGCTTACAGGTAAAGTCGCTGAAAAAGCATTGGATGATATTGGTGTAACAACGAATAAAAACACGATTCCATTCGACCCTGAAAGCCCGTTCGTAACTAGTGGAATCCGTATCGGTACGGCCGCTGTGACGACTCGTGGATTCGGCGATAAAGAAATGGATGAAATTGCCTCTATCATTGCTTTCACGTTGAAAAATCATGAAGACGAAGCGAAGATGGAAGAAGCGAAAGCACGCGTTCAAACGTTGACTGACCGCTTTCCAATGTACGAATAATATGAATGAAGAAAAGTAGCAGGAGAGATCTTGCTGCTTTTTTATGCTCGAATTTAATCGAATCGCAATATATTTTCCATTGAAATAGCTGACAAGTTTCGCTACAATTCAAGAGATGTGAAAAAAGAGAACGTGAATATCGTTAAAAAGGAGAGATTTGCATGAGCAAAGTATACGTATTCGATCACCCGCTAATTCAACATAAACTGACATTCATCCGAGATAAAAACACTGGAACGAAAGCCTTCCGTGAACTTGTCGATGAAGTTTCCGCGTTAATGATGTTTGAAATCACTCGTGAGCTTCCACTTGAAGAAGTCGAAGTTGAAACACCAGTAGCAACGGCTAAATCTAATGTCCTTGCTGGTAAAAAATTAGGTATCATCCCTATTTTACGTGCAGGTCTAGGAATGGTAGACGGAATCGTTGACTTAGTGCCCGCTGCAAAAATCGGACACGTCGGACTTTACCGTGACCCAGAAACGCTGAAACCAGTGGAATACTACATCAAATTACCATCAGATATTAGTGAACGTGAACTGATCGTGACGGACCCGATGCTCGCGACTGGAGGATCAGCAATCGAAGCGATTAACTCCTTGAAAAAACGCGGCGCGAACCAAATCCGCCTTATGTGCCTTATTGCAGCTCCAGAAGGGGTCGAAGCTGTACAAGAAGCGCACCCTGATGTTGACATCTACGTCGCAGGATTGGACGAGAAGTTAAACGAAAAAGGCTACATCATCCCAGGTCTAGGCGATGCCGGCGACCGATTGTTTGGAACGAAATAAATAAAGAGGTGTTCTCTAAATGAGTAAATTAAAAGTAATGACGATCTTCGGGACGAGACCTGAAGCAATCAAGATGGCTCCACTCGTATTAGAGTTACAAAAACGTTCAGAGCAGTTTGAACCAATCGTTACTGTAACAGCCCAACACCGAGAAATGCTGGATCAAGTGCTTTCGATTTTTGATATCGAACCTGACTATGACTTGAACATTATGAAAAAGAAACAGTCACTCGCGCAAATCACAACTCGTGCTTTAGAAGGTCTGGATGAACTGATCAAAGAAGTCAAGCCTGATATGGTTCTAGTTCATGGTGATACAACGACGACATTTGCTGCTAGCTTGGCTGCATTCTATAACGAAATACCTGTTGGCCATGTCGAAGCTGGATTACGTACGTGGAATAAATATTCTCCGTTCCCTGAAGAAATCAATCGACAGGCAACCGGGATCATTGCAGACTTGCACTTTGCACCAACGAATCAAGCGCAACAAAATCTTTTAGATGAAAATAAATCAGAAGATACAATTTTTGTTACAGGTAATACAGCGATTGACGCCCTGAATACGACCGTTTCGGAAGACTATCAGAATGAAGTCTTGCGCAAAGCAGAAGGTAAACGCCTTGTGTTAATGACCGCACACCGCCGTGAAAACCTCGGTGAAAACATGGATCAGATGTTCCGCGCCATTCGCCGATTAGCTGAAAAACATGAAGACGTTGAAATTGTATATCCAGTTCACCTGAACCCTGTAGTGCAAGAGACCGCTCAGAAGTGGTTAGGCGATCATGATCGCATTCAATTAATCGATCCATTAGAAGTAATCGATTTCCACAATTTCGCGTCTAATGCACACTTGATTTTGACTGATTCAGGCGGGGTCCAGGAAGAAGCACCTTCTTTGGGCGTACCTGTCTTAGTGTTACGTGACACGACTGAACGTCCAGAAGGAATCGATGCAGGAACATTGAAATTAGCTGGAACTGATGAAGAAAATATTTTCGAAATGGCAGACTTACTATTATCAGATGATGCCGAGCACGCTAAGATGGCCCACGCATCCAACCCTTATGGAGACGGTCAAGCATCACGCCGCATCGCTGATACCATCCGCTATTTCTTCAAAGAAACCGATCAACGCCCAGATGAATTTAAATAAAAGATGTGAAAATCCGCTCTTGAGGCGGATTTTTTCGTACTTTAAGAATGTTTAACCGTTAAAGGATTAAAGTATGTGAAAAACAAAGGCTTTCGCCATTAGGACTGGCGATAAGCCAAGTTTTTCTCATTATTCGGTGTTTATAGAGGGATGTTTTTCCGACGTGGCGGATTAAAACCGTGACATGGAGGATTCAACGGGCGACGTGGCGGGTTTAACTCTCGACGTGGAGGATTCACCTCATGACGTGGCGGATTCGACCCGTGAAGTGGCGGGTTTAACTCCCGACGTGGTGGATTAAAATATAAATAATTTCTCATCACTTAACCCAAACTACCTTTAGAAGGAGTGGGTTTGAGTGAGAGTGGCTATTACAATTTTTCTACTAACGTTTTTCTTTCCTATAATGACATCGGCATCGGAAGAGACGTATATCATTGAAGTAAGTGAGGACCCGACAGAAGTGAAGCAGCAAATAGAAAAATATCATCCGTTACTCGAAGTGGAGTATGTCTATGACACAATCATGCAGGCGGTTGCGGTGTCCGGTGATGAGCGTCATATTGAGAAGTTGCATCAGGAGAGTTTCACACAGTCAATCCATCAGACACAAATATACTCAACCCCCGCACAGCAAAAAAATAATCAGCACGATCATGAGCTACCGATCTCGCATCGGCCACCAAACGTCGAAACGACAGGCGAGGGAGTGAAAATAGGCGTAATTGACACGGGCATCGACCACACGCATCCTGCCCTCAGCGACAATTATAAAGGTGGTTTCGATCTGGTCGATCATGATGATGATCCTATGGAGACGACTCCTGAACAGGGAGCGCCAACTATGCACGGGACGCACGTGGCAGGGATCATCGCTGCCAATGACGACGACATCCAAGGTGTTGCGCCTGGAGCGGAAATCTATGCCTATCGTGCACTTGGTCCAGGTGGTTCT
Source organism: Halalkalibacillus sediminis (assembly GCF_002844535.1). Taxonomy (NCBI): domain Bacteria; kingdom Bacillati; phylum Bacillota; class Bacilli; order Caryophanales; family Bacillaceae; genus Halalkalibacillus; species Halalkalibacillus sediminis. The sequence continues at coordinate 219,120 of NZ_PJNH01000002.1, forward strand.
GGGAGCTCTGCACAGGTCATGGCGGCAATCGAGCGCTCAGTCAAAGACGGGATGGACATCCTCAACCTCTCACTAGGAACGTCGATCAACAGTCCGGATGAACCAATGACCCTGGCAGTCAACAAGGCTGTCGAACTCGGGGTGACCGTCGTCGTTGCGAATGGAAATAGTGGGCCCGACTCGTGGACCGTCGGCTCGCCAGCCACAGCCGACCGTGCGATATCAGTCGGCGCTGCTCAATCAGAAGCTGAAATCCCGGTTCTACAAATAGAAGATAAAGAAATTCCAATACGTTCGCTTCCATTGACTAAACCTTGGACTTTATCGAAAAAATATCCAGTCACCACAGTTAGCGATCCCCGCAACCTTGGGCAAACGATCCAGGACCGTATCGTTCTCATTGAAAAAGATGAACGCCCTTACATCGAACTGGTCAGTCAAGCTATTTCAAAAGGTGCGACCGCCATTATTTTTACATCTAATGAAGGTGATGATCCTAATCAGTGGGAGTGGGTAGATGTATCTGTCCCGGTCGCTTATGTCACGAAAGAAGAAGCTGACCAAATCACCCAATCAGACGAATGGCTAGCGACAACTTATGAAACAATCAATGAACAAATGGCGCCGTTCAGTTCAAGAGGTCCAGTAGCATCGAACTGGGATATTAAGCCGGATATCATCGCACCTGGTGTCGACATCTTAAGCACTGTGCCAGGTGGTTATGCTTCCTTACAAGGGACAAGTATGGCCGCACCTTACATCACCGGTGTCGTTGCATTATTAAAAGAACAGTACCCAGACGAGAGTCCCGAACAATTGAAAAATCGTCTACAATCATCGAGTGACATGCTTCAAAAAATCAATCCTTCTGAACAGGGGAGTGGACACGTCGACGCGGAGTCTGCGCTCGAAGCCAAATATACGATTGAAGATTCTGTTATTCAATGGGACATCATCGAAGATTCGACCGAACATCAACACGAGATTACCATCAAAAACCATTCCGGTGAAACATTACCTATCAAATGGAACATTCCGAAAAGATTGAAAGGGCTCCAGTGGGACTTACCATTATCAACTCACATCCCACCCCAAACCGAAGAAACCTTTCCGCTGAAAATCAGAGCACACAGAACCATGCTCCCACCTGGTGTCCAAGAAGGTTTCATAACTTTAGAAATAGATCATGAAAAAAGGAATCTTCCATATCTGTTTGTCCATCAAACAGCCGACTATCCTAGAGTGACCGGATTAACTTTCGAAGAAAACCCCTTTCACCAGCAAAAAGAATTATCGATTTACCTAGCAGAAGCGGCGGATTCACTTGAGGTCACTCTTTTTTCCCAAGACTTAAGTGACCAAACGACAATCTTGCAAACAGAAGATCTTGAAGCAGGAGTGTTTAATAAAACATTCGAGTCGCAGGAACTTCCATCGGGAAAATTTCAGGTAATCGTCACCACAAGACAAGGGGAGGAAACGTTCACCGAAACTTTCGAAATTTACCTGTAAAAATTCATTCGAAAACGTTTACATTTTCCAAAAAAGTTCTTATCATAGAACATGGTGCATCATAAAAAATCTACAATTTTCAACATTGGAGTACTTTGTGACATTTGTCACAAAGTTGTTTCAAATTATACCTGAAATCAATTGACTTTGGGTATACCCTATTGTATGCTAATTTCGTGTGGGTTGGGCATATAAGCTAATTTTCCAACCGCATGTCAGTCCGCAAATGATGTCTATTCTCGCGATTTTCCAACAAGCGAGAATCTACAATGTCTGAATACTGGATTGGAGTGGTCCCACTGAATAATAATCCACTTCGAGGTATGGCAATTACAACGACAATCTTAAGCTATCTATCGGGGTCCGTAATCGTAGGGATTTTCCTCGGACGTTGGATAGATGATTTTCTTCAGACACCCCCACTATTCATGATTATTGGTTTACTACTTGGCTTGGCCGCTGGTGTGTATGGTACGATCCGTATCGTTCAAAAATATTTTGCCGATTAGAGGAAGTCACAAGATGCAGCAATATACATATATGGTCAATCGCCAAAGGAAATGGATGCTTTACATTCTCGCGATTTATGTCGTGGGATGGGGATTCACAGATTATCAGGTAGTGTTTGCTAGTTTGATACTAGGAGGCACGTTCAGTTTGTTCAGTCTGATCATTTTGCACCGCAAAGTTGATAGTATTGGACAAGTTGCTGCTAATCATGAAGAGAAGAAACAAACGCTTGGGATGGTTGTCAGACTTGCAAATGCCGCTCTAGCCACAGTGATTACACTGAGGTTCCCAGAGTATTTTGATATTATTGCGGTGGTAATTGGATTAATGACATCTTATGTTGTCATTATTATAGATTATATTTTTCACCAATTAGAATTCAACGCTAGGAAGAGAGGTGAATGAATTGGATCATGAAAGTCCAATGTGGTTGGATGCGTTCGGGATACCGGGGTTGGATTTCAACTTATCAACGGTATTAATGATGCTCGTCGCATCGACACTTGTGTTTATTATTGGCGTAGCAGCAAGTCGTCAATTACAACGTAAACCGACTGGATTCCAGAACTTCATGGAATGGATTATCGAATTTGTTCGAGGTATCATCGGTAGTACGATGGAGTATGAAAAAGGAAAACGCTTCATGTCACTTGGGTTGACGTTGTTTACTTACATTTTGGTTGCGAACATGCTCGGGGTTATGATGATGGTCGTTGTCGATCATGAATTATGGTGGAAATCACCGACCGCCGACGCAGGTGTTACATTGACATTAGCAACCATGGTAGTTATTTTGACACACTATTACGGTGTGAAAATGAAAGGTGCAAAGGAATATGGAAAAGACTTCTTCAAACCTTTGCCATTTTTATTCCCACTGAAGATTATCGAGGAATTTGCAAATACATTAACACTCGGTCTTCGTCTATTCGGGAACATTTATGCTGGTGAGATTTTACTTTCATTACTAGCAGGTTTAATCGCAGGAGGCGTGCTTGGAGCCTTAGGTGGTTTCATTCCGATGTTAGCTTGGCAAGGTTTCAGTATTTTCATCGGTGTCATTCAAGCATTCATCTTCACGATGCTGACAATGGTTTACATGTCACACAAAATCAGTGAAGATCATTAATCTCAGGAATTAGTACTTGGCAAATGTCAGGTGGTCTAATAATAAAAAAACAATTCAACATAATTCGAGGAGGAATTTTCAATGGGTCTTATAGCAGCTGCTATCGCAGTAGGATTAGGTGCACTAGGTGCAGGTATTGGTAACGGTTTGATCGTAAACGGAACAGTTCAAGGTATCGCTCGTCAGCCAGAGCTTCGCGGTACACTTCAAACAACAATGTTCATTGGTGTTGCCCTAGTTGAGGCACTTCCAATCATTGGTGTCGTTATTGCCTTTATCGTTATGGGTCAATAGTAAGGACGTATTACAACCAAACATGGCGGAGTCAAACTTCGCCATTCCTTTATGTATTAAAATGTTTGAGGATATAGCCGAAAGGAGTGAAGGCTGTGCTTGATTACACATCAGTAGTGATAAATGCAGCTGGTCTAGAATTAGGAACGATGTTAGCGCAATTGGTCATCTTCCTTATCTTGCTTGCTTTATTAGCTAAGTTCGCATGGGGACCGCTAATGAAAGTCATGAAAGAACGTGAAGACCACATTGCTAATGAAATAGATTCAGCAGAAAATAGCCGTCAAGAAGCTGAGAAAATGATGAACGAAGCGAAAGGCGAACTAAAAGATGCTCGTCAAAACGCTCAAAAAATCATTGAAGATTCAAAGCAAACGGCTAAAAGCCAGCAACAATCGATTCTGAACGAAGCACGCGAAGAAGCGACACGTATCAAAGAAAGCGCTCGTGAAGAAATCGTTCAAGAACGTGAAAGAGCTGTACAAGCATTACAAGAACAAGTGGCAACATTATCTGTACAAATTGCTAGCAAAGTGATTGAGAAAGAACTTTCTCAAGAAGACCAAGAACAATTGATTGATCAATACTTACGCGAAGTAGGCGAAAACAAATGAGCCAATCAATAGTAGCAAAACGTTATGCGGTCGCTTTGTTTGATCTTGGTACAGAAAAGTCAGCCTTAGCAGAAATCGATGCAGAATTGCGTGTGATCCAAGAAGTTTTTCAGGAAAATAAAGAAGTGAATGAATTCTTTAATAACCCACGTATTTCAATCGATCAAAAGAAACAATTCATTCGTGATACATTCAGTGAAGTATCAGCTGAAACGAGAAACTTACTTCTCTTATTAGCAGATAAACGTCGTATCAACGATTTCACAGACATCGTGGAAGAGTTCACGGCGATGAAGAACGAAGCAAGAGGCATTGCAGAAGCTGATGTCTACTCTGTTCGAGAATTGACTGAAGATGAGCGTAAGAACATCGAAGAAGTTTTCACTAGAAAGCTGAACAAAAACACCCTTCGTATCAATAACATCATAGACCCATCAATTATTGGTGGTTTGAAAATCCGTATAGGAAATCAAATCTATGATGGCACGATCGGCACACAGCTTTCTCGCTTAGAACAGAAGTTAGTTACTGCAAACAAGTAAAGATAGGGGTGAAATGGATGAGCATCAAAGCTGAAGAAATCAGTGCGCTGATTAAGCAGCAAATCGAAAACTATGATTCTGAAATAGAAGTAAATGATGTCGGTACAGTTATCGAGATCGGTGACGGTATCGCTCGTGCTCACGGACTTGACGGCGTTATGGCCGGAGAGCTTGTTGAGTTTTCAAACGGTGTCATGGGGATGGCTCAGAACCTTGAGGAAAATAACGTAGGTATCGTTATTCTTGGTCCTTTCACAGAAATTCGTGAAGGTGATGAGGTTCGCCGTACCGGACGCATCATGCAAGTTCCAGTAGGTGAAGAACTACTTGGACGTGTAGTAAACTCTTTAGGACAACCAGTTGACGGCCTAGGCCCAATCGAAACTGGAAAAACTCGTCCGATTGAATCACCAGCTCCTGGTGTTATGGATCGTAAATCAGTTGATGAACCACTTCAAACTGGTATCAAAGTTATCGACTCAATGGTACCAATCGGTCGTGGTCAGCGTGAGTTGATCATCGGTGACCGTCAAACTGGTAAGACATCAATTGCAATCGACACGATTTTGAACCAAAAAGAAGAAGATGTAATTTGTATTTACGTAGCAATTGGTCAAAAAGACTCTACTGTAAGTGGTGTTGTTGAAACTCTACGTCAGCACGGAGCTCTTGATTACTCAATCGTTGTAAACGCAGGTGCATCTGAACCAGCACCATTATTATACTTAGCGCCATATGCAGGTGTATCAATGGGTGAAGAGTTCATGTACAACGGCAAGCACGTACTAGTTGTTTATGATGACTTATCAAAACAAGCAGCTGCTTACCGTGAACTTTCCCTACTATTACGTCGCCCGCCAGGCCGTGAAGCATTCCCAGGGGATGTCTTCTTCCTACACTCTCGTCTACTCGAGCGTGCGGCTAAGTTAAGTGACGCAAAAGGTGGAGGTTCATTAACTGCACTTCCATTCGTTGAAACACAAGCAGGTGACATCAGTGCTTATATTCCAACAAACGTAATCTCGATTACGGACGGACAAATCTTCTTACAATCAGATCTATTCCACTCAGGGGTAAGACCAGCGATCAACGCCGGACTTTCTGTATCCCGTGTAGGTGGTTCAGCACAGATCAAAGCAATGAAGAAGGTTGCAGGTACGCTTCGTCTAGACTTAGCGTCATTCCGTGAATTGGAATCATTCGCACAGTTCGGTTCTGACTTGGATAAAGCGACTCAAGCTAAATTGAACCGCGGTCAACGTACAGTTGAAATGTTGAAGCAAGGACTTCACAAACCATTAGCTGTTCAGTACCAAGTTGCAATCATTTGGGCTTTAGTTCGTGGATTCTTAGATGATATCCCAGTTGAGGATGTTCAACGTTTCGAATCAGAACTATTTGTATACTTAGATCAGCATGGATCTGAGCATTTACAGCACATTCGTGAAACTGGAAAACTTCCAGAAGAAGAGCCTTTCAACAAGTTGATGACAGACTTCAAAAACTCTTTTGCAGTCAGTGAATAATAGATAAGGTTCAAATAGTCTCTAAGAAAAAGGTGGTGAGACGTTGTGGCATCTCTTCGTGATATAAAGAACAGAATCACTTCAACGAAGAAAACAAAACAGATTACTAAAGCGATGGAAATGGTATCAGCTTCTAAATTGAACAAAGCTGAGCAGAACGCCAAATCTTTCGTACCATATATGGAAAAGATTCAAGAAGTGGTATCAAGTATTGCTAGTGGAAATTCAACTGCGGATCATCCAATGTTGAATTCTCGCCCGGTCAACAAAGTCGGTTATATCGTAATCACTTCTGACCGTGGATTAGCTGGACCATACAACTCACACATTTTGCGTAAACTGTATCAGACGATTCAGGACCGCCATCAGTCTACTGATGAATATGTAGTAGTAGCAATCGGTAAAGTCGGACTTCAGTTCTGTAAAAAACGTGGACTACCAGTTGCGAAGGAAGTTACAGGACTACCTGACCAACCGGAATTCGCGGAGATCAAAGAAATTGCAAGTTACGCAGTCAATCTTTTCTCAGAAGAAGAAGTAGACGAACTATACTTGTATTACAGCCATTTTATCAGTGCCATTTCATCAGAAGTGAAGGATAAAAAGCTGTTGCCATTAACAGATATCGAGGAAAGCGATTCTGATGAGAAGAAGAGCTTGACTACGTATGAATATGAACCAGATGAAGATGAAATTCTTGCATCAATATTGCCACAATATGCTGAAAGCTTGATCTACGGAGCACTCCTTGACGGTAAAGCAAGTGAGCACGCAAACCGTATGTCTGCAATGCGCAGTGCGACAGATAATGCTGATGAACTGATCGGTGATTTGACATTATCATACAACCGTGCGCGCCAAGCAGCGATCACACAAGAGATTTCAGAAATTGTCGGTGGTGTAGCAGCACTCGAAAACTAAGCGTGATTTTTTAAAAAATGATCGCATGAGGAAAGATACGTATTTTCCTCAAGAAAGAGTTCGATAGGAGGGAAAAGGATGAGTAAAGGACGTATTACTCAGGTAATGGGACCAGTAGTAGACGTAAAGTTCGAAAGTGGCCAGCTACCTGAAATTTACAACGCCCTATTCGTTCGTGGCGATGAACATCGTAACGATTTGACGTTAGAAGTTGCCCTTCACCTAGGAGATGACTCAATCCGCGCGATTGCAATGTCATCAACAGATGGACTTGTTCGTGGAGAAGAAGTTGAGAACTTGAACTCTCCAATTACAGTACCAGTTGGTGAAGCGACACTAGGTCGTGTATTTAACATTTTAGGTGAAAAAATTGACTTGGATGAGCCGATTGCAGAAGACGTACCACGTAATGCAATCCACCGTCAAGCACCGAAATTCGAGAACTTAGCAACTGAAACTGAGATTCTTGAAACAGGAATCAAAGTAGTAGACCTTCTAGCTCCATATGTAAAAGGTGGTAAGATCGGTCTATTCGGTGGTGCGGGTGTAGGTAAAACCGTACTTATCCAGGAATTGATCAACAACATCGCGCAAGAACACGGTGGTATTTCCGTATTCGCAGGTGTTGGTGAACGTACGCGTGAAGGTAACGACTTGTACTATGAAATGACAGATTCAGGCGTTATCAAAAGAACAGCGATGGTATTCGGTCAGATGAACGAGCCACCTGGTGCACGTATGCGTATCGCACTTACAGGTCTAACTATGGCTGAACACTTCCGTGATGAGCAAGGACAAGACGTTCTATTGTTCATCGATAACATTTTCCGTTTCACGCAAGCTGGTCAAGAGGTATCTGCCCTATTAGGTCGTATGCCATCTGCCGTTGGTTACCAGCCGACACTAGCTACTGAAATGGGTCAACTTCAGGAACGTATCACTTCTACGGATAAAGGTTCAATCACTTCTATCCAGGCTGTATACGTACCTGCCGATGACTACACTGACCCTGCTCCGGCAACAACTTTCGCACACTTGGATGCAACAACGAACCTTGAGCGTAAGTTATCTGAGCAAGGTATTTACCCAGCGGTGGATCCACTATCGTCAACATCTCGTGCGTTGGATCCGAACATCGTTGGTGAAGAACATTACGAGGTTGCTCGTGAAGTTCAACGTACACTACAACGTTATAACGAATTACAAGATATCATTGCAATCCTAGGTATGGATGAATTGACTGATGAGGACAAGGTGACAGTAAACCGCGCTCGTCGTATTCAGTTCTTCCTATCTCAGAACTTCCACGTAGCTGAACAGTTCACTGGTCAAAAAGGTTCTTACGTTCCAGTGGAAGAGACAATCAAAGGATTCAAAGAGATTCTTTCAGGTCAATACGACAATCTTCCAGAAGATGCATTCCGTCTAGTCGGACGCATCGAAGAAGTAGTCGAAAAAGCAAACTCAATGGAACAATAATGGGACAGGGAGCGGCGGTTGTGCGTCGCTTCTAATGAGCCCGAGGAGGGGTAAGATTGAAAACACTAAACGTGAGTGTTGTCACTCCTGACGGCCCTGTACTTGAAGATGCCTATGAAATGGTTAGTTGTCGAGCAGAAAGTGGAGAGTTAGGTATCCTACCGAACCACATCCCATTAGTTGCTCCATTAACCATCAGTGCAGTTCGGTTGAAAAAAGAAGGTCACACAGACTTCATAGCTGTTAGTGGTGGATTTGTTGAAGTTCGCCCTGATCAAGTGACTATTCTTGCACAAGCCGCAGAACAATCCGAAGAAATCGATGTCGATCGTGCTAAGCAAGCTCAAGAGCGAGCGGAAGAACGTTTGAAAGTCGCTAAAGCAGAAGACTTAGACTTCAAGCGTGCACAAGTCGCATTAGAACGTGCAAGAAACCGAATTGAAGTATCAGGAAAATAATCATGGCGCCTGTCTGAAAAAATTCGGCAGGCCCATTTTTATGGAAAAGGCCGCTCAGAGAGCAATGGTCTTTTTTTCGTATGATTGAAGCCTTTATCACATAAGACATAATAAGGCGTATATTAAGATGGACTTCCCTGTGGACTGCCAATTGGGAAATAAGTACTGTTTTACGCATATTTTAGTGAAATAATTATACAGCTTGTCGATATATACAAGTAACTTATCTGATTACAAAGATATTACAGATATAAATCTAAATACCTATGTTAATAATTTGGTGAAATCAGGGCAAACTTACAATATCATCAAGAGCTTTATCTCAAACATCACGAAAACAAAGCAATATTTAATAACCAACAATTTTTCCGAATATTCCTAGATGAAACGAAATAAGAATGTCAATAACAATAACATTACATAATATAGTCAAAAAGAACCAAATTAAATAAACATGTTTCGAGTCGCTATTTCCCGGGAAATGCCGAAGTATAGGAAGATAACGACCGAGCAAGTGTATACGAGGTGTCAAGATGTTTGTAGATGTAGCAGTAGATGCAATGGTCAGTATTATTTCGCACTTGATATTCATTATCTTGGCGTGGAAGGGCCTAGAAGCATTGCACTTTGAAAAATTAATAGCAAAGAACAAGGTGGTTGAAAGCAGAATTTTATACATTATGCTATCGATCACTATAGGTACAACGGTCAGTAATTTTTTCTTAGACTTCATCAACTGGTCTAGACAATTGACCTATTTATTATAAACGTCGAAATTTGAACCGTTTATAATCAAGCGATTAGGATCATCCTTTTAAAAAAGGGGGATCCGTGATGCGCTTATTAATCATTGCAACAATATTAACACTTTTATCACCAACTGCAGGTGAAACATCGAATCTAGCAAACAATGAATCTGACATCCTATATCTGACCTCGTACTTCGAGGAGCAGGATTGGGGGATTGACACTTTCAGCATTACGTTTCGAGAAAAGATGACGCCTCAAGAATACGGTCAATTTGAAAAGTGGGAAGATAATCGAAAAAGTTTAAATACTTTTGAAGATAACCCCCACAAAAACGCCCATATAAACGAAACTTCTAAGAGTATCAATCTAAATGGGCACAAAGAACTCATTCAAGTCATTTATACGATCTCAGGCGATCAATGGGATGAAGAAACAAAGCAGAAAGTACTGAATATTACCCAAGAAACAGGGTTCAGTAGATTGTTTGAAAATAGTCCAGTATACACTTGTTTTGAAACAAAATTTAGTGGTAGTATAAGTAGTAATTTATTAAAAAAGAAGTTGATTAACGAGATTGATATAAATCAACAACATTTAATAGAAGAAAATCATTTTATTGTTATTGAGGGATGGACCGATCGAATTAAAAGTTCGGTTCAAAATAAACATTCGAATACAAATATTCAATTGGCATTGAGACAAGAGGGAGATCATTCAACGACATTGACAATCGGAACACCTATCCTCGTAATTGAATATTAATTACTATAAGGAATATCGACACGGAGGGAAAAACGTTGGAAAAAATCATCGTATCTGGAGGAAACCGACTGCAAGGGACTGTTCAAGTAGAGGGTGCTAAAAACTCTGTACTTCCAGTAATTGCAGCGAGCATCATGGCAAGTGAAGGAAAATCAACATTAACACAGGTACCAGAATTAGCAGATGTAGATACTATTAGCGAAGTTTTACGCTATATGAATATAAATGTTTTAAGAGACGAGACGAACTTATATATCGATGCTAGTAATGAACTTAAAACAGAAACTCCATTTGAATATGTAAGAAAAATGAGAGCTTCAGTTCTTGTACTAGGACCGCTAGTTGCAAGATATGGACACGCAAAAGTTGCTATGCCTGGTGGTTGTGCAATAGGCTCTCGCCCGATCGACCAACATTTAAAAGGTCTAGAGGCAATGGGAGCTGAGATTCATGTAGGTAATGGTTATGTAGAGGCATTCGCACCGGATTATCTGAAAGGTGCACGCATTTATATGGACTTCCCGAGCGTAGGTGCTACGGAAAACTTAATCATGGCTGCAGCACTTGCTGATGGCACGACAGTTATTGAAAACTGCGCGAGAGAACCAGAAATTGTTGATTTAGCTAACTATATCAATCAAATGGGTGGTAAAGTTGTCGGTGCTGGTACGGAAACAATCCGTATCGAAGGTGTAAAGAAATTACACGGTGTTGAACACGCAATTATTCCTGATAGAATCGAAGCAGGAACATTCATGGTTGCAGCAGCAATAACAGAAGGTGATGTAACGATTGAAGGAGCTATTCCAGATCACCTCCGATCATTGATTGCTAAAATGAAAGAAATGAACGTAGAAATCGAAGAAAATGATAATAATGTACGCGTTATTGGACCAAAAACTCTTAAACCAGTTGATGTTAAAACATTGCCGTACCCAGGATTCCCAACTGATTTACAAGCACAGTTGATGGCTCTTGCTATCAAAGCAAACGGCACAAGCGTTTTCACTGAAACAGTTTTCGAAAATCGCTTCATGCACCTAGAAGAATTCAAAAGAATGAACGCTAAAGGTAAAATTGAAGGCCGCAGCGCAATCATCAGTGGACCAGCAGATTTACAAGGTGCAGAAGTAGCAGCTACTGACCTTCGCGCAGCAGCAGCACTAATTATTACTGGACTTGTAGCTGAAGGCAAAACAACAGTAACTGAGCTATATCACTTAGACCGCGGTTACGTGAACTTCGAAGGTAAACTAAGAAGCCTAGGCGCAGATGTTGAACGCGTAGTTGAGGAAACGGACGAAATTGAACAAGTTACAGCCGAAGTTAAAAAATCATTAGCAAAAGCTAAATAATTGATTGACCGGCAATTATCATAAATTATAAGTCATCAAGATTAATATAGAAGCGACGCCTTTATGGGCGTCGCTTTTTCTGTTTTTGGGGCTGAGTCCGCAAATGAGGTCTGCGAGTGCGCATTTAGTCTCTATAAGTCAGCATTTAGTGTTTGCGAGTCCGCAAATAACATCCGGAAGTCCGCATTTAGAGTTTGTAAGTCCGCGAATAGGTGAAAAAAGTCTGTGAATTTCCTCTGAGTGTTAGGTATTTCAGTCTGAGTGATAGATAATCTGAACTGAATGTTAAATAACTCGATCTAAGTGTTAGATTAGTTCCTATATATTTCTAAAGAGACCACACAAATTGCTATCGGTATTAACATGCTTTGGGTCATTATCTATCATTGTCAGAATTCGAATAGTAGATTGTCCACCCCGCCCTTATCGAAGTCTCTCAATTTTTTTATAAAAATATCTCTTCCTAGTTCTACTAAATTCAAAAATGAATAACTATATTTATAGAGAGGTTGATCAAGGAAAGGGAGGAATATTCTAATAATGAAAAAGCAAAGCATCCTATTTATCTCAATTCTATTAGTGACCATTACATTGTTGCCTGCATTGATAGTGATGCCGTTTGAGGAGAATGCTGAAGATCTTGCGATGGATGGCAGGATTGCTCAAGGGGCGCCGAGTGAAATTTCCGAGGGTGAGGAGACGGTGATTACTGTCTACCGGGATCAACTGGGAACGACTGAAGAAGTACCGCTTGAAGATTATGTCGTATCTGTAGTGGCTGCAGAGATTCCTGCAGATTTTGAAATGGAAGCGTTGAAAGCCCAAGCGTTAGCCGCGAGAACTTACATCGTGCAGAAGTTACAGAAAAAACAAGGTGATCAAGAGTACGATGTGACAGATACTGTCGAACACCAGGTGTATAAGAATTTTGATGAATTGCGCGACATTTGGGGTGTTGAGTTTACGCGGAAATTCGACCGGATTCAGCAGGCGGTGAAAGAGACTGAAGGGGAAATTATCACTTATGAAGATCAACCGATACAAGTTGCTTTCTTTTCAACGAGTAATGGGTTCACAGAAAATGCTGAGGATTATTGGACGAATGAAATACCTTATTTAAAGAGTGTAGCGAGTCCTTGGGATGAACAATCACCAAAATTCAAAGAGCAGCAAGTATTTTCGAATCAAGAAGTATTTAATCGACTTGGAATAGAGACTTCTCTTGAGCTGAGAGTTGAAAACGTCGTACGTACTAAGAGCGAGAGGATCGATAAGCTTCAATTGAATGGAGTGGAGTTTAGCGGCCGTGAAATACGTGAAAAGTTAGGTTTGCGTTCGAATGATTTCGAGATTGAACGTAAGGGTGATCACGTGATTTTTACAACACGAGGATATGGTCACGGAGTTGGAATGAGTCAGTATGGCGCGAATGGAATGGCGAGTGAAGGGAAGAATTATGAATATATCTTGAAGCATTATTACCAAGGTGTTGAGATCAATTCTTTAGAGGAATTTTTAACCAACAAAGATAAAATTTAAAAAGGATGTATATATTTTTTCGTTTTCGTTCAGAATGTTGCTGAGGTGATGAAGATGAATGAAAATGAAAGAAAGTACATCCATCAATCTAAATGGAAGCGGCTGACGAGACAGCGTTGGTTCTATCCGACATTGTACATTACACTCGTAGCTGTTGTGTTGACGGGAATCTTGCTCTACCAGTTCCAGACGCCTGAAACGACAAGTAACGATACGGATGGCATGAGCTGGGATGAGGAACAAGATGACTTGATGGGTATGGGTGATTCTGATGAAGGTGAAGATGCCGAACCAGTTGTCGCTCAGCAAGAAGATTTAGTAATGCCAGTGTTACTCGGGGAAAATGCAGAAATCATGACAAAATTTTATGATGTCAATGCGTCCGAGGAAGATCAGCAACAAGCCCTCATCTTTTACAATAATCAGTATTATCAGAGCAAGGGCGTTGACATAACTTCCAAAGACGGCGAGACATTTGAAGTGATTGCTGCATTAAGTGGAACCGTGACAATGGTAGATGACGATGAACTCCGCGGGCAAGTAATTGAAATCGAGCACGAAGGAGAACGAACAACCGTCTATTCGAGTTTAAGTGAAGTGAACGTATCTGAAGGTGATGAAGTCAGCCAAGGGGACGTGATTGGAACTTCTGGCGAGAATGTATACGGTGAGCCTGATGTAACTAAAGTTCATTTCGAAATGATAGAAGACGGAACTTATGTTGATCCAGGATTTCATTAAGTTTTAAACAAGTATCCCTGCTTAGGCGGGGATATTTTTTTGTTAGGCTCTGTTTAAAGCTTAGTGTTGATATTTATAAAAAACAGAACTTCCTTATAATTGGAAGTTTTGTTGGTTTTATTGTCCTCTTCAACTAACGACCTGTTACTTTAAGTACATTTTTTTACAAGGTTTATTTTCCTATAAAATAAATAGTAAACATTAAGCCATTCATTATGAATACGGTTATTGGAAATAGCGAAGAAAATAATGATATTACTATTTTTGCTTTTACACGCTCAAAATTAGCCTTGAACAAAAAGTAAAATGAAGATAAGACTAAAATAAATGTTGATAAGGTTCCAAATAACAATATATTTCTATTCATTTCTCCTGATAATCTCGCCCATTCTTCCACATTAAATACAATTATTAAACCAATTAGTGCTAAAGATATTGAGACTATAAACCATTTAGTAAATTTATTCATACACTTTGCCTCCCCCTCTAAAATGCTTATCAAATAAAACTGCTTCATTAGTTGAATAAGTTAACTTTATGCAGTGAACTCAGATAATCTAAGCATATAATAATTTTCTATATATAGAACTATTTTACCTAATTATAGAACATTTGTTCTGTGAAATCAAATATCAACAACCAACTTTAACAGAGCCTTTTGTTAGAAAACATAACCCATTCGCTCATCAATGAAACTATAGTGGGCAACTCGAACATATTTCCCACCTGATGTGAATACAATTTACCATCTACACCTTTAGAGGCAATTCCATCAGGAGGCGAGAGGTTTGCACGATTACATCAAAGAGCGAACAATCAAGATTGCCAAGTACTTACTGGAGACGAAAAAGACAGTCCGAGTCATAGCGAAAGAATTCGGCGTTTCCAAAAGCACAGTCCACAAAGATCTAACAGAGAGATTACCCACCATTAATCCCATGTTATTTAAAGAAGTAAAAAAAGTATTAGAATACCATAAGTCTATTCGACATATTAGAGGGGGAGAAGCAACCAAGCGCAAATACTTAGAAAAGAGTCATTAAAAGGCACCTGGGAAATTTGCTGGTGTCAATTGTTCAGAAACATATTTCCCGGGAAATACAATTTACGACATCAATCGAGTTTTTGGGTTGGTGTTTTTTTGTACTTTAAGAATGTTTATCTTTGTTAAAGGATTAAAGTATGTGAAAAAAAAAGCATTAGGACTTGGCGATAAGCCGAGTTTTTCTCATGATTATATGGAAAAAAATTCATAATTGATGATACAATTATTTTAATGAAAATTCAGACAAAAAGGGTGCTAATTTGATGAGAAATTTCTATAAACAAGATTCTTTACTTCAAAAATTACTCAAAAAACATCTACCTGATGATTTCTTCGATTACGCAGACCGAGAATTGACTCACTTCGGTGAACGTGTAGCGGGAGAGATCGATGAGCGTGCCACTCATACAGATCGTGAAGGACAGCCGCGCCTGATCAAGTATGACAAAATGGGGAATGACATTTCGAAAGTCTGGGTAAATGAAGGCTATCAGGCGACGATCGATGAAACGTATGAAACTGGAATCGTTGGTTATGTTCATAAAG
The DNA here is from genome assembly GCF_002844535.1 of Halalkalibacillus sediminis. Classification (NCBI taxonomy): domain Bacteria; kingdom Bacillati; phylum Bacillota; class Bacilli; order Caryophanales; family Bacillaceae; genus Halalkalibacillus; species Halalkalibacillus sediminis. The sequence goes on from NZ_PJNH01000002.1 coordinate 234,843, forward strand.
AAATACCTGAATTAGGACGGAAGGGAAATTATTTTTACTCCTACGCTCAAGGTTATTTGCTCTCACAATCTGAACCTGGCTTTTATTGTCCGGTAACATTGACTATGGCAACGGCTTATTTGATCGATCATTATGCTGAAGAAAAGTTGCGAGCAGAGTTCTTACCACATGTGATAGCCACTGGTTACACCGAACTCTATGAGGGTGCTACCTTTTTGACTGAGCGACAGGGAGGGTCGGATGTAGGTGCCAATGAAGTAGAGGCGGTAAAAGATGGGGATCACTATCGTTTGATTGGTGAAAAATATTTTGCAAGTAACTCTGGTACTTGTGGAGTTGCGATGGTGCTTGCAAGAATGGAAGGTGCACGTCCGGGGACGAAGGGGTTAAGCCTATTCTTAGTGCCATGGGAAGCAAATCGTTCATCGAATGGACTTACCATCAGACGATTAAAAGATAAACTCGGTGTTCGAGCTGTTCCTTCTGCTGAAATTGAATTACACGGAGCTAAAGGATATTTAGTCGGAGAAGCTTCACAGGGCTTCAAGTATATGATGGAAGCTTTGAATTTATCACGAGTTTGTAACGCGGTCGCATCGATTGGAATCATGAGAAGAGCTTATGTAGAAGCACGTGACTACGCCGAAGATCGTGAAGCGTTTGGTGCGCCTCTCACTCGTTATCCTATGGTTCAGGAAACGCTTGTGAATCTTGCGGTAAAACTTGAGGTTGAAACGATGGCTATTTTCGACATGATCAAGCTTTTCGATGAGGTCACGCCCCAAGGTATGGGGGCACCCGAGCAGGACAGGACACTTCTACGTTTATACATTGCTATTTTGAAAAAAGAATCTGCAGAGCAAGCGATTGAATTTTCTCATGAGGCAATTGAAATGCATGGAGGTAACGGCTACATTGAAGACTTCGTGACGCCACGCTTATTGCGCGATGCCCAGGTATTAACGGTTTGGGAAGGCACGGCAAATATTCTCGGACTTGAGGTGTTACGGTTAATTGAAAAATTCAACGCTCACGAGCCCTATCTCTCTGAAATGAGCCGTCGGTTGAAAGAAGTACAAGGTCCGGCGAAAGACCTGAAGCAACCAGTCGAGCAAGCGTTGGACGATTTAAAGCAAGCATTGGTTCAACTCGGCACCATGAGTGATTCAGCCAAATTAATGTATCCGAAAAAAGTGGCTGAAGATATGGCTCTTATCTTAGAGGCCGTCGTAGCACTGGAAGCAGTTGAAGATGACCGTTCACATGCTGTTGCAGAAATTTATATATCAGAAAACTTTGATTCCGAAAAATACCGAGCAGAACCACTTGCTTCAAAACACTATGAGAAAATAGTCCATGGAAGTTGAGGGTAAGATCTAAATGCAAAAAAAAGCGATTCACACTCCTGGTTTTTTTATTAAGAATCAGGTTTTTTTGTTGTTTGAAGTGGATTTTTTAAATAGATTGAGCAAGAAAATTTCCCAATGGTTACTTAAAGGAAAGATTTAACATAACGGTCTGAAAAAAGTGTGACAGGCTTCCGAAAAAGTGATAAAATATTACAATAGATATGTATATTTTCGTGTAGTAAATAAAATAGATCGTTAAGAACCATATTTTTAGTCAGGGGGAGACGTTGTAAATGTTCGCTAGAGACATTGGAATTGATTTGGGAACAGCGAATGTTCTCATTCATGTAAAAGGTAAAGGAATCGTATTAAATGAGCCATCAGTTGTTGCGATGGACCGTAACACGGGGAAAGTTTTAGAAGTTGGACTGGAGGCGCGCCGTATGGTTGGCCGTACACCAGGAAACATCGAAGCGATTCGTCCATTAAAAGATGGAGTAATTGCAGATTTTGACGTAACTGAGGCGATGTTACGTTATTTCATCGAAAAGATTAACGTCCGCGGCATGTTCTCGAAGCCGAGAATACTTGTGTGCTGCCCGACTAACATAACAAAAGTAGAACAAAAAGCAATCCGTGAAGCTGCTGAAAAAAGTGGTGGGAAGAAAATCTATCTTGAGGAAGAACCGAAAGTCGCTGCAGTTGGAGCAGGAATGGATATTTTCCAACCTAGCGGAAACATGGTCATCGACATTGGTGGAGGAACAACTGATATAGCTGTTCTATCAATGGGTGACATCGTTACATCTGACTCGATCAAATTAGCAGGTGACAAATTCGATCAGGAAATTTTGCAATACATAAAACGCAAATATAAATTATTGATCGGTGATCGCACAGCTGAAGATATTAAAATCAACGTTGCCACAGCATTCCCAGGTTCACGTAATGAAACTATGGATATTCGCGGGCGCGACCTAGTTTCTGGTTTGCCTCGAACGATTACTATCCAGTCTGAAGAAATCGAGGATGCGTTGCGAGAAACGGTTGGACTGATTGTTCAATCAGCTAAATCTGTGCTCGAAAATACGCCTCCAGAATTGTCTGCTGACATTATCGACCGCGGCGTAACTTTGACAGGTGGCGGTGCGTTATTAGACGGTCTCGATCGTCTGTTAGCTGACGAATTGAAAGTACCAGTTTTCATCGCTGAAGATCCGATGACATGTGTTGCCAAAGGTACTGGCATCATGCTTGAAAACATTGATAAATTACCAAAGGAACGAGCTATCTAATAAATAAAAAAAGGAGGCGTTCAAATGCTCAGAGGATTTTATACGGCAGGTTCGGCGATGATCGCGAACCAGCGCTATCAAGATTCACTCACGAATAATATGTCGAATTCATTGACTCCAGGTTATAAGCAGGATCGTGCTGCGTTCCGTGCGTTTCCTGAAATGTTGATCAAGAACATGGAGACACATGATGTCCCTACCAAAAACGGTTTGACGCTTCCTTTTAATCAAACGGTTGGTTCGATTAATTCTGGTATGTACATGCAAGAGGACATCCCTTTATTTACTCAAGGTGATGTTCAGCCAACAGATATCCCAACTGATTTGGCGATTCAAAATGGAAACCTTCCAGATGAGACGGGTTCAATCTTTTTCACCGTTCAGAACAATGAAGGTGAGACTCGCTTGACTCGTAACGGAAACTTCACGGTAGATGCTCAAGGTTATTTGACCTCTTCTGAAGGTCACTATGTCCTTAATCAAGATGGTGACCGCATTCAAACGGGCACAGAAAACTTCGAAGTTACAGAGAATGGAGAAGTCATTTCGCCGTTTGATAATACCTTGATCGGGATAGCTTATCATCCGAATGCGAACGATTTGACGAAAGAAGGGTCAAATCTGTATGCAGTTAACGAAGAAGCTCCAGTTAATGCTCGAGCTGAAGCGGGTGTTGGTTTCCAAGTTCTTCAGGGGAATCTAGAGCGATCCAACGTTGATCCTCAGCAAGTGATGACTGAGATGATGCGTTCTTATCGTAATTTTGAAATGAACCAACAAGTAGTGCGGATGTATGATCAAAGCATGGATTTAGCTGCCAACCAGGTTGGGCGTTTACGCTAGAGGGTAAAATATTTACTCAAAGTGTTAGTCTTTGATAAAAAAGTGCGTGGGTTCAATTCGATTGAGCTCACTTAAAACTTAAGGGCACGATATTTTTTACATAAAAAAGGTGGGGTTCGTAATGCGGAGTATGCTGACTGCTGCGACGACGATGAATCAATTGCAGAGCCGGATGGATTTGCAGTCGAATAATTTGGCAAATTTGAATACATATGGTTATAAGGGTCGACAGAGTAATTTTTCATCGTTATTGTTCCAGCAAGTGGATAATATTCAGGGGAATGATGCGGATTCGCCGCGTTTGACACCTGAAGGGATTCGTCAGGGTGCGGGTTCTCGTCTTGCGCATACGAACATGAATATGAACGTAGGGACCTTACAAACTACTGAGCGTGAGTTGGATGTCGCAATCCAAGACCGTAATCGTTTCTTCGTGGTCAATGCTCAAGTAGAAAATGGCGAAACAGAGCAGCGCTTCACTCGCTCGGGTAATTTCTATTTACAGCCTATTAATGGTGGAGAGCAGTCGATGCTCACAACTAGTGAAGGGAACCCGGTCGCAGGGCAAAACGGTCCGATACTAATCGATGAAGGGTTTGATGGTATACGCCTTACAGATCAAGGTGGCGTGGAAGTTACTCGTAACGGCCAAACAGCTGTTGAAGGGAACTTGCAAGTTGTCGACATCGAACGGACACGTGGATTAGAACCTGTTGGAGCGAACAGCTATAGACTGGACTTGGAAGGTTTAGGAGTGCCAGCAGATGAGCTAGTTGCAGCGGTGGCCCCTGCAGAAGCGAATTTAGCACCGGGAGCATTGGAAGCATCTAATGTGAACTTCGGACAAGAGATGACTTCGTTAATTGAATCTCAACGTGCCTATTCATTCAACGCACAAGCGATTCGTATGGGTGACCAGATGATGGGACTCATTGGAAGTATGCGCTCTTAAGTTTATTTTCAAATTGGACAAACGTATGCAGATAGCATTTGTTTTGATAGAGAATTGAGGTTTCTATGATGGCATCAGAATCTAATAACCAATCGAGTAAAAAAATGATACCTGGAACGAAGGTGTTTTCGCCTGAAGAACAAAAGCCAGTGTCAAAGGATACTGAAGAAAATTTAACGCCGATGGCAGAAGTACCAGGCATAAAGATGTTCGAACCAACTCAAGGCAACGAAGACCCGGGTGATCCGTGGAAGAATGCCGTTCACCCTACACAATGGCCAGATTCGGAGGAAGAAACGGATACTATGCAACAAGAGGCAGTAGAAGAAAAGCAAGAACAACAAGAGCAACATGAGGAAGAACAAGAGAAAAAGCCCCAAAAAGAGGGCAAGAAAAGCAAGAAACGTAAAGAAGTAAAAGAAGAGAAAAAAGAAGAAGAGTTTAAGCATAAAAGAAAAGGATTTATTCGAATCTTCCCTGTATGGCTAAGGGTAATTGTCATCTTAGCGCTGACTGTTGGAGCATTAGTAGCCGGATTGATGGTTGGTTATGGTGTTCTGGGCGAAGGTGATGACATGAATGACGTTCTTGATCGTCAATTATGGGAAGGTATTTATGACTATATGCGAGGTGAATAAACATGCTTGATATTGAACAGATCCAGAAAATCATTCCACATCGCTATCCATTTTTGCTTGTCGATCGAGTCACTGAGCTCGATGAAGGAAAAGGAGCGGTCGGTTATAAAAATGTGACTGCAAATGAACCATACTTCCAAGGCCATTTTCCAAATTACAAAGTGATGCCAGGCGTGTTGATCGTCGAAGCATTAGCTCAGGTCGGTGCAGTTGCCATTTTGAAATTGGAAAAAAATCAAGGAAAACTCGGGATGTTTACTGGCATCGACAAATGTCGCTTTAAACGTCAAGTGAAACCTGGTGATACATTGAAACTCGAAGTTGAAATGTTGAAATTAAAAGGCCCGATCGGAAAAGCCAAAGCAATTGCTACTGTTGAAGGTGAGACTGCTTGTGAAGCAGAAATCATGTTCGCAATCGTAGATCCAGAAGAATAATAAAATTTGAGCACTGTCTTCAGAAAATGGAGGCGGTGTTTTTGTTTTAGTAAAGATGTCTGCGTTTCAACGGGCGAGTCATCGGGCGGGTTTCTCCTTCTAAAGGGTGAGTTTCCATTCCAACGGGCGAGTTTCACGGTCCAACGGGTGAGTTTCGCATTCCAACGGGTGAGTTTCCATTCCATCCGGCGAGTTTCAGGATCCAGCGGGCGAATTTTGCATTCTAACCGGCGAGTTTTCACTCCATTGGGGCATTCGCTCGTTATAATAAACAATTTACTTTTAGTGTGGCCCATTAATAAAAAACCTCTCATCTTTTTGAAATATTTTAAATCAATCTGGGTAACACTATGTGCGATGATGAAAATGATGGGAGGTAAAACAATGAAATTGCACCTATTGAAATCCTTATTAATTTCTATGATGGTTCTTGCTTTATTCACTGGTTGTGCTACTGATGGTGGCGATAATGGTGAAGATCAACAGCAAGAGGATCAACAGCAAGATGACCAGCAACAAGATGACCAGCAACAGGACGATGAAATGCAAGATGAGATGGATGAGGACATGAATGAAGACAACGGCGATGACCAATAGATAACTGATTCTCATGAAAAAAAGCTGACCTCTCTTCACACAGGTCAGCTTTTACTCATTTTAAGCTTTAAAATCTACTGAATTACCCAAGTTCGGATCGATTTGAGCAGCGTCGAGTAACTTTTCCAACCCTTCACCTTGTGTGCTCATTTGATCTTTCACCTGGCCAGCCAAGCTCACCCCAACATTTTGTTTTAATTGCGCTTGGCTCATGGCGATAGATGCTGCAGCCACGTCCATAGCTTCACCTCACATTCCCTTTTCCTTTTACATCGACAAAAAAATACATATATTAACCCTTAAAAAGGAAGCTCACTAATGCTATTCACGGAATGTTCACATTTACAATTAGGAACATTATTCCTATATAATATAAAATATTGTAAAATAAATAGGTATAAATACTATTTTTAAGGGGGACCTTTATTGGAAGATTTTATTGTGAACAATTTCTATCGAATAACGAAAAAGACGAAAATGATCAAACCGTATTTTAAACTGAACTACTGTAGTAAAATAATAGATACTGACGGAGAATACATATCAAAAGCTAAACCTATCGACATCATCGATCTCTCTTGCAAAGAAGAGTGTGCCTCTTATGATGCTCGAAAAAAAGGTGTCAATTATCTTTTCAATTTCCGAAACAAAGCCCCGATTCCGATTAACCCTAACAAGGGAATCGTATTTTTTCCCACCAAAGCACATAAAGATTCTGATAATGTTTGGGTCTCCTATTGCCAAGTTAAAGATTGGAAAATTCATGATAAAGATCCAGAGAAAACGATTATCGAATTCCAAGACGGCACGTTTGAAGCCGTCGATGTAACAGCTAGTACCTTTAGAAAGCAATATCTTCAAGCTGCACAGATTTTCGCTCATTTTACTAAAGATTCATACATTTAAATGATGAGCTACGCCAGTACTGTAGAAATACGGTGTCTGGCTTTTTTGTTCAAGGTAAACTTAAATTAGACCCATATAATGAGCAACCAATTTTCGCATCTTTCTAACCTACCCTGTGTCACCGAAAATTCACAAGTAAAATAGTTGTAGTTAGGGCTTAAGAGGGATATAGTATAAAGTGACTGACTGGTCATTCTAATGACTGGTTGAAGGAGCGGATGTTATGCAAGATAAGAAAAAAACGATCATAGAAGCGAGTATTGAGCGCTTTGCGAAGCAAGGTTTCCACGCGACCTCAGTTCAGGAAATAGTTGATAAAGCGAAAGTTGCAAAGGGATCCTTCTATAATTATTTTGACTCAAAAGAGGACCTGATCGTATCGATTTATGATTACTATTATGCATCCATCCGAAATAAGATGGAGAATGCAACTCAATCAACGACGGATCCAAGGGAATCACTCGCCAAGCAATTAGACATATATTTTCAATTCATTATCGAAAATCAATCATTGATCATCATGCTCCTCCGTGACCAAGTACCTCTCGGAAAAGATATGGAGTCTTTCATACTTAAAATGAAACAGCAGGACTTTGAATGGACGAGTGATAATGTCCGTAAAATATATGGGGAAGCTATTGAACCGTACTTGATCGATGTCGCAGTTATCCTTGATGGCATGCTTAAAAGTTACTCCAACTGGCTCGTCATTAATAGCGAATCTGTGAATATGGAGCATTTATCCTATTTTATCATCGAACGGTTGGATGACATTTCACTCTCGATGATCAACAACAAAGCAAAACCTGCTATCGCGGAAGTACCCAAATTTTTGAAAGAAAAAGAATTGATAATCAATAAAATTCGGCAGAAAATCCACAGTATGGTCAACACTGGTACTGAGAAGGCAACTGAAGCTCTGGATGTTCTGGACCAAGAACTTGCGAAAAGTGAACCACAAACAATCGTGATCGAATCGATGCTCGAGCATTTGCAACAATTCGACGCTTTAAAAGAAGATATCGATCAACTGAAGAGAAAGATCGGACAATAAAAAGGGAGTGTATGGAATGAAGAAAAAACTATGGCTATTAAGCCTTATCTCATTAGCAATGATACTTACTGCTTGTAACGGCGACTCGAGTGATAACGAAGAAGAGCAGGTTGAAACAGAAACCCCTGTTGAAGTGAGCCAAGTGGAGGTCAGAGATTTTACAACAACGAAGTCATTTACAGGACGCACAATGCCGAGTGACCAATCACCAGTCATCGCTCAAGCCCCGGGAGAAGTTGAAGAGCTTTTTGTTGAAAAAGGAGAGAGCGTCTCAGAAGGTGATGTGTTGGCTGAAATTTCATCGCCTCAACGTGGTGTTTACGAACTAGAAGCCGGAATGGACGGAATCATTCAGGAGTTGAATATGCGCGAAGGTCGTGGTGTGACTAGTGAAGAACCCGCAGCTATGATCATTTCGATTGATCCTTTATCAATGGCGTTCTCCGTAACTGCGCGTGATGCGAATAAATTTTCAGTAGATGATGAAGTGGAGTTCTCGATTTCACAGCTTGATTATGAAGGAACAGCGACAGTGACACACGTTCCAGCAACAGCAGGTGAAAATGGGATGTTCAATATAGAAGCCGAAGCTGAATTACCTGAGGATTCCGAGGTGACTGCAGGAGTGACGGCCCAATTTTACTTAGAAGAGGTTGTTGAAGCGGACGCTATGGTCGTACCGACTGAAGCGGTAGTCGATCGTGGTGGAGAGCGTTATGTTTTCAAATTGGAAGACGGCGAAGCAGTTCGTGTACCAATGGAAATCGCATCGATGCAATCGAGTGAAACTGCAATTTCGCTAACTGAGGAAGACACGTTATCTGAAGGTGATGAAGTGATTGTTCGCGGACAGTTGACGTTGTCCGATGGTCAACAGGTCCGTATTGTAGAGGAGGCTGAATAATGCGCCTCGTCAATACATCCATCAAGCGACCGGTTGGGGTGACGATGATCATCTTAGCGATTTTAGCGCTAGGGTTCGTGTCATTCAGAAACCTGTCGGTAGACTTATATCCTGAAATCGATTTACCGATTGCGGTCGTCGCCACGTCATATGATGGCGCAGCGCCGCAGGAAGTCGAGGAACTCGTGACAAGACCGATCGAGTCCTCGGTCAGTACGATTGAAGGGGTCGAAACGGTGCAAGCTCAATCCTCACCAGGAAGCTCGCTTGTCATCATGATGTTTTCGACTGATACGAATTTAGATAATGCCTTATTGAACGTGAGGGAATCGGTCGACCAGGTGAAAAGCTTTTTGCCCGACGGAGCCCAGGACCCGAATGTTCTGAGGTTCGACCCACAACAACTACCGGTCATGTGGGTTGGCTTGACTGGGGAGAATAAAGCTGATTTACAGAGTATAGCTGAAGACGATATCCAACCGATGTTAGAACGACAAGAAGGTGTCGGTTCGATTAACATCGAGGGAGGTATATCTGAGGAGATTCAAGTCGAACTTGACCAAGAAAGCTTGAATCAATATGGACTCAGCTCTCAGCAAATCTTACAAGCGATTGGCGGATCGAATCAATCGGCTTCGGCTGGCGTCATTGACCGGGGAACTCAAGAGCTCCAGCTCCGAATTCCTGGTCAATACGAATCGATTGATGAAATCCGCGAGACCCTGATCCAAACACCGAGCGAACAGTTTGTAAGGTTAGCCGATGTTGCTTCGGTAGAACGCGATACGACAGGTGAGTCCAACGTTTCACTCGTGAACGGTCAAGAAGCCGTTGTTATGAGTGTATTGAAAAAGACAGACGGAAACACAGTTGCCGTATCTGACGAAGTATTGGCTGCGATGGAAGATATCCGAGCAGAATTGCCCGAAGGCGTCGAACTGAATACCGTCTTCGATACATCGGAGTTCATCCGCATGTCGATTGACTCTGTGGTGCAAAACTTGCTTTTAGGGGCGGCTTTCGCGGTACTCATACTGTTACTATTTTTGAAGTCTTTCAGAGCTACACTAGTAATTGCGCTCTCGTTACCGATTGCCGTCATCACAACGTTTACGCTCATGTATTTTACCGGAGAAACGGTGAATATCTTGACGATGGGTGGACTCGCGCTCGGGATCGGGATGATGGTCGACAGCTCGATCGTCATACTCGAACACATCGTGACCTACCGGGAGCGGGGATACTCGATAGTAGAGGCGTCGAAGAAAGGTGCGTCTGAAATTGCGCCTGCCGTGATCGCCTCGACGACCACGACCTTGGTAGTATTCCTGCCGATTGTGTTCGTTGAGGGAATTGCGTCTGAGATCTTTACGCCACTCGCGCTTACCGTATCGTTTGCGTTAATTGCCTCGTTGGCCGCATCTGTGACACTAATTCCGATGTTGTCCTCGAAGCTATTGACCAAAGCGTTGCGAAAAGATGGACACCGTTACTGGTTCGATCGTGTCCTAAATGGAGTAGTGAAGGTTTATCATAAGATGCTCCGCTGGGTGTTGAAGTGGAGAAAAACTGCGATCTTATTGACGATTTTGACGATCGCGGCAAGTGTGCTTTTGGTACCACGACTTGGTACTGCATTCATTCCAGAAGCGGATCAAGGACAAATTGAAATTAGTGCTACGACTCCTTCAGGAACCAATTTGCAAACGACAGAAGAAGTCGCTAGAGAAATCAACGACGTCATTAACACAGATAGTGACATCGTTGAATCGAATTACGTGTCGATCGGTGGAGGCGGTGGGTTCTCCTTCGATTCGGGATCGAACGAAGCGACTTATATGGTCCAACTGGTACCGGAAGATGAACGGGATATGACGACCCAAGAAGTCATGCAAGCCTGGGATGCAGAAGTACAGGATATTGCAGGAGCTGACATCGTCGTCCGTACAATGGGCGCGAATATCAGTTCAGGAGACCCTGTGCAGATTCAAGTACGCGGACCTGATTTTGAAGTACTACAACAACTATCCGACCAGTTCGTAGAGGTTATTTCGGAGGTTGATGGTGTCTATAATCCTAGTACCTCTGCAGATGAAGGTCGACCGGAAATGCAGATCTTGATTGACAGGGAGGTCGCCAGTGGGTACGGACTGACATTCGATCAAGTCATGGGGCAGGTTACCTCGCAGTTGAACGGCCAGGTAGCTACTCAATATAGGCAATCCGGGGAAGAGCTTGATGTAAGAGTGATGCTACCAGAAGATGAGCGCTCCACAATCGAGGATATTGAAGACTTGAAAATTCAATCGCCTAACGGGGCGTCCGTGAGCTTGATGACACTTGCTGATGTCGTTCAGGACCAAGGGCCAGTGACCCTGTCTAGACAAAACCAGCAACCACAAGTCAGCGTATCCAGTGAGATCATCGACCGCGACTTAGGAAGCGTGTCAGCCGATATCCAGGAGCGCTTGGACGGACTAGACTTGCCGGACGGTTATAGCTATTCCATGGGCGGGGAAGCTCAAGACATGGCTGAAGCATTCGGAGACCTAGCGTTGGCGTTAGTGTTCTCAATCTTCCTTGTATATGCAGTCATGGCGGTACAATTTGAGAACTTCTTATATCCATTCATCATCATGTTCTCGCTGCCAGCGACAATCGTCGGTGTCATATTAGGACTATTCGTTACTGGCATGCCATTCAGTATTCCAGCCTTTATAGGGATCATCATGCTCGCCGGGATAGTCGTCAATAACGCCATCGTGCTGGTAGACTATATCAATATTTTACGCCGGAACGGCAGCGAACGTTGGGATGCAATCATGGAAGCAGGCGCGACACGTTTACGCCCGATCCTGATGACATCACTGACTACGATGCTTGGTATGATCCCGTTGTCGTTGGGCTTAGGCCAAGGCGGCGAAGCACAACAACCAATGGCAGTCGTCATCATATTCGGACTACTCGTATCCATGTTCTTCACACTACTATTGATTCCAGTAGTGTATACACTATTCGATGACTTAAGTGGAAAGATTACAAGAAGAAAACGCAAGAGGAAAGATGCAGTAGAAGCATAAGATAAGAACGTTTTCGACGAAGGTCGAAAACGCACATTCTTGAAGAATTAGAGAGGAAGCTCAACGCTCGGCGCGTTGAGTTTTCTTTATTATGTTTTTAGTTTTGGGCTTGTGTTTAATCCTCCACGTCGGGGTCTGAATCCGTCACGTGAGGCTTCAAATCCTTCACGTCGGACCCCGAACCCTCCACGTCAGAAGGCGAACCCGTCACGTGGGAACCCGAATCCTCCAAGTTAGGCTCCAAATCCTCCACGTCGAACCCTGAACCCTCCACACCACTACATCCTCCTTCTCAAATAATTAAAATCATTACCAAAGTCAAAAGTCATCTTAAAAGCACTACTTTTTCCTCTTCTTATATGTTCAGTCCCTATCTTCGTCAGCAGTCTTCGTGTAGTGCTATCGGATTCAACCCCGAGCCACCACCTCGCTTGTCTATTAGTAATCTGATCTCCAAAAATCAAATAAAAGTCCTTCAAAGATTCAACAAACGCCCAATGGCTGGCATAACCGCAGCCACAACAAACCCAATTTTTCAACTTGTAATCTCGAAACATCTTCCTAGAACACTCAGCGCACTTCACACCAGGCTCAAAATCACCGTAGTTCAACTCGAAGTATTGCAACCATTTATAATCCTTAGGAATAATACTCGACTCCAACATTTCCGCGAGATAAGCAATATTCCAATTGACCTCCACACCAGAACTATCCCTCTTAATCTCTTGAAACGTCGCCGGAAACTTGTAGGCCGATATGATTCGATCATCCAACTTCTGGTCATCGTACCCTTTGAAATGAACATTCCGGTTCACAAATACAACCAACTGATGAATCGGCGGAAACCGAACACCCTTTTTCTTCAGAAAATACTCCAATTGCTTTGCCTGGCTATCTACCTGCAAGATCGGGTCCCGATATCTTTTCTCTTTACTGTTAATGTGCTGGAACATCCGTCCTGAACGGTGATCGATCAAGACCACTCCCGTCAAATTCTTTACCTCTGTCACTAACATAAAAGTAGGGGTTAGAATCAACAAATCAATCTCAAAGAACTTCCCCATCAAACTCAACCTGACATTCCTCAAAGCAATTAATTTCTCGTCCATTAACATATCTAAATAATAATTCATTTCATTCTCACCATGATAACCTGCAGATAATACCCCGACTTCATTACGAATAAGTGATGTTCTAGGGTGATTACCCTTCAAGTTTTTCTCGATTGCTAACAATTTCAATAACCCTGATGGGACCCCCTGAGCATCTTTCAATCAAAATCTCTCCTGTCATAATCAATTGATACTAGTAAACAACACCACTCAATCCCCGTCAAACCACCCTTTTTTCAAAAGGAGATAATCCCATTATCAATAACAGATAATCGAATTACCTCCCAGGCAAAACAAGTTTTTCAAACACTCGTAAAAATTTTTCGAAGAATATATGCGTATAACAGTGTCCATAATGGTATTAAAAAAGAGATGTGTTTACGATGAGACGATTGATCAAAAGAATCCTGTCTATTTTTTGTTCGTTAATAAAGATTAAGCCTTCTACATTTCTAATTATAGAATCATCTTTTCCGTCTGGCTCTAACACAAAAATATTGGCGGAAGAATTGTGGAAGCATTACACAGTTGATACTATCCATATTGACGAGCTCTATTACAAGAAGAGAGACTATATAAAATTCCTCAAACAGATCATTAAAATTTCCCAATATGAATTCATTGTCACGTCGCATGGCTTTAAAAAGTATAATCCGAAACAAATCGTCATTGATTTGTGGCATGGCACGCCTTTGAAAGCAATGAGGTACATGGAAAAAAATGAGCAGGTTTACGAGGAAGAGGGGTTTGATCCAGACCACCTAATCACTTCCTCAAAACTGGAGTCCTCATTACTGGCAGCTTGTATGCATGTCCATTTCTCGAAGCATGAAATACTAGGAAGCCCAAGGAACGACTATTTATTTAAGAAAACAGAGAACGAGTTTACCAATAAGCTCTCTGACTTCAATAAAGTTCTTTTATATATGCCGACTTTCAGAAGCGGTTATTTAAATCGGAAGGAGGGGGAGGTGGACCAATCATTTTTAGAGGAAAAAGAGTTCATTTCTTACCTTGAAAGTAATAACTACTTATTAATCACTAAATTTCACCCGTTAGAGGAAAAATCCATAAAGTACTCGAGTGACCATATAATGAACCTGACTTCAGAAACGTTACTAAGTCTTAATATAGATTTGTATCAAGTACTACCGCATACTGACTTGCTAATCACTGATTACTCAAGTATTTACTTTGATTACTTATTATTGGATCGACCGATCATTTTTTTGAACAAAGATATCGATCAATATCGAAAAACTCGAGGTCTTTTACTTGAACCATACGACTTCTGGACACCTGGAATCAAAGTCCAAAATGATCAGTTGATCTCCTCTGCGATTAATCAATCGTTTGATAAAGACGAATATAAAAAAAGAAGGGAAGAATTACGAAGTGTGTTTCATTTGCATCAGGATGGAAAATCAACTGAAAGAGTGGTCGACTTTATTAGTGATCTAGTTGCGAAGAGAGGACGCTGACCTTACCAAATCAACCCATCCCAATCAAAAATCTTCCTGAAAAGGTCAGCGTCAGTAGTCGTGAAATATAAATATGTAATGATGATTCCAAATAGTATGTAACCCAGACAACCTAGGGTTACTTTTTTCTGTTTATCCATCTCAACATCCCCTTTGTACTCCATTCATATTTTAAGAGAATTCCTCACTGATGTCGAGTTTCTCATGGATTTCTAATGAAACTCTAACATTGTTTAAATGGCATTCAAGTAGCAGAACATAGTATAATAAATTTGTAGAATTTAAACAAAATGAGGGATTTTATGGAGTCTAGAAAAGAACGTCGTGAACAACATACCGAAAAAAAATCACGCAAAAAGAAGATTATCGCAATTATAATTATACTCCTCTTGATTATCGGAGGACTATTGGCTTATTTATATTATAAGGTCGGCCAAACAGTTGATGAAATGCATACCCCTGTAGAAGCAATCAATCAAGAAGAAGTGAAAGATGCAATCGATAATAAAGAGACAATCAACATCCTATTACTTGGAGTTGATGAACGAGAAGGGGATGTAGGACGATCAGATACGATGGTATTGGCATCACTGAATCCACACACCAACGAAATGCTGAGATTTAATATCCCAAGAGATACCTTTGTTGAAATCCCAGGTCGAGGAATGGATAAGATCAACCATGCATATGCATTCGGAGGTTCTGATCTTTCCGTTCAGACAGTTGAGAACTTCTTAGACACTGAAGTCCACTTTTATTCACGAATCAATATGGAAGGATTACAAGATGTAGTGGATGCAATTGGTGGAGTAACAGTGACCAACGATCAAGCATTCAGTCACGGGGGTCATGATTTCCGTGAAGGTGAAATTGATTTGAATGGCGAACAGGCACTGATATTTTCAAGAATGAGAAAACAAGACCCTGAAGGTGATTTAGGTCGTAACGACCGTCAGCAACAAATCATAGACGCATTTATGGATGAAGCGGCTTCATTTGACTCTGTCGCAAGAGTGAATCCATTGTTAGATGCTGCGGGTACGAATGCTGAATCCAATGTAGAGATGGACGATATGCGCAATCTTTTCCTACATTATCGTGGGGCTCGTGATGAGACCATTAAGGAAGAAATTCAGGGATCAGGCCAGAGAATGAACGGCCTTTGGTATTACGTCGTTTCAGATGAAGAACAACAGCGTATTCGGTCGCTATTGTCCGAACATATGGAAGCTAGATAATATATTTATCTTAATAGAGGGTGTTCCAGTGGAGCACCCTCTTTTCCTATATACTCTATTCAAGAGATGATATAATCTACCTAATAACTTGAGCAAGGGTGACATAATTGATAAGAAAATATGAACTAGAAGATCAACCAAAACTGATAGACCTCATAAAAGAAAATAGCGATTACTCCGTAGAGTACATCAAATGGAAGTATTTCGGAAAACGAATGTCTCACATCTTTATATATGAAAAAAACGATCATATCGTCTCAGCCATTTTTACTTGGGAAGAAGAGATGACCGCTGTTAATGAGAAGATGAAGGTTCTCGTTAGAAATGAAGTGTTTAATTTTACTTCTGAGGAATTAACGTACTTGTTGAAAGATTGTATTAAAGAGTATGCCGAAAAGAACAAAATTGAATATATTTTAAATACAGAATCAGAGCAAGGAACAGAAATATCCACCTTTGACCGTTCTGCCATTATTTATCGACCGATCAAGCTACTAGCGAAAAAAATGTTCATTTTATGGCCTCTGACACCATTTGACCGAATATTTGTCCGTCACAAACGTATCCAAGCAGAAGCTGTTCAACCAAAAGACGACACCTATCAACTCAAGAACATAGATCAATTCGATAGCGAGGCAGATAATCTTCAAGAGAACCCCGAAGAAATAAGAATAAAAAAAGACCATCATTATCTCAATTGGCGTTACATGAATCATCCTACTCAAAAATATGAAGCCTCAGGGATCTATGAAGATAGTAAATTGAAAGGGTACGCGATCATACAAATCAATAACAAAAAAGTAACGATTGTGGATTATCAAGCCGTTCCTGAAGAGGATATATTACTTAGCCTGCTTACTAATATAGTTATTCAATATAAGAAATATGATTATCTCCAGGCGAAGATATCATCCAATCCAGATATCAACGAACAGCTATTCAAAGTGGGATTCATAGTCAAAGATCAGCCATCACAGCTTTTTGATGAACTGGCTAATTCTGCGACGAATAAAACTTCTAACTGGTTCATAAACTTAGGTGATATTTACTTCTAAAATAAGTACAAAAATTTCCACATTCTCTACTTAAATTAATTGTCGTTTGTTGTATAATAGATTTATTACACATTTAAACATGTTTTTTTATAGAGAGGGAAATTAAATGGGATCGAGAAAAGAACTAAGAAAACAAAAAAGCGGGAAGAAAAAATGGCTATGGATCATCCTTAGTCTGCTTGGGCTAATCATATTAGCTTTAGGTATTTACTTCATTTATTTATACGATAAAGTTGGAGACACTGTAGAAACGATGTATACACCTTTGGAATCTGATTTAGAGAAAAAGGATGAAATTGACACGCGTTTAGACAATGAAGATCCGATAAACATCCTATTACTTGGCGTAGATGAGCGAGAAGGAGATGTTGGTCGATCAGATACGATGATATTAGTTTCTCTGAATCCAAACACTGATAAGATGTTGATGTTCAATATTCCTAGAGATACTTATGTAGAGATTCCAGGTAGAGGAATGGATAAAATTAACCACTCATATGCATTCGGTGGCTCAGAACTATCCGTAGAGACAGTAGAACAGTTTTTAGATACTACCGTACACTTTTATTCCAGAATTAATATGGAAGGCTTACAAGACGGAGTAGACGCTTTAGGAGGCGTTACCGTCAACAACGATCAGGCTTTCAGTCATGGAGGTCACGATTTTCCGACTGGAGAAATTACTTTAAATGGTGAGCAGGCACTGATCTATTCCCGAATGAGAAAAGAAGACCCTCGGGGGGATCTTGGACGTAACTCAAGGCAACAGGAAATCATCGATGCCATGATTGATGAAGGTACTTCATTCGATTCGTTTACCAAAGTAGATAACATGTTAGACGCAGTAGGGTCGAATGTACAGACAAATATGCAGATGCCTGAAATGCGAAAAATGTTTTCAGACTATCGAGATACTAGAAATGAAACCATCAAAGAAGAAATAGATGGCTCGGGGCAGATGATGGATGGTGTTTGGTACTACATGGTTCCTGATGAAGAAGTGAACAGAATCAGAACATTACTAGATGAACATATGAAAGAATAATTGAAAAAGGAAGTAGAACTGAAAATCAGTTGCTACTTCCTTTTTTATAGATTTCACTTATTAATTTTTGAGAAGCATGCCCGTCGTTATACTGATTCCACTTATCTGAGAAGTGTCGAAGCTCCTCCAAGTCGAAATCATTCTCTTTGATTAGACGTATGATATCGTCAGTGTTATCTGCAATGGGCCCAGGTACAAGAAGGTCATAGTCCTCCCAAAATCCTCTGGACTGTTTGTATTCATCTAAATCGTATGGGTAGAAAATCATTGGCTTCTCTAACAGTGAGAATTCAAAAGGAATAGATGAATAGTCCGTAATTAAATAATCCGTTATAAATAATAAATGATTCGCATCCGGATATTCTGATACATCAATGATAAAATCAGGATAATTGTTATTGTAACCTTTTAAAATGGCTGGATGAAGCCGAATGAGTAGAACGTGATCTTCCTTAAGTTCTTGGTAAATCTTCTTAATGTCAAGTTTTATTGAATGCTTCTTGAGCTGTTGATCTCTAAAGGTGGGAGCGTATAAAATCACTTTATTGCCTGAAATCATTGGATATTTTTCATTTAACTCTTCACTAATTTTCTCTTTCAAAGGTTCATCATAAAAAATATCAGTTCTAGGTATACCTGTTTTCAGCATTACTTCTTTTTCTACATAAAAAGCTTCTCTGAAAATGTCTTCCATTCTGTCCGACCCCACGGTAATATAATCGAATCTTTTGTATACGCTGCGAAACCTCTTGTAAGCCTTCTCACTTCGAAATCGAATGGAAGGATCCTTTAACCCAAACCGTTTAATGGCTCCATTAGCATGCCACAATTGAATACACTTTACATTTTCTTTGAATGGAGTAGCAGCTAATAAACCATAGTAGTTATCAATAAATACAACTTTGCAAGTGGCTAAATGATAGACCCCCTTGATGAAGCCTCTGAAGTTCTTTGCAAAATCAAATTTAATTACTGAAGTACGCCTATCCTCTTCAAATTCACCCTTGGTTCCAGGCAATTGTAAAATTACAGTTTCATGATCTGTTTCTCTTAATACTTTTTCCCAAACGAAAAAAACATTATCCCCAAAAGAAGAAATGAAGACAGTCTTCTTCCTCTGAGGGGATAATTTAAATAGTATAAACGTTATTTTCACTGAAAAAAGATATAAGATTATAGCTAACTCTCTAACCATTGTTCACCTTATTATTTAAGTCATCTTTTATTTTAGTAGTAGAAATTCCGTCAGTACGTGGTAGATAGATAACTTCACAATGTTCTTTAAGGAAGTCGAATTTCCCCTCCCAGTCATGTCCCATTACAAACAAGTCAATATTGTGTTTACGGACGTCATCAATCTTTTGCTCCCAGTTATGTTCAGGGATGACTTCGTCCACATATTGCACTGCTTCAAGAATAGTTTTTCGATCTTCAAATGAGTAGTAAGCTTCTTTGTTTTTAAGAGCGTTGAATTCGTCTGATGAAACTGCGACGACAAGGTAATCTCCAAGCTCTTTAGCTCTTTTTAATATATTTATGTGACCTACGTGTAATAAGTCAAACGTTCCGTAGGTAATTACCTTCTTCATTAAGACTTCCTCCTAGGATAATGGAAATATTTTTGTTAATCTTATTCTAATCATTTTACATTGGTTTAGCAAATTACACACGAGTTTTTCACGCATTAAAATTATAAATTCATCAAAAAAGGAGTGGATATATATCCACTCCAAAAATTATCTAGTAAACTATTTAACTATATTCACAAATTCCCCTGCTACCCAAACAGTTTCATTTTTGTATTGAATTTTGTACCAAGTATATTCAGTTCCGCTTAATTCAGCTTTTTCAGTGATGAAATTATTATCAGAATCTAGTTCTGCAACTACCAAATCACCATCAGAAAGTTTTTCCCCTGTTTTTTCACCAGCTGGGGCATTTCTGACAGTTAAAGTAGGATCAACATCTACCTCAAGTAGATTCATAATCTCTACGTAATTTCCATGTACCCAACCTTCAGTGCCATCATAAACGATTTTTAACCAGCTACCTCCATTATCACCAATTATAGAGATATTTGATCCATTAGGAATTTTACCAATAGGGTCTTTCGTTGTATTTGTTTCAGACCTTATGTTTAAATTACCATCGGTATTGGTTACACCAAACGTGTTTTTAGGGTATTCAGTCTGTAACGTGTCACTTTCGCTACTGCTATCACCACTACCTGAAGACGGTTGACTTGGCTCACTTCCTCCGTCAGGTTGACTTGCGTATTTTGGTACATCGTAAATTTGAACATAATCGTTCAAAATTTTGTAATAGTCAGCAATTAAATCAGTTTGAAGTTCCGCCCAGCGAACATGTGTTGCATATTGATGAACTCCGGGGTTATCAGGGTTCCATCTCATTTTATAAAGAGTGTCTTGCCCGCGGTGAATCCAATTTTGACCAATAAATTTCGCGCCACCAATAATTGCTTGTTGTGGAGTGAACCAACCTTCGTTGTAGGCTTTTTCGGATCCGCAAGACAATGGACAAGAATCAAAAGCATGAATCCCGTACATGTTATATACGGTTTTGCCTTTGTATTCCACACCTTGAGCCAGTTTTGATGTACCATTGCCGGTCTCATGTACCGCATGAGCTATTAAATACAATTCGTTAACCCCGTAGTCTTTCGCCCCTTGGATGAATGCTGAACCGGTGCTATCTAAAGTTCCTTTATTAGCTAGGATTTTTTGGTTAAGTTCATTTGCATTTACGCCTGTCGGTTGTGAAAGGACGAGGAATTGCAAGTATTCATCAGTTCCTCGTTCAAAGTTTGATGGATTTGAATAATATTCAACTTGTTCACGTGTGGCACTTATTGTTCCTGAACCATTTGCTTTTGGAGTGCGTGTCATTTGAATATCAACCATATTATTAAAAGTAATATCGTAATTAGTAGTCTGGTATAAAATATCAGTGTTTATATCATCGTGGTGAAAATAAGCCTTGCGTTTCTTCCCACCAGTAATCACATCAGCTTCATACCAGCTTTCAGAAAAAGTCTTAATTCTTAAAGCAGAACCTTTGTCATAGGTTTTTAATGCTTTTGAATTTCTTGATGCTCTAGGATAAGCATTTGTTGGTTGTTTCAGTGAGATGCCATTCAAGCTTTTCTGTTCTTTAAAGGCATTTTCAACTTGATCCCTGTGAATGTATACCTTTTTACTTTTTCCATTGACTATATTAATTGCTTCATTCCAATTTGTACTTAATGACTTGTATATTAATACGGTACCTTCACTATAAGTTTTTACCTTATTTGAATCTAATGAAGGGCTCTCATAAGTGCTTGTCTTACCATTTACAGCGATACCTCTTAGACTTTCAGGTTCACTTACTAGATCGTCTACGGCGTTTACTGGTAAATACCCAGTACGAGGCTTGCCATTCAAATACACTATCGCTTTATGCCAACTATTACTATAAGTCTCGTATTTGAGAATAGTACCACCTGAATAAGATTTAAGGGCATTCGAACTTTCGTTTGGTTGAGCAAAAACGGAAGTACGTTTTTTTGCAACACCTTCTAACTTAGTCGGTGATTTTAATAGTCGGTCGACATCATTCTTACTAATATAACCTGTTCGAGGTTTGTTATTAAGAATTACGGTTGCTTTATACCAGCCAGAAGTATAGGATTGGAACTTCAGTACACTCCCCGAATCATAGGATTTGAGTGGCCTTGACTCTTTAGATGCTTCCGAAAATACTTTAGTACTGGTTTTAAGTGCAACACCTTCGTAATCTGACGGTTCTTGTGTAGCATTTTCTACATGTGATTTATGTATATATCCAGTACGAGCTTTATTATTTAGGATAACGGTCGCTTTGTACCAGTCAGATGAGAAGGTTTCATATTTTAATATAGTGCCTTTATCGTAAGATTTAAGGGCATTAGAGTTTGTGGATGCTCTCGAGAAGACGCTTGTTGTGCTTTGAAGTGCAACACCTTCTAAGCTTTCAGACTCAGCGTTGGCATTCTCTACATCACTTTTATTGATGTAACCAGTAACTCTATTATTATTAATAATTACTGTCGCTTTATACCAATCTGAAGAATGAGATTCGTATTTTAGGATAGTGCCTTCCTCATAATCCTTTAATACACTAGAATTTCTAGATGTATCTTCGTAAACATTGGTCTTGTCCTTTGAAGCTATTCCTTGATAATTTTCTGTATCCGCAGCTGTTGGCATAACGATCATGATTGTTGATAATAGGGTGAATAAGAAAGCTACACACATTGTAACGGACACTCTTGAAAATTTATTCACTTTAAAATCCTCCTAAGTTGTTTTGTATGGGTTTTAGGAATTTTTTAAAATGTGAATATAATAGTTAACTAGTTTTATTCTGTTTTATAAATGACCGACTACTAAGTAAAGGTTGGCAGTTCCAAAAAACACCTCCAATTGATTTATTTACTTATCCTAATTCAGATTATAATAGCATAATTATTCGACGTTTCATACCAATTTTAGCTAAAATATGCCAATAGTCTAGGAATTTTTAATACTTGTACTAACCCCTATTGAAATAAGGAACCAGTGCAAAAGGCCAATGGATGGCATGTTAAAAAACAACGAAATTTCAGTATTTTGATAAACTAATAGTCCTAGAAAGATGAAGGCGGACCATTGAACTATTTGCAAGTGGATATTTTTCAATAGATATCGCCATATAACGATAATAAGAAAGATAAATAATGCTAAACCTATAAATCCACTCTCTAAAAAGATTTGCAAATATTGATTGTGTACATGAACATAGTGACTTTCAGGGAGAAAATCTTGTGGTGAAACTCCCACGCCATGCCCGAAAAAAGGAGATTCCAAACCATATTCAATGGCTTTATTCCAAATGGTTTCTCTTCCTGAAAAGAAGTTCTTATTAAAATATTCTCTTGATAGTTCATTCAGGTAATTTGCTTGTTCAGAATTAGCTAATAGACCATAGCCATATAAAAATACAAGATTGAATAACAATACTATATAAATAAGGTAGGGAAACAGTTTCCTTGAAAGTTTGAACAGTACCCAAGATGCTATAATAGTTAATATAGCAAGTAACACTGTTCTGCTTGAAGTTACATAGGCGAGCAATAAACTCATCAGTATCCCTGCAATAAAAACTATTTTCAGAACTATAGATTTACGGTTAACAGCATATATTTGAAAGCAGAGAAGGGTGAAAAAATAGACTCCTGCCAAATTTGTGTTTGTAAACAGTCCGCTATATTTAATCATTGGCTGGCCATTAATCGACCAATGATAAATATACAAACAGTTCATAATGAAAGTGACGAATCCAATTCCAGTAATTAATTTTTGGTTCCATTTCAAATGAATAATTGCTAACATAAAACATAGTGTAAGTATAAAAAGTAGTAAGTCTTGATTATGTGCGAAATTATTATTTATGAAATGAGATAGCACGTATAAAAGGACAAATAACGAAATACATAAATATAAAAAATTATATTTATTCCAAACATCCTTGTTGATGTAAACCAAAGTCATTAAGATGAAGAATGAGATATAAAGGGTCCAATGATCCGTTATTCTCCCGTAACCTCTGAAAGGCTCTGCAGTCATCAACCCTAGGGTGTTGAAAAATAAGATTAATATAATGAAAATAGCTATCAAATAAGTAATATTTAATTTATAGTTTTGATTCATATAGGTTCTCCTTAATCGCTTTATTCAAATAATATTATTATATCAAAAGATAGGATTGATTTAATGAATTTCCTAAAGAAAAAAATTTTCAATTTTCTCAGAAGTAAACGAGCATTAAAATATTTTAAGTTAGTTTTTAAAACAGTAGGGAAGTTACCTAAAAAGAAAGACTTAGTTGTGTTCGAAAGTTTCCATGGGAAACAGTATAGCGATAGTCCACGGGCAATTTATGAATATATGAGGGAATACAATAAAGAAGCAATACTTATTTGGAGCGTTGATAGGAGGAGTTTGAAACTATTCGAGGAATTGGGCTTACCTCATGTTCGCCGTTTTTCTATCAAATGGTTCTTAACTATGCCAAGAGCGAAGTATTGGGTTAACAATGTAAGACTTCCGAACTGGTTACCAAAACCTAATGATACGATTTATGTACAGACTTGGCACGGGACGCCTCTAAAAAGATTAGGGATCGATATTGAGGAAGTGCATATGCCCGGTACGAATACTGATAAATATAAAAGGAATTTCACGAATGAGTCTAAGAATTGGAACTACTTGATATCTCCCAACAGGTATTCTACTGAAATTTTCAAACGAGCTTTTGACTACAGTGGGAAGGTTATTGAAAGTGGTTACCCAAGAAATGACTTTCTTTCGAACCATACTGACCAAGACATTTATGAAATAAAAAGTAACTTGGGTATCTTCGAAGATAAAAAAGTTATTTTATACGCCCCTACATGGAGAGATGACCAATTTTATAGTAAAGGTAAATACCGTTTTGATATAAAATTAGATTTGTCGTTACTTCAAAAGGAATTAGGTAATGATTATGTAGTGTTATTGAGAATGCATTATCTTATTGCTGAAAATTTAGACTTAGCTGATTTTGAAGGTTTTGCATTCGATGTATCCAAACACCTAGATATAAGAGAGCTATTTGTCATTTCAGACCTATTGATCACAGATTATTCTTCGGTATTTTTTGATTTTGCGAATCTAAGAAGACCGATTTTGTTTTATGTATATGACTTGGAAAGATACGAGAACACTTTGAGAGGGTTCTACTTTGACTTTAAAAATGAAGCTCCTGGTCCGTTAACAATGACCACACGGGAAACTATTGATGCAATAAAAGGTTATGAAGCAAATGGTTTTGAGCTGGAAACTCATTTCGAGGAATTTTATAAACGTTTTTGTTACTTAGAAGATGGAAAAGCGACTGAACGTGTAGTTCAAGAATTTTATCAGTACTAAAATCACTTGAAAAAGCTTTGAAAATGTTAGATAATACAGTTTGCTAAACTTATGAAATGTTTTATATGCGAGAAAGAAGGAGTTTTAATGCGTTCAGCAATAACAGTCTTTTCCGAACAGATCAAGTACTTTTATTTAGTGAGAAGGTTATCTGCATACGAGCTTAAAAGTAATAATTCAAGTAATTATTTAGGAATTTCTTGGGAGATAATACAACCAGCTATTCAAATAGCAATATTCTGGTTTGTTTTTGGGTACGGTATCAGGCAAAGAGCCGATGTAGGAGACGTTCCATTCTTCCAGTGGATGCTTGCGGGTATTGTAGTTTGGTTTCTGATTAGCCAAGGAATATTGAAAGGTACGAAATCGATCCATCAAAAGGTTAAAGTTCTATCTAAGATGAACTTTCCAATGAGTGTTATTCCTAATTATGTAATATTTGCTCAATTTTATCCACACCTTCTTTTACTAGTAATTGTGTTGATACTAATGCAGTTCATCGGTTATCCGATTAGTATATATTATTTGCAATTGCCTATATATACATTTGGTGTGATAGCAATTTTATTCAGTGTTACGTTAATTACCTCTACACTGGCGACAATTGCTCAAGATGTTCAAATGTTCATTCAATCTATAATGAGAATGCTTCTTTACTTATCACCGATTCTATGGCCACCTCAGGTTTTACCAGATTGGTTATTAACAGTTATGAAAATCAATCCATTCTTTTATGTTGTAGAAGGGTATAGACAATCCATATTAGGTGGGGAATGGTATTTCATCACTAATTGGGAGTATTCGATTTATTTTTGGTCCATGGTAATAGTTCTCTTTATAATGGGCTCATATTTACACGTGAAGTTCAGAAAACATTTCGTGGATTTCTTATAAGAAAATAGGTGTAAGCATGTCAAAAGCAGTTATAGTGGAAAATATATCAAAGAAATATAAGTTATATGGAAGAAAGTTGCATAGGTTATTAGATTTAATTATCCCTGGTAAATCTTATGGTGACGATTTTTATGCGCTTAGGGACGTATCCTTCGACGTAGATAAAGGTGATATAGTTGGTTTTATAGGTGTGAATGGATCTGGTAAATCAACTTTATCTAATATAATCGCTGGAGTAGTGCCACAAACATCAGGGGAACTTACAGTTAATGGCCAAACAGCTTTGATAGCTGTGAATGTAGGCCTCGATCGTAAGTTGACTGGTAGGGAAAATATTGAGCTTAAGCTTCTGATGCTAGGTTTCAGCATGAAAGAAGTAAAGCAGATGCAAGACTATATTATTGAGTTCTCTGAACTAGGAAAATTCATTGATCAACCAGTAAAGACATACTCTAGTGGTATGAAATCGCGTTTGGGATTCTCAATATCTGTAAGTATCGATCCTGATATATTAATCATCGACGAGGCATTATCGGTTGGAGATAAAGCTTTTTCAGAAAAAAGCTTTGCCAAAATGAGAGAATTTAAAGAGGCTGGTAAGACGATGTTCTTTGTCAGTCACTCGATGGGACAGATGAAAAAGTTCTGTGAGAAAATTGTGTGGCTCGAATTTGGTAAAATCAAAATGTACGGAGATGCCTCAGAAGTATTACCAAAGTACGAAGCTTTCTTAGATGACTATAAAAATATGAGTAAAAAAGAGAAAAAAAAGTATAGAAAGAAAGCCGAAAATTAAATTGATTGCATTTAGATTCTAATTTCTAATGAGAGAAATGAGTGTAGTGAAAATGAGGAAAACAATTTATCTGCATTTGGGATATCATAAAACTGCAACGACCTTTTTACAGAAAAAGATATTCTCCAAATTAAAAGAAGTTAGATATATTAAGCATAAGCCAATCAAACAAGAGCTTTATGATTTAAGAGTGAGAAAACTAAGTGAAGATCGAGTAAAAGAAATACGAAATAAGTTTGACTCTTTAGGCAAAGAAAATCGCCCTACCTTAATTTCTTATGAGGGGTGGTCTGGAAGTCCCTTTAAAAGAGCAAAACCCAAAAAAAGCGTTAAAATATTAAAAGATCTAAGAAGAGTTTTCCCTGAAGATTTATATGATGTCAGAATCATTATAGGTATCAGAGAACAAGTCCAGTTAATTACATCTTTATATATCCAACACTTGCACATGGGTGGAACACAGAAAGTAGAAGATTATATCCAGAAACTAGAAGATCATGAGGTGTTGGACCAATATAAATATAACGAATACTTGAATAGTGTTGAAAAGGTATTTGGTATGAAGCCTTATGTACTCATATATGAAAATCTAAGAAAAGATGAAAATGAGTATCTACTGCAGCTCCTTAATTATATGGGTGTCAATAAAATACCCAAATATACTCAGGATGAAGTGAATAAAAGTTATGGTGTTCTGCAGGCAAAGCTAGCAAGAAGACTGAACAAAGTTTTCAAAACTAAACAAAATCCGGATGGGAAAATTAGAGTAAAAAAATCTAAGCGCTTTGGCAAAAAAATCTCTCCTAGGACTTTGTTGCAAAATAAGATCAGTTTTAAAATCCATTATAAAAGATATACACTTCCAAAAGAAATACAAGGAGATTTAAAAGCTAGATACTTGGAAGATAACCTTAAGCTTAACGAGAGAGATGAGATAAGTTTACCGGGAAATTACTTTCATAATTGAAAGGTGTGAAAGAACCAGTTAGATTACTGGTTCTTTTTGTATGCGAATAAATATTCCTCAGCCACTTTTTCAACGGTATGATTAGATAATACATGTTCATATGCATTGTGAGTTAATTTTTCCCTCAGTTCTTGATCATTCAATATTGAACGGATATGAACAGCCAACTCTACAATGTTTCTGTCTGAGAATAGCAGGCCATTCTCATTGTGAGTTATTAACTCCTTCAACCCTCCGACAGCTCCCGCAATTACTGGAGTTTTTGAAAGCATCCCTTCTAGTGCTGAGATCGATGTGGCTTCCTCTACACCCTTTGAATGTATGCTCGGCACTACCACGATGTTTGATAATTGGTATAGACTGGGCATTAATTGATGAGGGACGGAGCCTAGTAAACGTACTTGTTGTTTTAAATCCAACTGGAAAGTTAGTTGTTTAAGTTTATCCATCATTTCACCTGTACCAGCATAGACTAGCAATATATCCGGGTATTCGGTAATCAACTTTTCTAATGCTAGTAACGGGTAAATCACCCCGTTCTTTTCAGTCAATCTTCTCGGTACAAGAATGATTTTTTTGTTGTCAGGGAGGTTGTATTCGACCCTTAATTTGTTTGTTACATTGTTAGTTGATGTAAAACCTGATGGATCTATGAAGTTCTTTATTACGGTTGGTTCAATCTTAGTATTTCTTTTAACATGCTCCTTGAGTCTGTTGTCTACACAGATAATTTCACCAGCTGATTCATAGGCTTCTTTTTCATAGTCGATTGCTTTCTTGAAAAATGGACTTCCTTCTTTCAGTGCCCCTCTGCTCGTTGCTTCATACGAGTAATACCCGTGAAGAGTCAGCACGACATTGTCATGAATTCTTTGCGCAGCAATTGTCGCGAAGATATCTTGAGTGTTAATCACATCATAGCTTCCAGCGATTTTTCTCAAGGCAAGTTTCAAGGCATTCATTCTGCCTAGGTCTCCATATAGTTGACCTGCACCAACAGACAGTCTGTTCATAAGATAACCACAGCCTTTAATAGAGGTTTGAATAACCTTATTTATGTCACTCGAAGATAAGACAGTTACCTGATGGCCGGATTTTTCCAATCCCTTTTTTAACATGGAAATATGCGTGGACATTCCACCTTCATGTGGATACTGGAAAATAGTGGTTAATAATATTTTCATTATTATATACCTCTCAATTCATGGATAGTGTTATGAATTTCATTCTTGAATGTGAGATAAAAAAAGGCTGATATAGCTATTCCTGTCAAAATAATGGAATAGTAGGCTGGAAATGAGATCATCGCTTTTAATCCGGTTAAAGTCACCGTTACAGAAAGAGTATATACACAAACCTTCAAGAAGAACCTATGACGGTAAAACGTCAAAAAATGGGTTGTGCTAAAGAAGTAGTAAATAACTTGAATAGCCATTGAAACTGATGTTGCCAATGCTACTCCTTTAATAGCAAAAAATTGTGCTAACGTTATACTTAATATCAGATTAGAAATCAGACCCAAAACACACCCAGCCAATAGAACTTTGTAAAGTTTGTATGCATAGAAATGCTGGGTAAAAAATTCTCTCAAAGCAATGAATACAATTCCGAACGCATAGTAGAACAATGCTTTACTTGTAAGTGTTGTGGCATCAGTATCAAAGCTTCCTCTTTCATAAATGAGAGTAACTAAAGGGGTCGCTTCAATCAGTAAGAATATTGAAGTTGGAATTGACAGAAGAACGATAAGCTTTACTCCAACTTTAATTAATTTTTTATATAATGCATTTGCCATCCGGTTTTTAGCAAGCTTAGGGAAGAATATAGTTGATATTGGTATCATCACTATACTGAGAGGTAGCCATAACAATCGATAACTATAATTCAATGCAGAGACGCTTCCTGGATCTAGTGTTGATGCAACCATCCTGTCAATGATCATATTCAGCTGAATTAATAATGCTGCTATTATAATCGGGTAGGAGGGTTTTAATAATTTAGCCACTAACTTAAAAGCATCCATATTAATTGTAGGTAAATAGCTTTTGCTTTCTATAGGTGAAAATGCTAGTTGAAATACCATTTGATTGAGCACCCCAAGTAATATTGCAAAAGGAAAGGCATAGTAACCCAAATGTGGGAAGCCCAAGATTATAAAGCAAATCACACTCAAGTTATTGATGACTAACCCAAAAGCTGGTGAAGCGAACTTCTCATTGGCGTGAAAAACTAAAGTTGATAGAGATATCCCTGTCATGAATAATATATTTGGAGCTAAAATTGCAACGATGAAGCTGGCTGTTTCCTTTTCAGTCTGGTTAAAACCAGGGGCGACCAGCTGAATAAGTGGAAGTGAAAAAACAATCAGTAATAATACAATTATTGATGATAATGAGAAGAAAAAACCTGTTAATTTACTAAGAAGCTGTTTATGTGATGAATCTTTTGTCTTATCTATATAAATAGGTAATAACCTACCGTTAATTACTGTTCCAATCAAAGTAAAAGATAATGTAGGTATGATTAAAGCGATGTAGAAAATGTCTGCAACGCTTGAGGTACCTAAGTAATTTGCTATAAGTGCTTCTCTCGCAAACCCCAAAATCTTACTTAAAATGATAAACAAAGCCATAGCTGAAAAGGATTTTAAAAACAATGGCTTACCAGTCATGGTCAGCACCTAATTGAATGAGGAAACCCAATAAGCTGTAATAAAATATCATAAAGGTTTTATCTTCCAAGGTATTATAAAAGAGCGACGAAATCAGAAGCACTATTGTGGATGAAATAAAAACATTCACATAAAGTCTAGGTAAAGTTAAAATCAATTTTTTAGTTAAACTGACTATGAACCAAATTAAAAGAAAGTAACCGATGACACCAGTAGAAACAAGTAAGTAAATATACTGGTTATCAGCATATACCTTTTCGGGAATACCATACTTTTCATATATAGGAGAAGAATATTTTAACGTAGCGGCATCACCGAAAGTAGCAAGTCCAACGCCAGTTAGTGGATGATCTTTGAAGATCTCAATTCCTTTTAAGATGATATAAATTCTACCCCATTCAGTACTATCACTTATAGTTTCTTCATCAATGGCCGAACGTATTCTTTCTAGAAAGCTTTTATTATTTGGTGAGTGTTCAGGTTCATAAGACACTTCTTCTTTACTGTCAGTCGATGCGCTTTGGTCTGCTATCATGTTGGTAGGATAGTAAATCATAACTATTGAAATAACCCCAACCAACAATACCCGTACGAGAAACTTCCAATTTTTTGATACTATGATGTATACTATTAACCCTAATAAATATGCTAAAAATGCCCCCCTAGAGTAAGTCAATAGCGCGGTTCCTAGGATGACTGTTCTTGAGATATACAGTAGAACTTTGTTAGGTTTTGTGGCATAGTGTTCAAAAGCGAAAGTCAGGAAGAAAATGAAGAGAAGATACATAGCTAGTACATTCGGGTTACCGACCATACCGTAAACTCTATCAGTGTTCACATCTGATAATTTCCAATTTGTCCAAGCATTTGGTACAAGCATAGTCCTGTGGAAGGTTTTTTCTATAATTCCGTGTAAACTAAGAATCATACCTACTATAATAGATGTAACCAATAAGTACATCTGTTCAATTCGTTCCCACTTAATCGTCAAGAATAAGAAAACCATTAATAAAAGTAATCCGAGAGAACGTAACTGAGTAACTACAGCCACTGGTCTTACTTCATTTATCAGAGCAATTATCGCACCTAGAAGGAAGACTCCTCCAAAGTAAAAGAATGGCTTCAGTTCTAGTAGAATTTTTGTGAACCTAGATTTGTTCTTCCAAATCATTATGAGTGAAGATAGTATGATGATGAGATCACCTAACCAAAGTAAAGTAGGATTTAACTCAACTATCAAAGGTCGCATAGGAAAATATAAAAATAAAAAAACAATGTTTGTTTTAAGGAAATAAAAATTCATTGTCGTAACGAATAGTATGAAAAGAAAAGAAATTAATGGGTCAGAATAGAAAAAGTTTATGATTAGTAATAAAGTATATATTGATAAAATTACAACTGAAAATCGCATTTAAACACACTCCAAACATAAATGAAGGGATTTTCTTATGGAAAAACTAAACCATGTTGAAATATTAGGTGTCCCATTCCTAAAAAGTACTAAAAATCATTTTCTAGAAAATGAAATAGTACCTGCTATCAAAAGTGATGAAAAACGTTTCATCATTACTGCTAATCCGGAAATCGTCATGCATGCATATAATGATGAGAGCTACAAAACCATTATGAATCAGGCTGATTATGTAATTGCTGATGGAATTGGTATTATTATTGCCTCAAAAATCAAAAAAAATCCCTTACCGGAGCGGATTCCTGGTTTTGAATTAATGAATGATTTGTTGATTTTCGCTAATAAGGAAAAGCTAAAAGTATACTTCTTCGGTGGAAAAGAGAAAGTTCTCAATCATTCAGTTGAAAATATAAGAAATAAATTTTCAGATCTTAAGGTGGTAGGGTCTCATCATGGATATGTAGATTTGGATGATGAAGAAGTTATAAACCAAGTAATGGATGCGAGGCCAGACATTGTTCTAGTAGCCCTGGGGTGCCCAAAGCAGGAAGAATGGATAGATCAAAACAAGGACAAACTACAAAAAGGGATTTTGATGGGAGTTGGAGGAAGTTTTGATGTTTGGGCTGGAGAAACACGAAGAGCGCCTGAATTTTGGATTAAGCTGAACTTGGAATGGTTATACAGATTGATCAAACAACCAAGTAGGATGAGGAGAGTGCTCAAACTGCCACAATTCATCATACATGTTTTAAGGGGAAAATAATTCAAAAAGGAAGACCTTAATGCGTGTATTACATTTAAATGCAGGAAATGAGACAGGAGGCGGTATGGTTCATATCCTCAACTTATTTTCTCATTTTGATCAAAGTGAAATTACATTAGGATTGTTTCAAAAAGGTGAATTTTATCAAAATGCGTTAAAAAAACAAATTCCAGTTAAATTGTTTTCGAGTAAAAACACCAAGGATTTAAAGGTGTTACACAAGCTCATTAGATATATCAATGATTCGGAATTCGATTTCATTCATACTCATGGACCAAGAGCAACTTTTTTCTTAGCTATTATTAAGCCATTCATAAATACTCCTGTAATAACTACTATTCACAGTAATCCTAGCGAAGACTTTGTGGGGAAAGGGTTTAAGGGGAAGATATACCACTCTCTACACCGTTTTTCATTTCGTTATGTAGATCATTTTGTAGTCGTGTCAGAGGAGTTTACGCGGATGATGAAGAGGAACTTCAACCTAAACGACCATCAACTTAATACTATATATAATGGTATTGATTTTGACCAACATCTTTTATCTGTTAGTAAGGAAAAATACGGGTACAATAGAGATGATTTTTTAATTATGATGCCTGCTAGGCTAGAGAAAGTGAAGCAACATCATTTAGCGATTAAAGCGGTGAAGAGTTTAGTGTTAAAGTATCCACAAGTTAAATTGCTTCTCCTAGGTGATGGAAGTGAAATGGGTAATGTTAGCCGACTTATTTCCGATTTAGGGCTATCTGAGAAAGTTCACCTTTTAGGCTATAGGGAAGATATTCAAGAATTCCTCTCATGTGCGGACCTTGTATTGTTAACATCCAAAAGTGAAAGCTTCCCTCTTGTTCTACTTGAAGCAGCAAGAGCCAAGGTCCCGATTGTTACGACAGATGTAGGTGATGTTTCTAAACTTATTCCTGATAAGAAGTTTGGATGGGTTGTAAAAGATCATTCTATAGATGGAATCGAGGCTGCAATTATCGAGGTTATAAATGAGAGCAAAAAGGGTATATATAAGCCACAGTGCATAAAATTATATGAGTATGCATCAAAACGTTTTTCGATGAAACATTTTTGTGATTCATATCGTCATATATACAGGGAACTCCACTCTCATTATAACAAGAAATTACTTTGAAAAATGTTAAGACATTGTAAAGAAATATATACAGAAATCGACATTTATTGTGATAGAATGTTCCTTAGGACTGAAAATTGAGGTGACACACATGTCCTTTTTAGATATGATCATTGCATTTATAATTACATTCATAATTACTATTATCATTACCCCCTTGATAATCAAGGCTAGTAAGAAATTTGGGGTAGTCGACAGACCTAATGATCGGAAAAAGCATAATGGTGAAATTCCTTTATTAGGAGGCTTAGCCCTAATTCTGCCGATAACCATTGGGCTTATTTGGTTACAGCCAGAACACCCTCAATTATTTGCTATTTCATTAGGCGCCTTGTTAATCATAACGATAGGTGTAGTTGATGATTTATATTCAGTTAAACCAGTTGTTAAATTATTTGCTCAGATTACAGCTTCTATAATGGTGATTGCTGCTGGGTTAAAAATTGAATTTTTAACGATCCCTTTTATGGGGAGTGTGGACTTGGGAGTCTGGAGCTACATCATTACCGTACTTTGGATTGTCGGAATCACTAATGCAATCAATTTAATAGACGGATTAGATGGTTTGGCTGGGGGAGTATCTGCAATTGCCTTCCTAAGTATGTTCGTTATGGCCATCACTGATGGTGTAACCATTGTCATAATCCTAAGTATCTTATTCATTGCTGCATTATCCGGTTTTCTAATATATAATTTTTATCCTGCAAAAATCTTTTTAGGGGATACTGGTTCTCTTTTTATAGGTTATTCGATTGCGGTAGTGTCCATGTTGGGACTATTTAAAAATGTAACGCTTTTCAGCTTCATTATTCCAATTGTTATGCTATTAATTCCGATTTGCGACACAATTTTTGCGATCATACGAAGAGCTATTAATAAACAGCATATAATGACGGCAGACAGGAAACACATTCATTACGTATTATTGGAAATGGGCTTTAGCCACCGGGCCACTGTCCTAATGATGTATGCATTTAGCGCGTTTTTTGGGGCTATGGCAATAATCTTTACCAATGCTACGATGATTCTGTCGTTATTCATCATGGCCTTTGTGATACTAGCTTTACATCTTTTGGCTGAGCTGACGGGTGTAGTCCAAGGGGGCAGGACACCAGTTCTTAACCAGCTGAAAAGGTTGCTTAACCCAAAATAAGAATAGAATTTATATTTGAATTACCCATATAATTTAGGGGCTATCTGTTTTAGTACAGATAGTCTCTTTAGGTTAAAAGGATATTTGTTAAATTAAGGAGAGAACACCATTGAATATCAAAACAATTTTGAAGAGAGTTTACAGAAAAGCCGTTGCCTTAAAAAAATCTAGAAATCAAATCTCAGTTGAAAATGTCTACCTTGAAAATGGTATATATTTTATTCAAGTCAAAAAAAATAAATTCAATGGAAAGATTTTTAAGAAGAATTCTTCACTTATTTTTTCCGACAAAGTAAAAGAGGTAGAGTTGCCGCTTATTCTAAAACACATTAAAGATAATTCATACGTACTTCCGGTCAAATTGAAAGATTTACCTGAAATAAAAAAAGACGAGACAAATTGGCATATAAAATTACTTTATCAAAAGTCTAAACCTAAGAAATTCTCATTTGTAGTAGGTAAAAAATTGAAGCGGTACTTGCATACACAAAAATTCTTTGAGGATGGACAAACCTATTCATTAAAAGCTACACGCCATAATAAATTGATGATTAATCATTTTGATCAGAAAAATACAGAAGACATCAAGCACCTAATCAACAATGTCCATAATTTGAGGGAGGAAGAGGGTTATCTATTAATAAGTGGAGACTTCATCGGGGAACAATTCCTGTTCACTCAACCATTTGACGGAATCAAACTAGTTTCTCATTCCAGAGGATCCAGAATGAAACAGGAGTATAGAGTAGAAATGATTGGTGATGCCCAGTGGACGGTAAGAATCCCTTATGAAGATTTTCCTAGTTCTAAAACTATTCTGGATTTTTATTTCCTTTTATTCAAAAATAATCAGGAATTTAGGTTCAGGGTGAAACTGATTGATGATTTTGGTGTCTCAGATAGAAAGTTCATAGTCGACCACGATAAAAAAGGAGCTATTGAATATACACCTTATCAAACAGAGCTCTACTCATTGTCCATCAAATCTGATGTTAAAACGATAAAACTTAACAGCCTCGAGGTAGATGAGAGCCCTGATTCATATATTATTACTGGGCGTATCAAGAAGAAGTACAATCTGGTTCGACCAGAAGTAGTATTTAAAAACCGCGATAGCGAAAACTTCATCAGCTTTACTGCTGAATTAAGAACTGATCAGAATTTTCATTATTTCTCTGCGGAAGTATCTAAAGAAGTACTGTTTAATGATGAATTAGTTATATATGATATATACATGTCAGATTTTGTTGAAGGGAACAGGATTAAATTCCGTTTAAAACGAAAGTCCACAAATTTAAAATGGGACACTATCAAAGAGTTTTTCGACGGCAACAACTTTTATCAATCTTTTTTCTATTCCACTGAATTCGGAAACCTTTCATATGGGATAGTGAAACCTTCAATATCTAAAAAGGTAGATCATGCAATTATAAAAGATAACAATGTAAAGATTAAAGGTGAAGCGTATATAGAACGTGAAAACGTGGAAGATATTTCTCAACAGCAGCTAATGGTAGTCTTTATGAATAGGGAATCTGAAAGAGAAATAATATGTACTCAAGAAGGAAATAAAATTGATGTCTCCTATCCATTAGAAAAGATATCTGATCTTATCGCACAACCCAAGGATATTGTTGACATTTATATAAGGGTACAAATCAACGGGTTCATGAATCAAAGAAAACTTGGCTTGGACGAGTATGATTACTTAAAGGATGATTACCTTGCAAAGGGTTTTATTGAGGGTGCTACAAACTCAATTCAAATGTTCATGACACTGACTCCCTACGGGAACGTTAAATTAGAAACTCAAAGCTATCCTAATGAGTATTTCCAATTACTCGAGCAATCATCTTTAGATGGCACATCAGGTGATATTTGGTTGATAGGGGAACGACCGGATACCGCTCAGGATACAGGTTATCATTTCTTTAAGCATTTGAGAGAACACCACCCTGAGATTGAAGCTTATTATGTAATTGAACAGGATTCTGAAGATGAAAAGAATGTTGCTCGCTTTGGTAATGTATTACACCTCGGAACTGATGAGCACATCAATAAGAGCCTTCAGGCTAGTGCGTTCTTCTGCTCGCATGACATTGAATACATTTTGCCGTTCAAGGGCAAAGACATGGTCAATTACAGAAACGGATTGAGAGTCTTCTTACAACACGGTGTCTTAGGTAGAAAGAATGTTGAGTATCATAAAATTTATTATAAATACCCTTTTAATATGGTGTGCGTCAGCTCGGAACCTGAGAAAGACCTTGTAGTCGAAAAATTGAAATATGAAGAAGAAGAAGTTGTTGTAACTGGATTGTCAAGATTCGACAACTTATTTGAAACCACTGAAGAGAATAGAATTCTTTTGATTCCGACATGGAGGCAGTGGCTTAATACCACTGAGACATTCAAAGAATCGGAGTACTGGTCAAGATATCTTTCGCTATTAGCGAATGAGAGGTTGTTATCACTGTTAGAGAAACATGATTTAATTCTTGATTTTTACCCTCACTACCGAATGCAACAATTCATTGAGGAGAGTAACATAGTTCTCGATTCCAAAATTAATTTAATAAGATTGGGTGAGGTTAATGTTCAAGATCTATTAAAGCGGAGTGAACTAATGATTACTGACTTTTCTAGTGTGTCATTTGATTTTAATTTCATGCACAAACCTGTCATGTTCTATCATTTTGACTTCAGAAGGTTTTTCGCAAGAGGGATTCTTCGTCCTAAAAATGAAACATTTCTAGGGGATATTGCTACTTCAGAGGAAGAGTTAGTGGACCGAATTCAAGAGAGTATTGAAAAAGGTTTCCAGGAAAAAGAAGAAGTTGAAACAAAAAGGGATCAGATTCTTGCGCATACAGATAATGAAAACAGTGAAAGAATATTTCGAGCAGCAAACAAATATTTATAATCACAGATTTTATATGCTCCTCTTTGAGTAGCCAGATTAAAACTAAGATCTGTTACTTAAGGGGAGTATTTTTTTATTTTCGGCTCTAGAATAATTGTTGGGGTAAGGTCGTTTTCTGACAATAAAAAACACGCAAACTCCTACTTTTGTTAAACTTCATTTGGAGTTGGAACGTCAACCTCATCACTGTCCTTCTTGTGGGACATTGACAACGAAGGTTCATGATTATCGACAACAGAAAATCCGACATATTCAGATTTTTGGTCTCGAAACAAAGACTTTTTATTGAAAACGACGCTATATATGCATTGATAGTGACTGAGGTAAACGCTTCTATGAAGGGAATCGGTTGGTGGAAAGGTACCAACGGCAGTCAAGAGAGTTTAACCAAGCTGTTGGGATCGGTCTAATTATTGGAAGAATTTTGAATGTGAGGCTACTATATTTGTTACTTCTTCTGCCACCGTGATACGCGAGTTTGATGAAGTTTCTTCGAAAAAATTAATGCAAGCCAAGGAATTACTAGAGGTGCCTGCCATTTATCAATACAATGGTGATGAAGGGGGAGAAAAAAGTATCAGACTGTTATTGCAGATCCGGTGAATCGTCAACCTTTAGATGTTTTTAAGGGCCTTAAGAAAGAGTATTTACGCAAGCATGGTTCGAAGGTCTAGACTGTCGTCATGGATATGAGCCAATCATTTAAAGCAGCAATGAATCAAGCCTTAAGGCGACCCATTGTCGTAGCCGATCGTTTTCATTTTTGTCGTTTATACTTACTGAGCCCTTGAAAAGGTTCGACGCTCTGTACAAAACGAATTTGATAACTATGATCGTCAATTAAAAGAAGCCTACCGAAATGGTTTGAGTCTACTAAACAAACTGGTCCAGAGGACCTTGATGATACAAGGAATCGTTTATATGGCTACTATGAGTTAGTTCAATCATCAGGAATCCATGAATTTGCAGCAGCGATTAAAACGTTTAAAAACTGGCAAAAAAATATCATGAGCAGCTTTGAATTTGACTTACACAATGGCTATGTAGAAGGCATCAATAACCATGGAATTGATTATCGACAAATAACACATTTATAGATGAATTACTCTTAAAAGAAATTGTAATAAAGAGGGAAAAGTATTATAATTGACAACAGAGTTCAGAGATGGGGAGGCATATAATGACACAAACAATCAAAGCTCACGGTGGCTCATTAGTTAACCGTGAAGTAAAAGGAACTAAGAGAGATAAAGCATTAAATGATGCTAAGAATCTTAAATCATTAACAATTTCAAACTGGGCAATCTCAGATTTGGAATTAATCGGTATAGGCGGGTTTAGTCCACTTGAAGGTTTTATGGGAGAGAGAGACTACAAAAGCGTAGTCAATAACATTCGTCTTGCAGATGGTTCTGTATGGAGTGTTCCTATTACATTATCCGTAACAAATGAGCAGGCTAAAGAATATGGTCTAGGCGAAGAAATCTCACTTAAAGGTGAAGATGGGATAACATACGGTACTATGGTTGTCGAAGAAAAATATACTTATGACAAAAAATTAGAAGCAAATAATGTGTACGGAACTACAGATGAAGCTCATCCCGGTGTGAAGAAATTGTATGAGCGTGGAGACATTTATCTAGGGGGACCTATCACATTATTGAACCGTCCAGACCATGGGGATTTTGATGAGTTTTACATGGACCCAGAAGAAACACGAAATATGTTCAAGGATCTTGGGTGGAAAACGGTTGTAGGTTTCCAAACGCGTAATCCGGTTCACCGTGCCCATGAACATATTCAGAAAACGGCTTTAGAAGCGGTAGATGGCTTACTTCTTAACCCATTAGTGGGGGAAACTAAATCTGATGATATCCCGGCTGACGTTCGCATGGAAAGCTATCAGGTTATTTTAGATAACTATTATGTTAAAGACCGTGTACGCTTAGTAATCTACCCTGCAGCGATGCGTTATGCCGGGCCTCGTGAAGCGATTCTACATGCGATTGTGCGCAAGAATTATGGTTGTACACACTTCATTGTTGGTCGTGACCATGCTGGTGTGGGCGATTACTATGGAACATATGATGCACAAGATCTGATTGCTCAGTTTGAAGAGGAATTAAATATGACGATTTTTAAATTTGAACATGCTTTTTACTGCACAGTTTGTGAGAACATGGCTTCAGCTAAGACATGCCCACATGATAAAGAGAATCACGTTCACCTGAGTGGTACAAAAGTTCGTGAATTACTACGTAATGGAGAGCGTCCACCGAAAGAATTTTCTCGCCCAGAAGTGGCTGATGTTTTAATTAAAGGTATGGAACAAAACTAAAGGGGATTCTCCCATGACTTTCGAGATGGTATTCGTATCAATCATCATACTAACCATGTTAGTCGGGCTGCTGTTAGAGGTTGCCCGACCTGACATGGTTGTTTTTTCAGCATTGACATTATTTTTGCTAACTGGAATT
This sequence comes from Halalkalibacillus sediminis, assembly GCF_002844535.1. Classification (NCBI taxonomy): domain Bacteria; kingdom Bacillati; phylum Bacillota; class Bacilli; order Caryophanales; family Bacillaceae; genus Halalkalibacillus; species Halalkalibacillus sediminis. The sequence continues at coordinate 275,020 of NZ_PJNH01000002.1, forward strand.
TTAACACCTGAGCAAGCCCTTAAAGGTTTTTCTAATGAAGGGATGCTGACGATCGCACTATTGTTCATAGTTGCTGGAGCAGTTCAAAAGAGTGGAATGGTGGACCGGTTGATGAAGAATTGGCTGGTGAATACAAAGTCAATTAAGGGCATGACTGGTAGGTTTTTTGCGCCGGTTTCAATGTTTTCAGCATTTTTGAATAACACACCGATTGTTGTGACATTCACTCCGATTATTAGAGATTGGTGCGAGGAAAAGGGAATAGCTCCTTCAAAGTTTCTCATTCCTTTATCTTATGTGACTATACTAGGTGGAACGATCACTTTAATGGGGACCTCAACGAACTTGGTCGTCCATGGCATGTTAAAAGACTATGGATTTGAAGGTTTTGCATTTTTTCAGTTAGCTATAGTAGGAGTCCCGATTACACTTGTGGGTTTAGTCTACTTATCTACAATTGGCTATAAGTTGTTGCCATCGTATAAAGGTTTTCATGAAAGAGTGAAAGAGGATTCTAGAAAATATATAGCAGAGCTAACTGTGGAAGATGATTTTCCCTACCTGAATCAATCTGTAAAAAAAGCGGGATTAAGAGATTTAAAAGGCTTGTACTTAATTGAAATTATGCGATCAAACGAAATTGTTTCTCCTGTCAGATCAACAACAATCATTCAATCTGGAGATCGATTAATTTTCACCGGTCTAATTTCAACAATTGCAGACCTAGAAAAAATCAGAGGTCTTCATTTAGAAACTGGCTCACATTTGAAATTAGAAGATTTGAAGAATGGTAATGGGGAAACGCAATTGGTTGAAGCAGTGGTCTCCCATCAATCATCCTTACTAAGTAAAACGATTAAAGAATCCAAGTTTCGATCAAAGTTTGATGCAGGGGTTATAGCTGTGCATCGAAATAATGAGCGAATCAAAAGTAAGATCGGTGATATTCGGTTAAGACCTGGCGACACACTTTTACTGTTAACAGGGGCGGATTTTGTAGCTAAAAACCAACAATCAAATGATTTTTATGTGATATCTTCTCTTGATACTCCCAAAGAGTTGAATGAAGACCCCCTTAAAGGTTGGCTTGCAATAGGCGTCCTCATTAGTATGATTTTGTTAGTGACGCTTGGTTTCTTGAGCATGTTCAAAGCGATGGTCTTAGCAGTTTTGATTCTTTTAGTTGGTAAGATTATAAGTCCTGAAGAAGCGAAGGGCTACATCCAATTTCACGTCTTATTACTGATTGCAAGTGCAATAGGTGTTGGAGCTGCAATAACTAGTACTGGATTAGCAGACTTCGTAGCTGAGAATGTTTTATCTTTTGTCCAACCACTAGGGATATTAGCTGTTATTCTTGTCGTATATTTCTTGACGAATATCTTTACTGAAATGATTACAAACGTTGCAGCTGCAGTTTTAATGCTGCCAATAGGATTAGAAATGGCTAATCAGTTAAATGTGGACCCTATGGGTTTTGCTGTTACTATAGCCATCGCTGCTTCAGCTAGTTTCATCACTCCCATTGGCTATCAAACCAACCTAATAGTGTATGGTCCGGGAGAATATAAATTCTTAGATTACTTTAAAGTGGGGTTCCCTTTAAGTATAATAGTAATGGTAGTAACTACATTAATAATTTACCAAGTATGGTTTTAGGAGGATTAAAATGAGTAAAGCATCAAATATAGTGTGGCACGAATCAAACGTAACAAAGGAAGAAAGACAGAAAATGAAAGGTCATAGTAGTGCAGTGATTTGGTTTACAGGGCTCTCTGGGGCTGGGAAATCCACTGTATCAGTTGATTTAGAAAAAGAGCTTCATAAATTAGGGGTACATACATACCGTTTGGACGGAGATAATGTACGTCACGGATTGAACAATAACTTAGGGTTCAGTGCAGAAGACCGTGCGGAAAACATCCGTCGAGTAGGTGAAGTATCAAAACTCATGGCTGATGCCGGCCTGGTAACTCTATCTGCATTTATTTCTCCATATCGAGAAGACCGTGATAATGTTCGAAAAATGATGAACGAACAAGAATTTGTTGAAGTATACGTAAAGTGTGATTTAGGTGTCTGTGAGGACCGTGACCCTAAAGGCCTCTATAAGAAAGCACGTGCTGGTGAAATTAAAGGGTTTACAGGGATCGATGACCCATACGAAGAACCGAATAAACCCGAAATAACTGTTGAAACAGACAAGCATTCCGTAGAAGAATGTGTGAAACAAATTGTCGATTATTTAAAACAAAACGGATATTTGGGAGAATAACCATGAAAGACAGTATTCAGTTAGAGAAATTATTCCATGTTGTTTTAAAAGCAGGGCAAGAGATCATGGGGATCTATCAAAAAGATTTCAATGTGGAGTACAAAGAAGATGACTCTCCATTGACAGAAGCTGATCAAAAAGCTCATCAAGTGATTGAATCAGAGTTGAAACAACATTACCCAAGTATACCTATATTGAGCGAGGAAGGGGCCAGTGTCCCTTTTAGTGAAAGAAAAGAATGGAGTCAATTCTGGTTAGTCGATCCTTTGGATGGAACGAAAGAATTCATTAAAAAGAATGGTGAATTCACTGTAAATATTGCCCTGATTGAAGAAGGTTACCCTTCAATTGGATTTATCTATGCTCCCGCATTAGATACTGCATATTTTGGGGTGGTTGGCCGAGCTTCATTTAAACTCGAACAAGCATCTAAACATAACGTTCTTTCAGAGTTAGATTTAATTGAAAAAAGTACAAAACTACCGTCCGTTCAAAACAAAGATGAAGTCTTTGTTGTTGCTAGCCGATCACATATGTCTAAAGAAACAGAGGACTTCGTTAATCAATTAAAGGAAGAGCACCCATCAGTTAATACGATTTCATCAGGTAGTTCACTTAAATTCTGTTTAGTTGCTGAAGGGAAAGCGGATTTTTACCCAAGATACGCTCCTACGATGGAATGGGATACAGGTGCTGGCCAAGCAATAGCAGAAGCAGCTGGAAAAGAAGTTGTTCGCTATGAAGACGGAGAACGTTTTTATTACAATAGAGAAAACCTGACAAATGGTTGGTTTTTAGTGAAGTAAGAGCTAGAATCTAATGAAATTAACAAAAAGTGGCAGAATCATTTTATGCCATTTGGTACTGCACCGCAAGAGTTAGAGTAAAAAATCTAACTCTTGCGGTGTTTTTATATGGCCAAATATAGTAAAGAATTTAAATTGAAAATTGTAAAAGAATACCTGAAGGTCCCTTGGCTTCCCCATTGTTGGCTAAAAGATATGGGGTTCCCAATTACGAACAAATAAGAAGATGGGTGAATGCCTGTAAGGGCTTTGGTAAAGAAGGGTTAAAGAGAAAGCGTTTGAATCAGTTTCCCCTGTTCAATTTAAGTTATGTATTAAACTTTATGAAACAAACGGGCGCTTCTTACCGAGACACCGCAATAGAGTTTAAGTTGAATAATCCATCTCTAATTGCGACATGGAACATCACTTTTCACCAAGAAGGGATTGAAGTGCTCAAAGAAAAACCGAAAGGACGGCCCCAAATGTCTGGAAAAAGAAAATCAAAACCATCTAACCAAGAAAAAAGATGGCCCTTGTGGAACTATTAGCCCATGAAGATGAGCTACTTCGCTTAGAAAATGCTTACTTAAAAAAGTTAAAAGCTTTTCAGGAGAACCCGGATGCCTTCCTCGAAAAGCACAAGTAGTGCTGGAGTTCTAACTCAAAGAAGAGGGATTCAAATTAAAAAATGTTCTATTGATTGTAGGCATACCAGAAGCCACTTATCACTACCACATTCATCAATTGCGAAAGGATGAAGATTCTGATGCCTGATGGTGAATTAATAGAAACAACTCATGAGTTGTTTAAGAAACACGAAGGAAAATTCGGCTATCGTCGTATCCATTTAGAATTACAAAAAAGGGTAATCAAGTGAATCATAAAAAGGTTCAACTTACCATGAGGGAACAAGGTCTGAAATGCACGCAGATCCCGTTACAAATCGTATAAAGGGACTATCGAAAAGGTCGAGAAGAATCGTTTGAATCGTCGATTCAATACATCTATCCGATTACAAAAGCTGGTCACAGACCTAACGGAATTCAAGTGCGTAGGAAAAGAAAAGTTTATTTAAATACGATGTTAGACTTATATAAGGGCGAGATCATATCTTATGGTATTTCGAATAAACCAACATTAGATATGGTCCTCCAACCACTTGATCAAGTGGTTGACATAATCAAACATGAAGCCGAGTATCGAACAACCAGCCATTCGGACCAAGGGTGGCATTAACAACATCATAAATGTGTGAAAACCTTAAAAAAGAACAGAATCTTTCAAAGTATGTCTAGGAAAGCAACCTGTCTAGATAATGCAGTGATAGAGAACTTTTTTGGCATTATGAAGCAAGAAATGTATTACGGGGAACCCTTAGTATCTTACACTGAATTAAAGAAGCAAATAGAGAGGTACATAGATTATTACAATCACTAACGCATAAAAGAAAAATTGGCTGGTTTAAGTCCAGTGCAATATTGAACTCAAACCAGCCAAACAATTGCATAAATCAAAACTCTGACTTTTGGGGGTCACTACCCTTTTGCATTTTTTAACAATACTCATTTTTGTTTTATGTGACAACTAGTTAATCGAATGATTCATTTGTTGAAAAACGCTAAGGAAGTCGAACGACTCGGAGATGATATTAAAAAGTGTGAAGAAGCCCATCGGTTGGCTTCTTCACCTAAAGAACAATTAAGGGATTAGAACCGATCCAACAAATTTACTTTAAATCCTGAATGTTAAACACTTTGCGACTTATCAGCTTCTATATTCGTTTGATATTAACCTAGGTGAGTATTTGGCTCATTCCTAATCTTGACTCAAAACGAATTTACTCTAAAATAACCCTAAAAACTTTTTTTTGGTTTTTATTACTTCAGGTGGATCACCGATCACCATCTCACTGTTCATCAAAATCTCAGCGTTCTCTTTCAGCATGATAGAAAGGTAAGCACCATACTCTTTTTCAATATAATCATAAGCTTCCTGCATAAAAAAGCCTCTTGAGGTAATGTTATGGGCGTCTGAAGCTAAGAAGTGAACTAGGTTTGCTTCTAGTAACTGATGACTGACTTCTTGTACTTTTTTTCCAAATTTTCCTAACAGGCTTCCTGCAGTCAATTGTGCTAAGCAGCCGTTATTAACAAGATCAAAAAGCTTGTTGGGTTCTTCCATTATTTCTTTGTTCCGCTCAGGATGCACGATTATCGGAGTGTATCCGTTCCTTCTCAAATCAAATAGTAATTTATTGGAAAAACGTGGAATATGACTGTGAGAGAACTCTATCAACAGATACCCTCCACCATTTCCCAGTGTCATAGAGTCTCCATCATGCATCAACTCTAATAGGTCACCGTTAATTCTTAATTCTTGTCCTGCTATGACGGTGAGTGGGATATGGTTGTGTTTTAGATGTGCGTTAAGCTTCTCAACTTCATTCAAGACAAATTCTTTGTCATTTTCATAATGACCGTTCAAATGGTGAGGTGTAGCATAAATGTGGGTGATTCCTTCTTCTACAGCTTTTTCAGCCATCATTAAGCTATCTTCAATTGAACGGGCGCCGTCATCGACGTTGGGTAGAATGTGACTATGTATATCAATCACCATGATTCCTCCTTACATAAATAAACATCTCATGATGGTAGTATATCATGAGATGTTTTAATTTTTATCAATTAATTTCCGTAATAATATTCTTTGCCTTCCATGTCTTTGTCATTCAAGACAACACCTAATATATTAGCGTTCGCTTGTTCAAGTAATTCTTTCGATTTTATAGCAGATTCGTTTTCGGTTTGTTTACTTCTAACAACCAGCAAAGCACCATCCACATAATTTGATAGTACCTGGGAATCTGTCACTGCAAGTACTGGGGGTGTATCGAAAATGATTAAATCATATTTGCTTTTCGCATCCTCTAACAACCTCTTCATTTGTTTAGAACCTAGCAACTCGGATGGGTTAGGTGGAATTGGACCACATGAAAGTACATCGAGACCAGGTATTTTAACGTCTTGCACTAATTTTTCAAGCGGATGTTCACCAATCAAGTAATTACTTAGCCCGAAGGTATTATTCATCTTGAATGTGTAATGAACAGTCGGTTTTCTTAAATCAGCATCTACCAACAAGACGCTTTTTCCTTGTTGAGCGAATACTACCGCTAAATTCGCGGTGGTCAAACTCTTTCCTTCACCTGGACCAGAAGAGGTTACCAACATTGAACGCAAGTCTTTGTCCACTGATGAAAATTGTAAATTCGTACGGATCGTACGGTATTGTTCAGAAGTCGGTGACTTAGGCTGATCTCTTGTAATTAATGAACGATGCTGATTGGTGCGATTAATGGTAGATTTACGAGCCATATTGTACACCTCTCTTCGATTTAATTGTTTCCTTTTTCGGTGTAGTAGTCGAAGGCATGTCGATTGTTGCAACTACCCCCATAACGGGTAACCCTAATTGTTTATCTATGTCTTGCTCAGTTTTAATGGTTTTATCGAGAAATTCTAGCAAGAATGCTATACCAACACCGATCATCAAGCCTAGAAATAATGCAATGGCAACATTAAGCATCAAGTTCGGACTGACTGGAGATGGACTAGGTCCAACAGAAGCCGGTGATAAAATACTAACGTTATCAATGCTCATCAAGTTAGGGATTGTTTTTTCGAATACATCAAATGTTGTATTCGCAATGTTTGCTGCATGATTTGGATTCGCATCAGTAACTACTACATTTACTACTTGTGAATTTTGTGCGTTAGATACTTCTATTTGATTAGACAATTGGCCACTAGATTGATCTAATGAAAGTTCCTGAATAACTTGTTTCAAAATTGCAGGGCTTTTAATAATGACATTATATGTATTGATCATTTCTACATTCGTTCGAATACTATTGACATTATAATCAAACTCTTGAGCATCGTCTTGTTGGTTTACGATGAATTGCGTCGAAGCCTCGTACTTAGGTGTAATAAAAAAACTTGTAATAATGATACTTAATAAAACGACTGTGATGGTTATAACCGATATTATTTTCAACCGTTTTTTAAGCACTGCAAATATCTCCCGCAGCGAAATGGTATCCTCCATTTAATTCCCTCCAATTAAATTATATAAAAATATAGAAACATTATATCACAAGAAAAAATAGAATAAATAGGTAGTTCGACAAATTCCCCCCCTACAAAATCTTGTCTGAATATGGTAACATATGTACAAATACTAAAAAATATCCTTAACAAGTCTAACATAAACACTTTTGTACTTCAGCAAAGTTTGTAAAGTTTTGTTGGAAGTGTACAGATATGCCTTTATAATGTATGCAAATAAAAACATTCCAAGAAGACACCGTAGACAAAAAAAGAGGTGGATATATAGCCTCTTTTTTGTTTTCTTCAATAGAAAGGAGTGAAAAATCATAAAATATCATCAAAGATTATCTTTATTAATATTATTAGATTCAGTAATTGTACTCTCAGCTATATACATAAGCTCCTATTTACTCTACAGTTCGCCGACACTTACTACAAATATCGTTTTTTTATCATCTATTATTCTAGTTCTAGCGCATCATCTGTTTGCAATTTATCTGAAGCTCTACCAAAAAGCATGGGAATACGCAAGCATCGGTGAATTAATCACGATTTTCAATGTCGTCACTTATTCGGTGGTCCTTACAGTGATCGCTCAATACATCTCTTTCGGAATGGTCATGACAAGGGCTATGGTCATCACGTGGATGCTTCACATTTTGTTGATTGGTGGTTCAAGGTTTGCATGGAGAGTATTCCGAGACCATTATTGGAACCCGACACAAGGGAAAAAACGCACACTCATCATAGGTGCGGGTTCTGCAGGTGTCATGGTAGCGAGGCAATTATTCAATAGTATTGATACAGAATTGAAACCTATCGCATTCCTTGATGATGATCCTGCGAAAAAGAAGATGCAAATATACGGAGTGTCTGTTGCAGGTAAGATCAAACACCTTGAAAAAGTAGTCGAAGAGATGAGCATTGAACATATCATCATTGCCATCCCTTCTTTAGATAACAAAAGGCTGAAAGAAATCTTCAGTCATTGTTCAAAGACGAAAGTGAAAACACAGATCATCCCGATGTTAGAAGATATCGTCACGGGTCGGGTGTCGATGAATGAGGTTCGCGACGTGCAAGTGGAGGACCTACTTGGACGAGACCCAGTAGAACTAGATATCCAAGGCATATCCGAATATATTACGGAAAACACCGTTCTCATTACGGGTGCTGGTGGTTCGATCGGTTCTGAAATCTGTAGACAAATATCAGTTTTCGAGCCTAAACAATTGATTTTACTCGGACACGGTGAGAACAGCATTTATCAAATCGAGAGAGAGCTTCGAGGACGCTACCAGAATCGTTTCGAAATTATCCCGATTATAGCTGATGTACAAGACCGAAAGCGCATTTTCGAAGTCATGGAAACGTACCAACCACACGTCGTTTATCACGCAGCAGCACATAAACACGTTCCATTGATGGAGTACAACCCGATGGAAGCTGTAAAGAACAATATCTTTGGAACAAAGAATGTGGCAGAAGCAGCGAAAGCTATTGAAGTCAACACATTCGTGCTCGTCTCCACAGATAAAGCAGTTAACCCAACGAACGTTATGGGGGCGACTAAACGAATTGCAGAAATGGTAATACAAAGTTTGGCACAAGATTCCAAAACTAAGTTCTTAGCGGTTCGATTCGGCAACGTCCTTGGAAGTCGAGGAAGTGTAATCCCGCTGTTTAAAGAACAGATCAAGATTGGTGGCCCGGTAACGGTTACCCACCCTGAAATGACACGTTATTTCATGACTATTCCAGAAGCCAGTCGATTGGTGGTTCAGTCAGGACCCCTAGCTCGTGGAGGAGAAATATTTGTGCTTGATATGGGGGAACCAGTTAAAATAGTGGACTTGGCAACTAATCTAATTAAGTTATCAGGTCATTCGTTAGACGATATTGAAATCGAGTATTCAGGTATACGCCCTGGAGAAAAAATGTACGAGGAATTACTCGGTGACGATGAAATTATGAAGAAACAAGTCTTCCCTAAGATCCATATCGGTAAGTCTACATTCGATGAATTTCAAGGCATATTAGATGAGGTCAATTCTTTACCTAAAATAGAGCAAAATAGATTGAAAGAGCACTTATTCAAATTAATATCAACAGAACATAAACAGGCAAAAGAAACAGTATAATGAATTACTTTTGGACATCGAGGTAAACCACTTAAACATGGGGAAAGATACCTTTATCAAAAAAGGAAGTTCGATAATTTGAAACACGTACAACAATCTTCTGATATAAGCGTCCATTACATTTGTCAGAAAGAACCAGAAGGGTTAGGGCATGCAGTATGGTGCCCACGTAAATTCATCGGGGGGACACCGTTCCGTTTGCGGTATTACTTGGTGATGATATTCTAAGAGCGGATAAACCGGACCTTAAACAATTAATTGAATAGTATGAACGACACGGGGAAATTGTCGTTAGTGTGCAATCGGTTGCGAAGGGAGAAACGGACCGTTATAGAATCATAGATCCATTGAGCAGGATGGCGTGTTTTGTAAGATAAAAATTTTTGTTGAAATGCCAAAGCTAATCAAGCCATTATGGAATGATATGTTTTTAACTCTGAAATCATGGTTTAGAGTACCAGAAAATTGGTACAAGATATAAATTCGGTTCAAGGATGCATTTCAAATGTTGAGCGGTATACAAGAAGTCTTTGAGTATGACTTTGAAGGTCGCTGTTATGATGTAGGAGGATATAAAACCAACGCTTGAAATGGTTTTGTAATGAGAAGACTTACTAAGCGACATGCTGGAGTACATGAGAACTATTTTAGAAAAAGAAGTGATACGTTTGCTTCAAAATTTAATATAATAATGAGGATTTAATTGGGGAAGGAATTTTAATAATGGCAGATCGAATTTTTCTTTCATCGCCACATATGAGTGATGAAGGTTATGAAATGGAATATGTTAAAGAAGCTTTTGATACGAACTGGATTGCCCCACTTGGGGAAAACGTAAATGGGTTCGAAAGAGAATTATCAGAAAAGGTTGGTTCTAAGGCAGCGGCAGCGCTTTCTTCCGGAACAGCAGCAATCCATCTAGCATTGAGAGCCGCAGGAGTTAGTGATAACGACCAAGTATTCTGCCCAACCCTTACATTCTCAGCTACAGCTAACCCAATCATTTACCAGAATGCTAAACCTGTTTTTATAGATAGTGATTATGAAACGTGGAACATGTGCCCTAAAGCTTTAGAAAAAGCGTTTCAATTGTATCCAGAAGTTAAGGCAGTAATTGTGGTACACCTCTATGGTTTGTCAGCTGATATGGATAAAATAGTAGAACTCTGTAAGAAGTATAATGTTGTTTTAATAGAGGATGCTGCAGAAAGTTTGGGTACTTACTATAATGGTAAGCATACTGGGACTTTTGGTGATTATGGCGTATTCTCTTTTAATGGAAATAAAATTATCACTTCTTCTGGGGGTGGTATGCTAGTTTCTAATAATGAAGATAAAATTGCAAAAGCTAGATTTTGGGCTACTCAATCCAGAGATCAAGCAAGGCATTATCAACATAGCGAATTAGGGTTTAATTATCGTATGAGCAATGTGATTGCTGGGATTGGCAGAGGACAACTAAAAGTGTTAAATCAAAGAGTTGAGAAGAAGAGGTGTATTTTTGAATTCTATAAAAGAGAACTCAGTGAGCTTGAGGGTGTTGAGTTCATGCCAAGTAATGACTGGGATGCACCGAATTATTGGTTAAGCTCGATGACTTTGACGGGCAAGATAAGGCCAATTGACATTATGGAGGCTCTTGAGAAAGAGAATATTGAGTCAAGGCCAGTATGGAAGCCGATGCATATGCAACCATTCTTTGAGAAATATGATTTCGTTGGTACTTGTATATCGGAGAAGTTGTTTGAGAATGGTGTATGTTTGCCATCTGACACAAAGATGACCACTGAGGATTTGGAGAGAGTTGTAAAGATTATTAAAGGGTTGTGGTTGAAATAATACAAAATTCTAAAGATGGTATTTATAGAAGATTTTTAAAAAGACTAATGGATTTCACACTTTCTTTAATCGCTATTATCACACTTAGTCCAGTCCTTTTGATAATGGCTATTCTTGTAAGGATTAATATTGGTAGCCCAGTGCTATTTAAGCAAAAAAGACCAGGGCTAAATGAGAATATCTTTATGATGTATAAATTTAGAACGATGACGGATGAAAGGGATGGGAATGGAGATTTACTTCCTGACAGTCTTAGGTTAACGCGGTTTGGAAGGTTCCTACGTTCCACATCGCTAGATGAATCTCCGGAGCTTTTTAATATTCTTAAGGGTGATATGTCTATTATAGGACCAAGGCCATTATTGGTTCAGTACCTTCCTCTTTATAATGAGCATCAAAAACGACGTCATGAGGTTAGACCAGGTTTATCTGGCTTGGCTCAAGTGAGCGGTAGGAATGCTATTAGTTGGGAAGAAAAATTTAATCTCGATGTAAAATATGTTGATAGTGTCAGTTTTATTGGAGATTGGAAGATTATTCTTATAACTATGAAAAAGGTTTTTGTTAGAGAAGGAATTAACTCAGTGACTACGGCAACAATGGAGCCGTTTAAGGGAAGTAAAAAGGAAAGAATAGAACCATGAAAAACAAACTTCTTATTATTGGTGCTAGTGGACATGGTAAAGTTGTAGCTGATATCGCATTGAAAATGAATAAATGGCAGAGTATTGCTTTTTTAGATGATGACGAAAATGTCAAATCATCAATGGGATTAGAAATTGTTGGAAAGTCTAATGAAACTATTAAATATATAAATGATTACGACATTTTTGTAGCTATTGGGAATAACGAAACCCGTAAAAAAGTTCAAGAAAGGCTTGAAGAGGAAGGTGCTAAAATACCCACATTAATTCACCCAAATGCAGTACTTGGAGAAAAAGTAGAAGTTGCATCTGGAACTGTGGTCATGGCCGGTGTAGTGATTAATTGCTGTACCAAAATTGAAAAAGGATGCATTATCAATACGGGGTCTACGTTAGATCATGATAATATAATTGAGGAATTCGTTCATATATCACCTGGTGCCCATTTAGCTGGGACGGTGAGAGTTGGTAAAAAGTCTTGGTTAGGTATTGGTAGCGTGATAAGTAATAATGTCGATATCGCTAGCAGTTGTATGTTTGGTGCAGGAGCCGTAGTCATTAGAGATATAAATGATTCTGGAACTTATACAGGTATTCCAGCAGAAAAGGTAGATTAATAAAAAAAATGGATGCGTTTGAGGTGGGTTCAGGGTGAAGAAAAAAAATATTTGGTTATGGAATCACTACGCAACTGATATGTATAAAAATCGTGGCGGGCGTCATTATTGGTTTGCGGAGAACTTAATTAAACAAGGATATAAAGTTACTGTATTTTGTGCAAACACATTTCACAATAATTTAGATAGTATTGATACTGGAAAAAGGAAATATACTACCGATATTGTTGATAATATCCCGTTTGTGTTTGTAAGGACTACAACTGCTCTTGGAAATGGATTTGATAGACTTAAAAATATGAGTCTTTTTTATTTTAATTTGTTTTCAGTGGCAAAAGAATATGAAAAGTCATGTGGAAAACCAGATGTCATTCTTGCCTCCAGCGTACATCCCCTCACGATGGTTGCAGGGATACAAATAGCTAAAAAACTTGGCATTCCTTGTATCTGTGAAATACGAGATTTATGGCCGGAAGCTATTTTCGCCTTTAACAAAGCAAAAGAAAAAAGTCTACTAGGACGTGGGCTTAAAGCAGGTGAACACTGGATTTACAAAAAATCAGATGCTATAATTTTTACAAAAGAGGGAGATACCGATTATATAAAAGAAAAGAAATGGAATACAGAACAAGGTGGAAGTGTAAACCTTGAAAAATGTTACTATATTAATAATGGTGTAGATATAGAATCCTTTGAAAAATTAGCTTCTGAAAATAACTTAAATGATCCGGATTTAAAATATGATAAGTTCAATGTAGTTTATGTTGGAGCTATTCGCCCAGTCAATAATGTAGCTAACCTTCTTGATGCTGCTTCAATATTGAAAGGCGAAAAAGATATCCAGTTTTTAATATATGGTGATGGTAATCAAAAGAATATGTTAGAAGAAAGAGTTATTGAGGAGAACCTGACTAATGTAAAGTTAAAAGGTTTTGTGAATAAAAGTTTAATACCGAATATACTGAGTAAATCATCTGTTAATATCCTTAATTATTCACAGACTCAGTATAACTGGACTAGGGGAAATAGCTCAAATAAATTATTTGAGTATATGGCTTCAGGGAAGCCGATTATTTCCACTGTAAAAATGGGTTATTCAATACTAGATAAATACAAATGTGGAATAGAACTTGAAAACAGTACACCTCAAGAATTGGCTAATGCAATTTTACAGATTAAAAAAAGTTCAGAGGAACAGTATGAATTGATGGCGAAAAACGCAAAAAAAGGTGCAGAAGATTTTGATTTTAAGTATTTAACAACAAAATTAATTAATGTTATTGAAAGTGTTAAATAATTATAGAAATTGAGGTATTGCAATGATTAAAGCACTAATAAATGAATATGGGTTGTCGTGGCTCATTAATCGCTCACTTTATTCAGCAAAGCTGAAAATGTTGAGAGCAATACCAACCAGTGATAGATTGTTTGAAAAAAGAGTCAATGTTAATAGGGTTAATATTTTTGATTTGAATGTAATGTGGATTGAAGAATTCATAAGAGGACTTTCAAGTGAAAAGAAAAAAGAAATTGAATCGATTGCTGACAAGGCTTTGATTGGAAAAATTATGGGTTTTTCTTCAGTTGAGCTGGACTATGGAAATCCGATCAACTGGCATATAAATCCAATAACAAAATTTGAGGTTAGTAAAGCATTAAAATGGTATCAAATTCCTGACTTTGACCCTCAGCGTGGAGATATTAAAGTGGTTTGGGAAGCATCACGCTTTACACATTTTTTCTATTTTACAAGAGCTTTTATGATAACTAAGAATACAAAGTATTATGACGGATTTTCACAACAACTTGAAAGTTGGTTGCAGAATAATAGTTATTCGTTTGGGTCGCATTATAAATGTGGTCAAGAGGCAACATTAAGAATGATTAATGCAATAATAGCGTTTGAAATTTTCAAGTCTTATAAATTAACATCGAAAAAAGATGAATTAAACATAAAGAAACTTATAGAAGGTAGTTATAAAAAAGTCCTTTCAAATTTTTTCTATGCCCATAAGTGTATAAAAAACAATCACACACTTACAGAAATAGTGGGTCTAATAATTGGTGCATGGAGTTGTAATGATCAAAAACGATTAAAAAAAGCGTACGAATTGTTAGATAAAGAGATTCAAAAACAATTCCTTTCTGATGGTGGTTATATTCAATATTCATTTAATTATCAAAGGTTTGCCCTTCAAATTTTAGAGTTAGTGATGAAAATTAGTGAAAAAACGCAATTAGCCATTTCAGATAGAAGTAAAAGTTTAATAAGAAACAGTGCTACTTTGATGTATCAAATGCAAGATGAATCAGGAGATGTACCTAATTTTGGCTCTAATGATGGAGCACTGATATTCCCTGTAACCACTTGTGGGTATAGAGATTTTAGAGCTGTAGTTAATACGATTTTTGTATTGGTTGATAGCAAGAGAGTATACAATCCTGGAGATTATGATGAAGAGCTGCTCTGGTTTGGAGATAAAAGACTAGAAGAAATACCGGTATCCATAATGGAGAAAGAATCCTCGGCATTTAATGCATCAGGATTTTATTCATTACGTACAGACACTAGTTTTATAATGACAGCCCTACAAAATTTTAATACTCGGCCAGCACAGATGGATCAGTTTCATATAGACCTTTGGCATAAAGGAAAAAATATTTTTTGCGATAGTGGGACATATTCCTATGCAACAGATATTGGGAAAGAGATGGCTTTAACAGCTGCACATAATACAGTTAAGGTCGATGGAAAGGAACAAATGAAAAAGTTTGGTCCTTTCCTTATATATGATTGGACTAAACGTAAATATGCCCTTTTAAGTAATGGTTTATTCAAAGGGAAAATGGTGTCTCAAAACGGTTATGAACATACAAGGCATATTGAAAAAAACGAGCAAGGATTTATTATTCTAGATGAAATATCAAGTGAAGGTGAACATTGTGAATTTTTTTTCCATACCCCATGCGAAGTAAAAAGAATCGAAAATGGTTTTGAACTATTTGATAAAGATAAGCTGATTTGCTTCGTTTCTATAGATGGAGATGCAGATATGGATGTGGAGTTTAAAAAATCCTATAGAAGCTTATTTTACCTTAACAGAGAAGAGATTAATTGTGTGATTATTAGAGGTTCACTAAACAAAAAATGCAATATTCAATTTAACATTCGATTGAAAAATTTAAATACGAATGGTGAAGTAGAAGGGGCGAATACTAAATGATTAATATTGTTGGACTTGGCTATATTGGTTTACCGACAGCTCTCATGTTTGCAAAAAGTGGAATTAAGGTAATAGGAACTGATTACAATGCAAATTTAGTAGACACATTGAACGATGGAAAATTAACTTTTGAAGAAAATGGATTAGAAGAACTTTTTCAAGAAGCACGTTCTAAGGGCATTGAGTTTTCAACAAAATATCAAAAGACACATACATATATTCTTGCAGTTCCAACTCCATATATAAAAAATAGTAAAAAACTCGATCCCAAGTATGTTATTTCAGCAATAAGTAGTGTCCTCGATGTTTGTGAAAAAGGTGCAGTAATAATTATTGAATCGACCATATCACCAGGTACAGTTGATAAGCATATTCGACCATATATAGAAAAGAGAGGCCACATTATTGGAAGCGATATACATTTGATGCATGCTCCTGAGAGGATTATTCCGGGGAATATGATTTACGAACTTGAAAACAATTCAAGGACCATTGGGGCGGATAATTTAGAAATAGGTGAAAAAGTAAAGGGTTATTACTCGAGCTTCTGTAAAGCAGATATCGTTGTAACTGATATTAGGTCAGCTGAAATGTCTAAAGTTGTAGAAAATACTTATAGAGATATCAATATTGCATTTGCTAATGAATTAGCTAAAATATGTCGAACTGATAATATGGATGTCTATGAAATTATCAAAACTGCTAATATGCACCCAAGAGTAGATATACTACAGCCAGGACCAGGGGTGGGGGGGCATTGTATTTCGGTAGATCCATGGTTCTTAGTTGGAGACTATCCGGATCTAACAAACCTTATTTTAACAGCAAGAAAAATAAATGATTCTATGCCAAGACATGTACTGGGACGTATTAGAGATATTATGAGAGAGCATGGTATTAAGGATATATCAAAAGTAGGCCTTTATGGATTAGCGTATAAAGAAAATGTTGATGATACAAGGGAGAGTCCATCACTTCAACTACTAGAAAGAATGGACGAGCATTTGGCTTTTGGCGTTAAAGTGTTTGATCCATTCGTAAAGGAAAGAATGGTAGATCACCAGTTTATGAATTTTGAGGATTTTATAAATGAAATAGAGATAGTTGTTGTCATGGTAGGGCATGATCATATCAAAAATAATATGGATCTCATTAAGAACAAACTTGTACTTGATACTAAGAATATATGTACTATTGACGCCGCGTATAAATTGTAAAATGAATAATATAATCATTAGATCATTGATAATTGGAATGCTTTTAAATGGGCTAAATGTAGTCTAAAAGATAAGCTTTTCATGAAAATTTATAACGAAGAATTTATTCTATTTAGTGACTATAGTTCCTAAAGTGTTTAGTAGGTGAAAATGTTGAAAAAAGCAACCATATTATTGTCACATATTCCTAATCCAAGAATGCTCAAAAGAATCAAAGCTGTGGAAAATGATTTTAATGTAGTATTAATTTATTGGGATAGAGGACAATTAGAAAATGAAACATTTGAAATTAACCACAATCATAAAGTTTTAAAGGTAAGCATAAAAGCTCCTCAAGGAAAGCCAATTAAAAAGTTAATACCGTTAGTGAGATATATGTTTAATGTCTTAGCTAAATTAAAAAATGAAAAACCTGATATAGTCCATGCAGGGAATTTAGATATGTTAATGATAGCTGCAATTTATCAAAAACATTTTAATAAGAAAACCAAGATTATATATGAAGTAGCCGATCTTCCTAAGTATTCCTTTATAAAGAAGGCTAATTCTCCTAAGACTATTCTAGCTAAACTATTACAAAGTCTAGAAAAAAAGCTTACATCTAGAGTATCTAAGATAATTTTAACATCTCCGTATTTTTGGGAGGAATATTTTTCAAAGTTTATTAAATTAGATAAATATCTATTTATACCAAACTCCCCCTCAAAAAAATTGTTTAGCAAATATGTAAAAAAGAAACATGATAACTTCACAATAGGATATATTGGATCAGTTAGATATATTGAACAACTTAAAATGTTAATTGATGTTGTAGAAGAAATGGACAAAAATATAAAAGTATTAATTGCTGGGAGCGGTCCGGGATACAGTGAAATTAAAGAGTATTCAAAAGATAAGAAATTTGTAGAAGTGTATGGCCCATATAACTACGAAGAAGAAATTGTTAGATTATATGAAAAGGTTGACTGCACATATGCTGTGTATAATACTAAGTTAAATAATGTAAAAATCGCTTTACCAAATAGACTATATGAGTCAATTGTGTGTGAGATACCTATAATAGGAACCAAAAATACTGAGCTTGGAAGTTTTATAGAGCAAAACCAAATTGGAATCAATATCAATGAGGATAAGCAAGAATTGAAAGAGGCGTTAATTATGCTGAAAAATTCCTCCGAACTTAACAATTTATATCAGAAAAATTGCAATAAGATAAAATCAGACTATTATTATGAAAAGGATAGTGAAAGACTACTGAATGAATATATAAAACTTACATCATAGATGGTGAACTAAATTATATGTCTATTTCGCTAAATTAGATATAGAGTAGGTTATAAAAAAATATTAAGAGAGACATTGATTTATAGATATGGTTAGTTAATTACAATAATAGAATAAATGTCTAAAAGTAATTAAACTAATAAGGATCGAATATGTCACTATTCCAAATTATCAGACAAGATATCAAATCAGATTAGTCGGAGGGAATAATTAAATGAACTTTACTAAAATAACCAACAAGGAAGAAGCAATTTCTATTATTGGTTTAGGTTATGTAGGACTTCCTCTTGCCATAGAGTTTGCAAAAAAGTTTGAAGTTGTTGGCTTTGACACTAATGATAACAAATTGGACAAGTACCTAAGTGGAATTGATGTAACAAATGAAGTTGGGGATGAGGCGGTCAAAAATACAACACTAGAATTTACTAATGAAGAAAGTAGAATAAGAAATTGTAAGTTTCACATAGTTGCTGTCCCTACCCCAATAAATAGTGATAAAACCCCTGACTTGAACCCTGTAATTAGTGCAAGTAAGACGGTGGGACGAAATCTGACTAAAGGGTCTGTAGTAGTATTTGAGTCAACTGTTTATCCTGGAACAACTGAAGAGATATGTATCCCTATCCTAGAAAAAAATTCTGGTTTAAGGTTTGGAATTGATTTTAAAGTAGGCTTTTCGCCTGAACGTATAAACCCAGGTGATAAAGTTAATACATTAACCAAAATTATTAAAGTTGTTTCTGGATCCGATCAGGACGCTCTTGAAATTATTTCGAATGTATATGAATCAATTATAGAAGCTGGTGTTCATAGAGCTGAATCAATAAAAGTAGCAGAAGCTTCAAAAGTTATTGAAAACTCTCAAAGAGATATAAATATTGCTTTTATGAATGAACTCTCTATGGTTTTTAATAAAATGAATATTGATACAAAAGCAGTATTAGAAGCGGCTGGTACTAAGTGGAACTTCTTGAATTTTACACCAGGTCTAGTAGGCGGTCATTGTATTGGTGTAGATCCATATTACTTCACATATAAGGCTGAACAACTGGGTTATAATTCACAAATAATTCTTGCTGGTAGAAAAATCAATGATGATATGGGTAAATATGTTGCAAGTAACATTATAAAAAAATTAATTAAAGCAGACCAGCCAGTTAAAGGAGCAAAAGTGGCAATATTAGGGATTACCTTTAAAGAAGATTGCCCAGATGTTAGAAATACAAAAGTAATAGATATTATTAATGAATTAGAAGATTTCGGAGTAGAAGTTCTAGTTCATGACCCAGTTGCTAATAAAGAAGAAGCTTGGGATGAGTATCGAATTAATTTAGTTGAAAAAGATACTTTAACAAGTTTAAATGGTATAGTACTTGCCGTTTCACACAAAGAGTTCAAAGAAGGTTATGGATTAGATTTCTATAACGACATATATGCAGATGATAATAATAAAGTTATGGTTGATGTAAAAAGTGTATTGAATAGAAAGGAATATGAAGGTAACGGTTTTACTTATTGGAGGTTGTAACATTTATTCAATCTTTTAAATTATAAATAGGGGTGTTTTACTTGGACGACGAGTGTTTCAAATTGTAATAAAGGTTATAAATGGTAAGTATAATGGAATTCCTTTTAGTGATTATCTGGAAATATAAGTAATAAAACTAATTAAGTGCAATCAATCAAGGAGATTAGCTATGGATCGAGCCCTTTATTATAAGGAAAACCAAATATCGACAAGACTGTTGAATACTCTATTTACATTAGTAGTTTTAATGACATTTTTCGCACCAAATTTATTCGGAAGAGATTATTTAGGGATCATATCATTAATAGGTTCGTTTTTAATAGTTTTGTTATTCGGGAGAATTAATATAAATAAATTAA
The DNA here is from genome assembly GCF_002844535.1 of Halalkalibacillus sediminis. Lineage (NCBI taxonomy): Bacteria > Bacillati > Bacillota > Bacilli > Caryophanales > Bacillaceae > Halalkalibacillus > Halalkalibacillus sediminis. The sequence continues at coordinate 295,045 of NZ_PJNH01000002.1, forward strand.
CAATCATGATTTTCTTATATGTAATATTTACAATATTTGTTGATCTTATTAATAATTTTATTTACCCAACATCGACTGTTTCTATTTTAAGAACGTTTGTTTATAGCTTGATCCCTTTGATGGCATTTTTATTAGGAAGTTACTTTAATAATCGTTTAAACAAAAACCTAGTAAATAAATTAATTCTAATTACGGGGTTTGGTCAAGTTTTAATAGGGATAGCACAAGTTTATAATAAGCCCTTTAGAATCGCTAGTTTAACTTATTACTCTGATTTCGAAAAATACAATTATGGGTTTGAAGCGTGGGAAGTAGGAAGAATTGTTGGTACAATTGGAAACCCCAATACTTTTGGTGTTTTTGTGGTGATATTTATTACTTACATATTAACAACATTGCTTTCAAATTATAAATATAGTACCAAATATAATATTATATTGATATTTATTTTATTGACTTCTTCATACGCAATAATTCTGTCTCAGTCAAGAACTGCATATTTATTGCTTGCTGTTAGTGTAGTGTTATCTTTACTATTAAGTAAAATAAACATCTTAATAAAATCAATGTTATTGTTAGCAGTTGTACTATCTTTTATATTAATTTTTACTAATAGTCTTTTGGGTACGCAAAGGTTTTTGGCGGAAAATACCAGTACGTTGGGTGGCAGAATACATATATGGACTACGTTTATAGAAAATCACCTTTCACCATTTACAATTCAAAACCTATTTGGTTATGGATTCTTTTATGTGCGTGATATTGGAAAAGCGGTAGATAATTATTATCTGCAACTTGTATTACAGTATGGGTTGATTGGTTTATTACTATATCTAAATATATTCTTGTATGCTATAAAGTCATTTTTGTCTACAGTAAGAGTTTCGGAAAATAGTATATTCATAATTGTTTCTATAATTATTATATTGATTTCAGACATCACAGGAACAATAAATATGTCTCTTAATATATCTATCTTCTTTTTCTTAATAATGGGATATTTCTTCAAAAAATAATTAATGGGAAGTGCTAATATGAAAATATTGATGATTACAACTTTATTCCCTAGTTACGATGGGCAGTCGAGAAAAGAAATATCATATGCATTACATTATTTTGCAAAAGATTGGGTCAGTATGGGGCATGATGTAAGTGTAATGAAGATTCATCCGAAATATCCAACTCTGTTTAATATTACAACAAAAGGTCAAGAAGCTAGAAGGTATGGTGAAGATACTACTTTTAAATTACAAGACGTAGAAGTGAATAGATTAACAATAAATAAATACCCAAAAATTGATTATTTTCAAAAAGATTTACGACTATTATATAGTAAGTTGCTAGAGAATATTAATAATTCTCCTGATATTATTGTTTGTCATATGATAAACCCTTCTCTTTATATATCTAAAATGTTAAAAGATAAATTGGATATTCCTTTGATTTTAACACTTCATCAGTCAGACATCTCTCAATTAACTAATATGAAGAAAAGGCTCAAAAAATATTCAGAGGTTGAGTCATTTATTGATAGGATTGGTTTTAGAAGTCAAAATCTAATGAATAAATACAAAAAATTACACCTTGCTTCAAAAAGTAACTTTATAATCCCCTCTGGAATAAATAGGGATTTAATTATTTCGGATTGCAAGCTTCAAAAGAAAATAAAGTCCAAATCGCAAGTTATTTTCATTGCATCCAGTATGATAGCGTTGAAAAATATAGATATAGTTATTAAGGCTTTTGAAAAAATAGCAGTTAGTAAAGAAGTGTATTTAAAGATAGCCGGCGATGGGCCAGAGAAAGATAGACTAAAAAAATTAGCTAAGGCTTCTAGGGTGAGCTCTCAGATAGAATTCCTGGGATATATTACACGAGAGTCAGTAATTGAGAAAATGGAGGAAAGTGATATTTTTGTAATGGTCAGTTCCCCTGAAACTTTTGGATTAGTATATATTGAAGCGATGTCTAAGGGCTGTATAACTATTGGTTCTATTGGAGAGGGGATAGATGGTGTTATAAAAGACAATCAGAATGGCTATTTATGTGAACCTAGAGATTTAGACGGATTAGCAAATAAGTTAACTAAAGTCTTAAATTTAAATAGGGATCAAAAAGAAAAGATAATTACTAAAGCTGTTGAAACTGCTCGGGGTATGACACAAGAAGCGTTGTCGAGGAATTACTTGGATGTATTGCAAGAAACCATTACTAGGTATCCAAAGAAAAGCAATATAAATGAGGTTCATATTAAACAACAAGAATAAGGTAACTGGAAAACTACTAAGAATGAAGTACAACCAAGTATACAAAGATCACTGTAATAAGCAAAGAACCTATATTAGCCTTCTCATAATAAGCAGTGTCTCAACCTTGTTCCTTATGAGAAGGCTAGCAAGCGAAATGCAGGAAAAATAGCACGCTATTAAATAATTGAAGTACGAAAATTATTTTGCCAAACACCGTAAATCTGGTTTGTAATGAATAGGTACACTTTATTAATGGTTACGCTATTAAAATTATTGGCTCACTAGAGTTCCATGATTATTTTAAAATCTCGGTATAATATGAAGTGCTCTAGATGTATGAATTAAAGTAGTGTTGAACACTTCTCTAATTATCTCTGTAATGGGATATATTTGCAGGTGAAAACATAATGCTTGAAAGGTAAACTCAAAAAAGAGTGGGGATTATATGAATATTTTTTTCATTACGAACATGGATATTGACAAAAGTAGTGGTGGTTTATTTAATGCGACGTACGAGCGTATTAAAAGGCACAAGAAAAAAGTTAACCAGATTTTTATTATTAACAATAATGTGTACCACAGCAAATTCATAAGATTTTCAGCTAAATATTTGTTTAAGAAAAATATTGAAAAAAAATCTTATGTTTATAAATGGAAGTACTATAATGACAACATTATATATAATCTCAATTTTAAGCATAGTGTATCTAGCTATTTTAAAAGGTACGTGTTAAAACAAAAAATAGAAGGTCTACTGTTAGAACAATATATCAATCGTTTTGATAATTTTCTTAAAAATTCAGATGCTATTCATGCGCATTGGGGGTGGCCTAATGGTTACATTGCTTACAGACTAAGTGAAAAGTACTCAATTCCCTATTATATTACATTCCATGGTAGCGACTTAAATTATTTAAGTGGAGAAAGGAAAGAAAAAGCACTGAGCGCCATGAAATTTGCCGAGAAATGTTTTTTTGTAAGTGAAGGTTTATATTCTACTGCATTGCAAATTGGTTATTCAGGACAAAATGCTGCAATTACTTACAACGGCGTTGATTTGGGAGCATTTCGGATCATGGACAGTAAAGTAGGTAAAAAAAAGACTGTCGGATATGTTGGCACACTTGAAGAAAAAAAAGGTGCGGATTATCTTATTGATATTTTTAGTGAGATTAATAGAAGGAAAGATGGGGTCGATTTCTTAATCGTGGGTGAAGGCAAACTGTTGTCTTACCTAAGAGGACAATTTAACCGTAGAGATTCAAATATTGATGTTAGATTTACAGGAGGACTCCCTCCTGAAGAAATTCCTGGTATAATGAACCAGTTAGACATTTTAGTAGTTCCAAGTAGAAATGAAGGCTTTGGTATGGTGGTACTTGAAGCGAATGCTTGCGGTGTACCTGTTGTTGGTTCTAATGTTGGTGGTCTTCCAGAAGCAATTGGGTACACTGAAAATATTATAAATATAGATGATCGATTTGCTTTTAATATAGCTAATAGAATCATTCAAATTCTTGAAGGAGATTGTCTAAGTAAAGAAGAATATCGAGAGAGAGTCGGAAAAAAATTTAATTGGGATCATATAACTGATCATGAATTTAAAATATATAACTCCGGAAAAATTAGTGATAAGGACATTTAATTTTAATGAGTGTTGATCTGTGAATAAAGAAAAAAATCTCCAATAAGCCTATTTTTTCTATAATAAGGCAAACAAAGGTAGGTATGTGACATATTTGAGGGTGACGATACTTAAAGTGAATTATATGTTTATGCTTTATAATTATTCTTCTATATAGGAAAAATGCTAGAAAATGACGAATCAGTTTTTAGTGAATTAATGTTAATAGGGATGTTAAAATGGATAAAGAACTAACAAATGTTACAAAACAGTCGGGTATAATATTTATTGGGAAAATAATTGGCCTTACATTTGGTTTGCTTTTTAATTTTGTAGCAGCCCGATTTTTGGGGGCAGAAGTATATGGGCAATTCATTTTTATTTTTTCGTTTATAGGCTTTTTCCCACTTTTAGTTTTATTGGGTTTACAACAAGGGTTAGTATACTTTATACCGAAATTTAACGAGAATGAAGAAAAAGATAAACGAAATAGTATAATTACCTTTAGCTTCCTATTGGTTCTTTTTTTCAGTTGCGCAATATCAATATTAATATTGATGAAGAGTGATTTTATTGCGAAAACTATTTTAAACAAGCCTGAATTGAACAACCTAATTAAGTTATTGTCTCCATTGATAATATTTACAGCTCTTAATCAGCTTTCTAAAGGAGTTTTTCAGGGGATAAAGAGGATAAATTATTTTGTTTTTAGTCAGGATTTATTAATACCTGTAATAAAACTTACAGTACTTTTAATCACTGTTTTGATTGGATATGAAATTTATAGTTTAGCTTTAGCAAGTTACATCGGTACTATCATAGGCACCGTATACTTGGTAACTGTAATCTATAAAGAGGGTCTATTTAGTAGGATTAGATTCAGGAAGCCAAGTCAATATAAAGAATTGATTAAGTTCTCTCTTCCGTTATTACTCACTGGTTATTTAGGCTTAATAAGTAATAAGACTGATATTATTATGATCGGCTATTTTCACAGTGAAGACCAGGTAGGTATATATAATATAGCATTAAGAATTGGAACTTTAAGTAGTTTTATTCTTGTTGCGTTTAATACTATGTTTGCTCCTACAATATCATCTTTGTATAGTAAGCGTGATATGGATACATTAGCAAATATGTATAAAGTTATTACAAAATGGATAGTCGGGGTAAATCTAATTGCTTTTGGTTTAATCCTAATTTTCAGTGAAGAAATTATGAGGGTTTTTGGTAGTGAATTTATTGTAGGCTCAACAACATTAATTTTAATAACGATAGGGCAGGTTATGAATGCAGGTGTGGGATCTGCGGGTTATATACTTATTATGACGGGTAATTCCCTTTATGCATTGTACATTAATTTTATGGCTGTAATAATAAATATTACTTTGAATTTTTTGCTTATACCAATATATGGAATAGAGGGTGCAGCATTTGCATCATTGATTTCAGTATTTGTTATAAATATATTAAGGTTACTATTAGTTTATAAACTACATAAAATTCATCCTTACGATGTTAGCTACTTTATATTATTAAAGACATTTATTATCTCTTTTGTAATTGTGTACTTATTAAATAACTGGATAAGTTTAATTTGGATTAGCCAACTAATCGGATTATCAATTACTTTTATAATATTATTTTGCCTAATTTATTATTACTTTGGTTTAACTAAACAGGACAATATCATTTTAAATGCGGTGTTAAAAAAAATAAAGAAATGAGGCTTTTAATTAAATGAATTTAATTAGTAAACAAGTTAGGAATATCCCATTCAAAGCAAAAAGGGTAGCTTGCACTTTCGGTTTAGGAAATCATCCTGATTTTCTCATTATTGGTGCTCAAAAGGCAGGAACTACATCTCTATTTAATTATATTAATGAATATGCACAAAACTTTATTTCACCAAAAACAAAAGAATTACAATTTTTTAGCGAAAAATATCAAAAAGGCGATTCGTGGTATAAAGCGCAATTTCCTTTAAAAATTAAAAATGGTTGTCTAACAGGTGAAGCTACTCCTGATTATTTGTTTTATCATAGATGTCCCGAGAGAATCTATGCCAAATATCCTAATGTAAAGTTTATTGTACTTTTAAGGAATCCAATTGACAGGGCATACTCTCAATATAATTTTCAACGAAACTCTAATAAAACAAAAGCATATAACCCTCTATCTTTTGAAGAAGCACTTCAAGAAGAACTTCAAGAAGAACTTCAAGAAGAACAAAGTCAAACTATAACAGAAGAATTCACTTACAAGTATAAGTATAGGTCCTATTTAAAAAGAGGGCACTATTATGAACAACTGCAAAAATGGCTCGAGTACTATCCTAAAGAACAGTTCCTCTTTATAGAATCCGAAGATTTTTATAAGAACACCGAAACTCATCTAAATGAAGTTTTCAGTTTTTTAGGTTTAGAATTTAAAGAAGGGATTGAACTTAATCTCAAAGCTCAGAACAAGACAGGTTACTCTGAGAGACTCAAAGGGGACACAAGAGAGTATTTACAAAACTATTTTAAACCACATAATGAAAAATTGTATTCATTAATACAGCGTAATTTTGATTGGGACTAAGTAATATTAAATTAATATAAGGGATTGAGAAAATATGAATCAAGAACCTATTTTTATTTTGGGTGCACATAAATCAGGAACTAGCTTATTAAGAAACTTATTTGACGGTCATAGTGAGCTTTTTGTTGTCCCTATAGAATCTCATTTTTTTCAGCATAATGGATATTGGGTTGATTATGGTATTAGAAGAAAGCTTCCGAAAGCCCTAGTTGGAAATGAAATAATAGAAAATTATATAAATTGGATAAAATATGTTAATTCATTGTCAGATCAGTATGCTGATAGTGACACCAAGGGTTTTTGGAACATTGAAAAATTTATAAATGAAATTAAAAGCTATTCTGATTATATGTATTTGAAAACATCAATCGAAAATTATATTCATGCTATGTATTATTCACTTAATAATAAGAAATTGGCTGACAATCTGAGAGTAATTGAAAAATCAGTTGAGAATGCAGAATTCGCAAATATTTTAAAAAAATTGTATCCAAATGCGAAGTTCATTCATATCATTAGAAATCCTTATTCAAATATTGTTTCAATGAGAAAGTTTAAATCTAGAAGTGGTTATCCTTTTTTAAAGCCAATAATTCAATCCCTTTATAACAATTATTATTACTTAGAAAAAAATCAGGTAACATTAGATAAAGATTATCTAGTAATTAAGTATGAAGACTTAGTTATGAAACCTAAAGAAAAGATTAAAGAAGTCATAGAATTTGCTGGAATTTCTAATGAAGAAATTACTTATACCCCCACTGTTAATGGTGAAATATGGGGAGGTAATAGTACAACAGATGTTAAATTTAAGGATCTTTCTAGCAATGGATTGTCTAGATGGATAACTGAAATAGAACCAATAGAGGTAAACTTGGTAAATAAGTTATTTAAATATACGTTAGACCGATATGGTTATGAAACGATTGAAAATAAGAGTTTGGTTAAGTTTGCAAAAGCAGAAAAGGTTAAGGTGTTTATTGGTAATAGACTTTTGATTAAATATTTATAACATATTGTAAAAAAATACATAAATGTTGTCCTCCATCGAATTGAATTGATGGAGAAAGACGAAATCTACTCAGCAGAATTGATTCGATGGGTGAATGAGGAAGTCGATCTTCCTTATATGGAAAAAAGTGGAGTAAACGAAGTGGGGTTAAAGCGGGTGAATCAGAAGTTATGGATATACCTAAAGCAAATGTAATGGAATTCAACGAAGATTGCTGGTGCTGCTTGCGCCCTTCTGGAACTGAACCGAAAATAAAATTTTATATCGGCGTTAAGGGAGCAGACAAAAAAGAAGCAGAGAATCGGCTGATCTCTTTAAAATCCTGTTTACTTCAGCGCATCGACAACATATTGAATTAAAGATTAGCGCCTAAATAAAGGTGCTAATTTTTTTGAAGTTCATTTGAAGTTTTTTACTATTATTCTTTTTATCTACTAAATTATTGATATACTAGTATTAATTAAATATTTTTAAGGAGGATTCGTTTGTACTCTAAATTATGTAAGATTTTTATTGGATTATTGCTTCTTAGCACGATATTTTCTAACGATTCTCATATTCAAGCTGAAGCTGACATGCGAGCGGTGGTCCAACAAGAGGGAACGGAAGTTTATGAGGAGAAAGATAACAAGTTTACTGTATTACAAGAGTATGAAGTAGGAGACATCATACAATATAAACAAGATTCTGAGGATTCAGAGTGGCTAGTTGTCAATCTAGATAATGATGAATCGACAGAAGGTTACATACATAGTGAGAATGTGGATGTTGTATCCGATGAGAGAGCTTCTTTTGAAGGGGCGGCTGTGGATGGTGAAGTCCAAGTTTTTAATAAGCCGAGTAGTAATGGAGACGTAATTAAAACTATTATCCAAGGTTCTGTGCTCGAAGTTCAAACTTTTGTCTCTGGATGGTACGAAATCAATGTAGATGTAGAAGGCGAACAGATCAAAGGTTATATCTCTCAAGGAACTATTGAGATTGCTGGTGATGACCAAGTCAGCTTAAGTGGAATAGCACAACAAAATCAGACCCATGTATATTCTCAAGTTTCTGGATCATCTGATGTTATAAAAAGTTACCCTAAAGGTAGTAAGTTATTGTACCGTTCATTCTTGTCTGGATGGTATGAAGCAATTGTTTACGTAGACGGTACTAAACACACAGGTTATATCTCTCAAAACGATGTAGAGGAACCAGTGGAGAAACAGGCCTCCTTGACAGGGGTGGCTTTAGGGAAGACTTCTGTTTATTCAAGTACGAATAAAAATAGTTCAGAAATAAAGAATTATAGTAAAGGTTCAATTCTAAAATACAAGACGTTTATCGAAGGTTGGTATGAAGCAACAGTTTTTGTTGACGGTGTGAAGTACACCGGGTATATACACTCTGGTGATGTCGAAGAACCAACGAGTAATCCTAAATCTTTAAGTGGTGTCGGAACTAAGCAAAAAACGAAAGTCTATGCAAAAGCTAGTGAAAGCTCGAGTGTTCTAAAAGACTATGGACAAGGAAGTACATTAAAATATAAGACATTTATCAATGACTGGTATGCAGCAGAAGTCATTTTAGATGGGAAGCGCCACACTGGTTATATTCATGTGAATGACGTACAAGAACCAACAAACGATCCTGTGTCTTTAAAAGGAGTAGCATTAAAAAATAAAACAAATGTATATGTTAGTGCCAACAAGGACTCAAGAGTTCTTAAAGATTACTCCCAAGGAAGTACACTGAAGTATAAGACATTCATAGATGGCTGGTATCAAGCGAGAGTAATTTTGGATGGCGAAGCACAGACAGGCTATATTGCAGCGTCTGATGTTGAACAACCAGTTGAGGACTCCGAAAACCTTCGAGGAGTATCAGTAAATTCTTCAACCAAGGTTTATGTCAGACCAAGCAAAACAAGCTCTGCTCTAAAATCATATAATGCAGGTAAAGTCCTTTATTATGAAACTTATTTAAATAACTGGCATGTCGCAGAGGTGATCCTGAATGGAAAACGCCAAACGGGTTATATACATGAAAAAGATGTGGAAGAGCCAGTGGCGGAACAAAAAAAATCATCAGGATATGCTTTGAAGAGTGAAACAGAAATATACTCAAACCCAACAAAGGATAGTAACGCTATAAAATCCTATGAACAGGGACAATTGCTATACTATAAAACATTTTTGAATAATTGGTATGAAGCGACAGTATATACTAATGGAAAAAAACGAACTGGATATATTTACGCTGGAGACGTGGAGGAGCCAATTAAGGATCAAGAGAACCTTAAAGGTTACTCCTATCACTCAAAAATCAATGTTTATTCCGCACCGAGCAAGAGACAGACGGTGCTCAAATCTTATGGAGAGGGCAGACTTTTAAAATACAAATCTTTTATGGATGATTGGTATGAAGCCGAAATTATCGTAAATGGTAATAGAAAAACAGGGTTTATACACAAAAATGATGTAATTGATCAGAATGCTTCTCAAGAGAGCTTTGACGGAATGGCTTACAGAGATGAGACATTTGTGTATTCTGCTACTAGTAGAGACTCAAAAAAGCTTAAAGGATATAGTTTTGGGTCTAGGATGGTTTATAAGACCTTTACATCAAATTGGTATGAGGCGACAGTATATGTAGAAGGTAAAAAACGTACTGGTTACATTCATAAGAACGATGTGATAAATGCAATGAAAGATTTAGGACCAATCGTTAATCCGAAAAGTGTTTATTCTTATAATCAAATGGTAAAAGACATCAATAAGCTTAAAAATGCTTATTCAGGGATTATTCGAACTGAAGTTATTGGCCAATCTCTACAAGGTCGAGACATTCATGTCGTGAAAATTGGAAATGGAGATAAGAAAATCACAATTAATGCTTCTCACCATGCTCGGGAGTGGATTTCTACTAATCTAGTTATGAATCAGATTGATGAATATAGTCGAGCATATGTGAACGGTTCTAAAATAGACGGTTATAATGTTCGTGATATCTTGGAAAAAGTAACAATTTACTATGTACCTATGGTTAATCCAGACGGTGTTACTTTAAACCAGTTCGGGCCGGATGGTTTCAGCAATCGGTCACAGTTAATTCGTTTGAATAATGGAAGTACAGATTTTACCTCTTGGAAAGCAAATGCTAGAGGGGTGGACCTGAATAGGCAGTACCCAGCTGACTGGGAAAATATCACGAAAGTTGCGTCAAACCCAGGTCCATATAATTATAAAGGGACTAACCCTTTAACAGAACCAGAAGTTAAAGCTTTATATAACTTCACAAAAAATAACAATTTTGAATCACATGTAGCATATCATTCATCTGGTGAAGTCCTTTATTGGGCATATAACTCGACAGGTAAGAAGAGAGAGGAGTATAGGCAGTTAGCCGATAAGGTTAGTAATAAAACAGGTTACAGCCTCGTACATCCTTCTTCTAACCCTAGTGGTGGAGGTTATACCGACTGGGTCATAGATTCAATTCAAAAACCTGGATTGACACCCGAGTTATCACGACATGTAGGGAGCCGCCCGGTACCGTTAAGTAATTACGAACGTATATGGAGACAAAATGATTCAGTAGGGCTCATGTTGGCAAAAGAAGCTTTGAATTAGAGTTAAGCAAAAACCCATCCAAACATTGGATGGGTTTTTAAAATAGATTGAAAAACTTGTTCGATGCAACTTTTTCCGGAATATTTCCAACGACTAATTCACTATTATGGAGAAGATTAGCATTTTCAATTAATTCTTCTTTTTTATACATTCCAAATTTCTGTTCAATCAAGCTATAAGCTTCTGGTAAGTTAAAGCTTCGAGAATTAGAGTTGTGAGCGTCTGATGCAATAAAGTGAGCCAAATTAGATTCAATCAATTTAAAACAAAACTTTTGAATCTTTTTTCCAGCGTATCCGCAAACACTTGAGGCAGTTAGTTGAGTTAATGCTCCGTTTTTAACTAACTGATAAAGCTTACTTGGATCTTGAATGATATCTTTATTTCTTTCGGGGTGGGCAATGATAGGTCTATGATTGTTTACTTGTAATTCGAAAACAATTTTTGATGTAAAACGGGGTACATTGTTTGATGGAAATTCAAGTAGTAGGTAGCTGGATTTATTATTTAAAAACAAAATTTCATCACGGTCGATTCTTTCTATTAAATCTCCGACTATACGAACTTCTTGTCCAGGTCTGACGGTAAGTGGAATCTGTTCGTTTTCTAAGTGTATTTGGAACATCTCTATTTCTTTTAAAATCTTGTCCTTTGGATTTTCAAATTGCGGGTTTAAATGGTGCGGCGTGACGTAGACCGTGTTGATTCCCATGTTTACAGCATCTGTTGCAAGCGATAAACTTTCATAAAGAGAAGAGGGTCCGTCATCAATGTTGGGTAATAAGTGATTGTGAATATCAATCAATATAATCGTCCTTCCCTATCTTCCATAGTAGTAATAATAATTGTCTTTTTTTACTTCGACATCATTTAATACTGTGCCTAATATGTTGGCATTGGCCTGATCAAGAAGCTCTTTTGCTTTTACTGCTACCTGTTTATTAGTTTGGCCGCTTCTGATAACTAATAATGCGCCATCAACATAGTTTGCTAAAAGCTGTGCATCCGTAACTGCAACCACAGGCGGAGTATCAAATAATACTAGGTCATAGGTTTTAGTAGCCTCCTCGATGAATCTACTCATTCTTCTGGAACCAATTAGTTCTGAAGGGTTGGGTGGGATAGGTCCACTTGGAAGTAAGTCCAGGTTAGCAATATGATCATGTTCAACTACTTCATCTAGCGATTGCTTTCCAATCAATAGACTACTTAAACCAGAAGTGTTACTTAAACGAAAGGTATAGTGCATAGTTGGTTTTCGAAGGTCTGCATCGACGAACAGAACCTTTAAACCTTGTTGTGCATATACAATTGCTAAATTGGCTGAAGTGATACTTTTACCCTCTTCTGGAGCAGTAGAAGTGACAATCATACTTCTTAATTCATTGTCGACAGAAGCAAATTGAAGGTTCGTTCGTAATGTTCTGAATTGCTCTGAAATAGGGGATTTTGGTTGATCTTTAGCAATTAGTGTTCTCTTCACATTCTTTTTTTTTCTTTTTCCAAACATTTATAAGATCCCCCTTCTATGCTTTTGATTCCGCTTCCTAATCTCTCTCTCATTAATTGTAGAAATACGCCCCATAATAGGTAGAGCCAATGTTCTTTCTATATCTTGTTCCTCTTTTAATGAAGTATCTAGAACCTCTTGCAAAAATGCTATACCCATGCTAATCATGAGTCCTAAGACAAATGCAATTGCAAGATTCAACTGAGTATTTGGACTTACTTTGTTAGGATTGGAGGTGTATTCAGCCTTGGAGAGAACGCTGACATTATCAACATTCAAAATATCTGGAATTTCGTCGCGAAAAGTTTCCACAGTTAAGTTTGCGATATGAGCGACTTGAGCCGGATCTGAGTCAGTAACTCTTACATTAACAACTTGGGACCCACTGGCGCTCGATACATTGATTTTAGAAGCTAGTTGGTTGCTAGTAATATCTAAATCTAGTTTGTTTATTACTTCGTTCAGAATAACTGGACTAGTAAGGATTACATTATAAGTATTTATTAGTTCAACGCTGGATCTTATTTCATTGACATCATAACGAGTAGATTCCTGTTCGACTGACTGGTTGACGATGAATTGTGAAGATGCTTCGTACTGAGGAGTTGTGAAAAATAAAGTATAGACTAAGCCTATTAATACAAAACTTAAAGTGATGATTATGATAATACCTAGTCGTTTCTTTAATGCTGCAAAAATCTCTTGAAGTGAAATTGATTCTTCCATTTTATGCCTCCAATTCTATGTTAGATATTAATTGTAACATATTGTCATTATAAGTGGTGCTATTTATCTACTTATTTCATAATTTACCTTTTTAAGTGGTTAAATAGTATTTTTGGGTTTTATACGTAAAGAATATTCTTAATTAAGAGACAGAGAATTCTATGTTGCAAGTTATAGAGTTTAGTCTGAATACTAAATTCTTATGATCATGACCACTTGATATCGAAAAACAGAGCCATAGTTCTCCTGATGAAAAATTTCAGTCGGCTTGCATGTCGTCTTATATTCCCTTCCTTAACGTGGCAAAAACTAAAGGTCCTTTCTGTGTTCGGTTTTGAACAAATATTGATTAACCATACAAAGGCTACCTTTGATTGAATAATGTTTTCAAAGGAGATATTGAAATTGCTAATAACTGTAATATAGATACAATTGGTATCATGCAGAAAATCTTAATGAAATTACAGAGAATACTGTTTGTCGGCCATTGGGGTCTTATTAAGTGTGGTAAGAGATTCATAGTTGATTGAAATCAGGGGCATTAACAGCCTCTTTAAGTGACCCCATAAACTATGAAATAGAAAACGAAAAGAAATACGGAAGCAAGATATTTTTACTGAGAGGGAAGAAGCGAATCAATTAAGCAAAGCAGAAATCCAGGACGTTAGCGGAAGAGAATTTAACTTTAGTGCTGTGGGGAACCCGTAGGATTTTTTCGGTTTTAAAGTTGCATGTTTAAACTTCACCACAAGAAAAGCCTAACAAATAGTTTTCAAAATTTTGTTGCAATTATATTTAAGATGATTTATATTATACATATACTTTATTCGTTCAATGAAAGAAGTAAGTTTGAATAACTTCTTGAGTCAGGAGTGATCGTTTGCGTGTACTTAGAAATGGCAGTAAAAAACTAATTAAGGAAATCAACCGCTTCAAGGTGCTGAACATCATTCGGCATCAGCAT